>NZ_JHQR01000087.1 GCF_014843825.1 Mesorhizobium silamurunense
GAACGCGTTGGTGGACGCAAAGCAGTTTGACCAGCACTTTGCGCTGCTTTTGTTCGATCTCAGCAATTTTGACGAGGTGAATGATCACTTTGGCCGAGCCATGGCGGATGCCGTTTTGGTCGAAGTGGCTGCGCGACTTCGCAAATCGACACGGGAAAGCGATGGCATCGCCAGATTGGAGGGCGGCGAATTTGCAATAATCGCTGCGCGCGATATCCGGCCAGATCAAATCAGGTCCTTGGCCAAACAGATCATAGATGTCATGCGCGCGCCTTTCTTGATCGAAGGGCGAGAGATATATTGCAGGGCCTCCGTCGGTATCGCTTTGGCGCCCACTGACGGTTTGGATGCCAACCAGCTCCTGCGGTGCGTCGACACCGCGCTTCACAGGGCTAGGATGCTGGGGGCGGGCTCCATCCAGTTTTTCAGCGCAAGCGACGATGAAGCTGCTGCAAGGCGCCAGGCCCTTGAACGCGATCTGGCATCTGCGCTCGCCAACGACCAGCTTTGGCTCGCATTTCAACCATTTCTCGACCTCGGGAGCGATCGCATCCGAGGTTTTGAAGCGCTTCTGCGGTGGCAGCATCCGACACTTGGCGCGATCCCTCCGTCGGAGTTCATAGCTATCGCTGAAGAAACCGGATTGATTCACGCCATCGGGCATTGGGCTCTCAACACGGCTTGCCTGGCAGCGGTGCAATGGCCGCGCGACTTGCGGGTCTCCGTCAATCTGTCGGCTGTCCAGCTTAAGAACAAGGCGTTATTGGATGGAATAGTAATGGCCTTGTCGGAGACCGGTTTAGAGCCAAAGCGACTTGAGGTCGAAATCACGGAATCGGTGCTGATTTCCGATTTTGAAGACGCCATTTCATTACTACAATCGTTGAGTTTTCTGTCCGTCACAGTTGCCCTTGACGATTTTGGCACCGGCTTTTCATCCCTCACCTATCTTCGCAAATTGCCTCTTTCGCGGCTCAAGATCGACCGGTCTTTTGTCCAGGATATGCTAACCGACGCGGACTGCGCCGCGATTGTAAGATCATTGGTTCAGCTGGCGCATGAGCTTCGAATTGAGGTAACGGCCGAAGGCGTGGAAACTCCCGAACAGCTCGACTATCTGCGCCGCTTCGGATGCGATGAAGCTCAAGGCTATTTGATCGGGAAACCTGTCCGGATAGATGACATTCCTGGCATTACCGCGAAGCCGCTTGATCAGGAGCTAAGTACTTGAAAAGCAGGACCGGCGCTTTGGCGGCGATGGTCGGTTTTTTCGATTCCGTCGCAAACTTTCCGTCAAGATCACCTGGGGCATGAAGGCCCCTCCATTTGAGGGGGGGCATGTTCAAAGGCCGCCATTTCGATCGGTCGGTCATCCTGGATGCTGCCCGCGGGGGACCCGCCGAAGGCGAAGGATTCGCTGGTTGATCCGGTCTCCGACCGCATCAGTTGTGAACTCGTCGGGCTTGAGGCTGCAGGGCCTCGCCCGGCGAGTTGCATTTGGGCTCGCTGCGCTGGCCCGGCTCCGCGCGGCCAGGTAGACGAAGTTGAATAAAATTCTGGACAGACACCGTGAATTACCCCCAGTATTCAACGGGGGGACAGTTCAATGAAGGCGATAGCATTTCTTGCGGGCGCGGCCGTGTTCATCAGCGGGTGCTCAACAAACACGAATGTTTCGGATAGCGATTTAAAAGCGCAGAACACAACAGCGCTTTGCCACGCGCTGGTCGGCAGCGCCGACGAACAATATCGAAGTCGAGTTGCAGCGCTCCTGACTCGGCGTGGTGCAACGGTTGAGAAATGCGTTCGATTGATACAGACCGACAACGCTGTCGCGACTGGAATTGCGGTGGCGGGTGTAGCCGCTGCGGCGGGCGCGGCAGCAAAGAATGGCGGCGGGGGCTACTATGTTCCGCGACCGCAAGTTTATGGCGTTGCATGGGACCAGTTCTACGGCCCGAACTACGCTTTGATTTGGCGTTGCCGGGATATGGCGACCGGGCAGTTTGTCTACGATTACTACTGCGCTGCCATGCCCATGATCGACAGTACCTGGCCGGGCTGGTCGGCATAAGTCGACAATGGATAGATCACGACACGACAATCGGTCTGATCAATGGCGCAAACGCACCGGCGCAAAGCGCTCGCGCGCGCTGCGGTGGGCGAGCGTGCCGCGGCGCTTGATCTTCGTGACGTTCGCCGCAGCCGGCGCGCTGGCCGCGCAGATCGCCATGCAGCACAGCGACCGCTTGCCCGAGCTCAACGCATCGAACTGGTTCGGGCCGAAGCCGGAACCGATCTCGGGTGTCGCCTCCGTTATCGACGGCGACACGATAGAAGTTCGCGGCCAGCGGATTCGCTTCAACGGCATCGACGCGCCGGAGAGCAAGCAATACTGCGACGACGCCAAGGGCTTCGAATATCCCTGCGGCCGGCGATCGGCGGAAGCATTGGACACATTCCTGGCAGCCTCGAGGCCGGTGCAGTGCACGTTCGTGACGTGGGATCGCTATCACCGTTTTGTAGGCGACTGCCGACGCGCCGACGGCGCCAGCGTGGCGACATGGATGGTCGAGCACGGTCAGGCGCTTGATTGGCCGCGCTACAGCCACGGCGCTATGCGCCACAGCAGGCGAAGGCGAGGGGCCGCGAAAGTCGGCATGTGGGTCGGCAACTTTCAAGCGCCCTGGGATTGGCGCGCGTCGCATGCCGATGGCGCGGCGCCGTCGAGCCAGCCGCTCGGCATGGTAAGCCGCAAGCTGTTAGCGCAGAGCGGCTATTCATGCGAGCCACGGCGGTACTGCTCGCAGATCAGCTCGTGCGACGAAGCGCAATGGTATCTGCACAACTGCTCGTGGGGCCGGAAGCTGGACCGGGACGGCGATGGCGTAGCGTGCGAGACGCTGTGCTGATTGTGCGCGGAGGTGCCGTATGAACCTTAGACGAGGGTTCGTCCGCCTATGGTGGGCGTTCTCGATTCCGTGGATCTGTTTCTGGTCCTGGCACGATAATGTGCCTTGCTTAATGGGCTTTGACCTCATCGGCGACAGCCCTTGGTGCGTCACGGGACTCTACTTGCCGGTTCGACCGCACATCGAGACAGTTGAGTTGATCTTGGGGGCGCCGTTGGTGGTTGCTGCTGCTATGGCGTTGATCGCGTGGGTGGCCGCGGGCTTCGAGGATGTGAAATAAAGTCTTGGAATAATCCTAATCTTCTCAAGACGAGTTTTGCAGAGAATGATCGATGGAGTGGCTGGGCACCTCAGCTACCATGAAATCCAACGTATAATACAGCATGTCGATCAACCGAAGAGGAACGGAATCCCTTACGTATGGGAACTGTCACTGCTTTGGGCACACACTCGAATTCATCACGTCGTGCATGAAAGGGTCAGTGCGTCCGGGGACAAAAAAGAGACCCATGGCTTCCGGAACTTGGCGTCTTTTCTGAAGTCAAGACGATCTCTGACGCGCAAGCGCACAAGGACTACCCAGTCACATATTTTATCGACTGCTTTTCGGCATTCATTTTGAAATATGCACCGGTGCATGGCGACTTCCACATCCAATTTGGATCGCTGCGAAAGCGCGTCCACGGTCAAATGGTGTACGTCCCGGCTCCCCCCAAGAATGTAGAAAGGTCTGCCAAGCACCTCGTGCTAGAACTCGTCAAGATAGGAGGTGATTTCTCGCGCCCCTTTCAGCATCACGTGTTCTATGAGAATGCCCAGGCAACGGTGTCCTATCAGCCTTCAGGAAGAGACTTTCCGCTCATCGGCCACGGATATCCCTTTCTCCGTTGTTGCTTCCTGCACCCCTTCATTGCAGTGCCGGATGACGCCAGACGAGCGGCAATATTGCGAAATTCGGCGAAAACACCCGGACCAGCCAGATGAGAACAGGCATCCGAGATACTTTATCCATAGCGCGTCAATAAAAGGAGCCTGTGCTATAACTCTGCTAATTGCTTAGAAAGCCTTATTGGATGCCACGCCCATCAAAACCTCGGCTTTCTGAGCGGTGCCCTGCGGTTCGGGGCAGCCTGATCCCTAACTGCAAAGCGTTGCTGCATCCAAGCACGTTCCGTGCCAACTGTGAAAAATAATTGTTATCAGCAGGATAACTGAAAAAGACCGTGTCCGAGATCCGACCCGGACAAAGCGAAATGTAGTTGCATTGTAAGTAACGTCCCGGTGTGGCGCTCGGCCTCGAATCCGCCATGCTTGCGAATGAGCGTGCCTCGCCCGCGCCCCCGTGATGCTCGACCAATGCATCGGCTGGAGTTTGCCGCCGTGCTTGCCGTCAGGCGCCAATATCGGCGGGACATCGGCCGCGAAAAAGGAACAGGCGTGCGAATCCGGCTCTGATGGACTTGCAGGGTCACCGCGCTGGTAAAACCGCGAACTGAAGCGGATGGGGTCGGCCGCCGTCAACGGCAAGCGGGTACAATGCGGTGGTGACCTGCCGATGGATGGTCCCAGTTGTCGCCTCGAAGGGCTGAACGCCCCCAAATGCGTGCTGTAGGTTTCGGGTTCGTCTAGCCATCAGCTGCCGCTTTGACTGCCGCCTCGAACCGTTCTGCCGTTGCCTTTGCCGTTGTTAACAGCGCTTTGAAATCGTCGGGAGGATTACCGCTTTCCAGCATACTTTTGAAGGCCGCGTAGGCACTGTCCTGCTCCCGTAGGCACGCATGGTGTCGTCATCGTTTACCCACGCGAGCAGGATGATCTTGCTGGCGCTGTCGAACCGGAAAAACAACGATACTGCTGAAAAGAACGGAACCAGTGTTTGCGGCCGCTGCCGAGCGCATCACCCTGCCGAAATTGCGGCGCTGACGGCTCAACAAAGAAAGGGTGGCCTGCAGCCCGCCGGTCATTGCGGAACAGCTGTCTGCATCGTCGACGGCATCGAGCTGGCGGCAGGCCATATCGCCCGCGCGCTGCGCCCCATGATGCTTGTAGACGCCGGCGGCTGCCAATGCCAATCGTGGCGGAGCGCGCCGTCACGTCTCGGTCGAGATTGCAAAGGGTGCAAGCCGGGGACCCCAACGTCAGCATCAGCATTTATCTCTGCGTCCTGCATGCGCTCGCGAGGTCGACAGGTGCTGGCGAGCGCCGATCTGCCCAACACATCCATCTCAAGCCGCTTAGACGGATCGTCTCGCGATGGCTGACTTTCAGGTGCAATTAATCTGGACGGCCGCACACACCCGATCGGAATGGCGAGGAGCAATCGCGGCCGGGGCTCGGAGACCATCCTCTCTTCGAGTATGACGGTGCATGGTTTGAGAATCCGGACCGCTTCTTGCTCGACCCAGCTGTTGCTCTGACCCTGGCGCCTTCGCTCCTCCTGCCCCGGACACTGGCGATCATTCGATGACTGGCACTGTGCTGATAATCCGTTCGGCCTAAGCGTACCTCGGAAGGCGCGACAACAGAGCCCATTTCGGCATCCAAACCGAACGGCAACAGAGCCAGCATATCTCGATGCGACCGGCGACACCTCGCGCGGTTGACACGGTTATTGCAGGATCTCTTGTCACAAGGCGGCAAGAACTACGGGAAGAGAGATCGAGGAAGTATTCGGCGCCTTCCGCGTCTCTATACCCCCTCGTGCGCCCCGCCTGGAGCCGAATGCCAGCTACGTGACCGAAGCCGTAAAGCGGTCCGGGAAGACCTCTGACCATACCAGGATGATAATGGAATATGGATTTCGCATGACGAGGAACGGTCGGCGCGCGTTAGCATAGCCTTAATCAGGGTTTGGAGAGAAGGCATTGGTGAAATCAGGAAAGGCCCGGCTGGGCGGTACGTCCGAAGAAGATGACCTCACTCCGCTCTCGGGAGAGTGGGTCGAAGCCTTGACTGGGGCATCGACTTCCTCTGCCGGCGATCCGGCGAACCTCCACGCCCCGGCATCCCACGAAGCGTCGCTGGACCAAATCCTGGACGCCTGGGCTGCTGAAGCGGGACAGGGGGACAACGAGCAGCGGCAAGAGGCGGTGACACGAACCAGGGCCTGGGTTGAGGCCGGCGATGTCGATGCCCTACTGGACCTGTCACCTGCGTTCCTGACGAGTTTGCCCGCCCTCCCGGCCGGGCTTCCGACGCTCGATGTCAGCAACAACCGGCTGGAGTTACATCCCCGCGACAGTTTCGGGCAGCAGAGGCTGTCCTCTGGGGAGTTGCCTGAAAAAATGGGACTCTGCGCCAGCAAGCCGCATACCGCGGATGCAACTTCTTCTCACAGTTCACACTCCTCCAGCGCCAGTACATCCTCTCCCGCGAGGCCAAGCACCTCCCTGTTCGAATACAGGACGGCCGAATTGCACGAGGCGAATGAAAACGGCATCTGCGTTGGACTGACTGCGGAGTGGCTCCTCAATCTCAACCGCAGCGCGTCAGCCCGGATGAATGCGATATTGCCTGGATCGGAAGGACACGCCTCAGCGGCTATGCGGCAACAGCAGTATCAGAACCTCAAGCATCTGTTGCTAACAGAGGGAGCAGGAGCTTCCCAGGCCGACCTTCAGGCACACAACACCATTTTGCGGGAAGCAGGCCTAGCACCGTCCGGAAAAGAGAAGAAATACACATTTGGCGAGTCTTCGAGCCTCTTGCGGATGATTAGCAAAATAACGGAAGACGGGTCGACCTATTTGGTCAACTTGTATTTTTCTGGCGATGGCGCACACACAGTTGCGATGTCATCTTCGAATGGAGTGACGACGCTCTTCGATCCAAACTATGGGGAGTTTACTGTTCAATCGCGAGAGATGTCGTCGTTGTTCCAAAGCCTCACCAATCGTTACAGGAACCCAAACCGATTGCACTTGTCGACAATCACCACACAAAGGATGCATTGAGTCGGGCCGAACTTTCCGATAACTGGATGTCCGTACTCTACGCAGTCGCGTTTCGCTGGGTCAGCGTCAGCGGCGAGCGATTGTAGACGATGTGGCCGTTCGCATCCTCGCCGGTGACGGCCGTCTTCATGCGGTCGTGGAGAATCTCGATCGGCACCCCGCCAAGGGCCTCTGCCTGGCAATGCCAGCATAGCGGCGTCTGCAGGTCCTGGTGCATGACATAGCGGGCGAAGTTGTAGCGCGAGTGGCCAAGCACGAGCGAGAGCGCCGGCAAACGTGCATCGATAGTGCCGGAGCGAAATAGTTGCGGCAAGGCCGCGGCCGATGCACTGGACGGCTTTCTGGCGCAATCCGGACCCACGCGCTGCGACTTCGTGGAACGGGGCGATTCGATCCTCCGGGGCTAATTTCCTCGATGCTGCCGTCCACGATGTGGACCGTGCCGTCGTAGCTCTCGTTGAGTAAGACGAGTCTTGCGCAGGTCAATGTCAGTTCATTCATGCCATGTTTCTCCGATTCACCTTCGTCTCGATCTTCTCCGCCCTCAGAAATCTCTTCGTCCCACCAAGCTCAAACCGCTCTGTTCGCGTCATACACATTCATCGCCTGCAGGCCATAGCGGAATGGAAGTCAGTGACCATTGTCAGCTGAGATCAGCGCAAAAGTCTCATTGCGTTCATTTGCAGATAACGTGACATCGCCGCCAAGTTGATGGCCTAGGAGGAATGCCGAAAACCGGCCGGTCTTTGAATGGAATGGCGGCCCGCTCCACGTCGGGTAGTCCGCTTTGGAGGTGATCGCGAGATATATTTATAATTGCGTTACTCGTAGCAATGAAAAACTGTATCGCCGATATATGTCGCCATAGTGTCATTCATTTAATTTTCTAATTGCGGCAGCAGCGTCTCGACGGCTGCTGGCCGCCGCCAACACTCGCGATTTAGCCTTATTGTTTAATTTGCCAGCGTTCTCCACCAGCGCAGGCACCACTTGCGCTGCGCTGCTCTTGCTCAGAATTTCGACGATATCGTTCTTGCTGAGCTTCTGGCCGCTGAACTCCAGCTTCGCCAGCGCCTCCGCTTTGTCCAG
>NZ_JHQR01000086.1 GCF_014843825.1 Mesorhizobium silamurunense
GGCAATCGCCGCCATCAGCGCAGCACGGGCCGGCGCCACCTCGACGATCGTGCCTTGCGGCGCGCCCGCCACGCCCGACGGCAGCAGCGCCGGGTCGATAGAGCCAGCGCCGGCGAAGAAGTGGAGATTGTCGGCATCGTCGAGCCCGACCATGCGTTCGCGCCAGCCCGAACCGACATAGACGAACTGGCGGATCGGCACCGCGTCGAACAGCTCGTTGCCGACGATGAACATCGGCTGCTGCGGCAGCGTGTCGATGGTCTGGTGCCAGCTCAGGGCTGAACTCTGCCCGGCGAGCGTCGCTTGCTGGATTTTGGCCAGGCGCGGACTGGTCTCGATCATGGCGAAGGAAGCGCCGGCGGCAAAGGCCGGATCGAGCCGCGCCCAGGCGCGCAGCATGTCCTTCATCAGGGTGCCGCGACCGGGACCGATTTCGGCGAAGATCACGGGGAGCGGCCGGCCAGCGCCCTGCCAGGCCTGGTAAAGCCAGACGGCGACGAGCTCGCCGAACATCTGGCTGATCTCCGGCGCTGTGACGAAGTCGCCGGCGGCGCCGAAGGGCTCGCGCGTCGTGTAGTAGCCGTCCTCGGGGTCGAACAGGCAAAGCGCCATATACTCGCTGACCGGGATCGGCCCCACGGCGCCGATCAGGCTGACGATGCGCTCCTTCAGCCGGGTCATGCCGGCTGCGTTTGCGTCATCGGCTTTGCCGTCGCCATCGCCCAGATGCCGGCGAGCACCATCGGCGAGGACAGGATCATGCCCATGGTCAGCCAGTTGGTGCCGAGCAGGTAGCCGAGCTGCTGGTCGGGCTCGCGGAAGAACTCGACGAAGATGCGCGACAGGCCATAGCCGCAGATGAAGGCGCCGCCGACGAAGCGCGGTGTTCTCAGCTTCAGCCGCGAATGGGTGAGGAAGCGCAGCACCAGGAACAGGACGAGACCTTCGAGCAGGGCTTCATAGAGCTGGCTGGGATGGCGGGTAAACGGGCCGCCATTGGGGAATTCGATCGCCCAGGGCACGTCCGACGGCCGGCCCCAGAGTTCGGCATTGATGAAATTGGCCACTCGCACCAGCCCAAGGCCGACCGGCACGCCGGCAGAGACGACATCGAACAGCGTCCAGGTGTGGATGCCGCGCTTGAGCGAGAACAAGGTCATGGCGAGGATGACGCCGAGCAGCCCGCCGTGGAACGACATGCCACCCTGCCAGACCGCAAAAATGTCGAGCGGATGCGCGATGTAGCGCGGCAGGTCGTAGAAGAGCACGTAACCGGTCCGCCCGCCGAGCACCACGCCGATGGCCGCCCAGACGATGAAATCGTCGAGGTCCTCCGGCTTCATCGGCAGCTTGCCGTCCGGCCAAAGGCCGGTGTTGGTGGCGAGCCGCTTGGCGTACCACCAGGCAAAGAGGATGCCGACGATGTAGCCGACGCCATACCAATGCACCGCCAGCGGTCCGATAGTGACGATGACCGGATCGATATTGGGGAAGGGCAGGGAGGCCAGCGGCAGCAGGAAATATTCGCTCAAACAGGGTCTCCCGAGCACGGTCGCGTTAGGGCGCGGACCATGCGGCAGGGTTTTGGCGGGGTCAAGGCAAGCTTCGCTTGCATTCCGCCTTGCGCGCCACTACGTCAAAACGACGAAGCGAGGATCTGCCATGTCGAACGGACCGAACCGCATTCTCGATGAATTCGCCAAGCTGATGACGGATGCAGCGGGGGCCGCGCAGGGCGTTCGACGCGAGATGGAGACTGCTTTCCGCAGCCAGGCCGAGCGCCTGCTCAACTCCATGGATGTGGTGCAGCGCGAGGAGTTCGAGGCGGCGCGCGAAATGGCGGTGAAGGCCAGGGAAGACAACATCCAGCTTGCGGCGCGTGTCGAGGCGCTCGAGGCGAAGCTCGCCGAATTGACCGGTCAGGCCGCACCGGCGGCCGCGGCGAAGCCTCGATCAAAAAAATAATCGTAAACTTTTCCACAAAGCGCGATCCGAAAAATCGCTTTGCCGTGAATCGCTTACCGGCGTTGCATGAATCTTTTTGACAGCGCCTTTCCACATGCGAATGACGCAGTGCGAAAAATTGGGCTGTTCACGCGACTCCCGATCAATAGACTGAATTTGTTGCATGATTCGGAGCAGGGATCATGCGCCGGGCGGTGGGTCCGGTCTGGGGTCTTTGCGTTTGAGAAGTTCCTGGCCGTCCGAGTTCTAGACAAGATTGTTCGTCGTGTGTGCCCCGCGGAGCGTGTGGCGCTCCCCTGAACACAGGAAGCATCCATGGAACTTCTCGAACTCGAATTGTCCCGCGAAATCCACCCGGTGGATGTCATCGAGCAGGTGGCCCACAACAATGACTGGTCCTTCGAACGCGCCGGCGACGATGAGATTTCGATTTCGGTGGCCGGCAGCTGGACCGACTATCACGTCTCCTTCTCCTGGATGGAGGATTTCGAGGCGCTGCACCTGGCCTGTGCCTTCGACATCAAGGTGCCGGAGACGCGCGCACTCGAAGTGATGCGGCTCCTGTCGCTGATCAACGAACAGATGCTGTTCGGCCATTTCGACCTCTGGGAGCAGGAAGGCGCGATCATGTTCCGCCAGTCGCTGCTGCTTGCCGGCGGGGTCGAGCCTTCGAGCCAGCAGGTCGAGGTGCTTTTGTCCTCGGCACTCGAAGCCTGCGAATGCTATTTCCAGGCCTTCCAGTTCGTCGTCTGGTCGGGTACATCGGCCAAGGACGCGTTGTCCAGCGTGCTCTTTGAGACCCATGGAAACGCCTGAGCGAAGCCAATACCATCGATGAGTTCCAGCAGCGAGCGCAAGCCCGAGATCGGTTTTGCCGATTTCGACCGCGTCGACATCCGGGCCGGCACGATTGTCGAAGCCGAGCCTTTCCCGGAAGCGCGCAAGCCGGCGATCAAATTGAAGATCGATTTCGGCCCGGCCATCGGGGTGAAGAAGTCATCGGCGCAGATTACCAAATATTATACGCCGGAGACGCTGATCGGCCGGCAGGTGTTCGCGGTGGTCAATTTCCCGCCGCGCCAGATCGGCCCCTTTATGTCGGAAGTTCTGACGCTGGGCTTTCCAGATGAAGAGGGCGCCGTCGTGCTCGGCGCCATCGAGCGCACGGTGCCGGACGGCGGACGCTTATTCTAGGACGAGCCTGGGCCGGCCTGACGTCACCACATCCTGATCGGCGCGCTTGCGCGGCATCCCCAGCGCTTCCTCGACCACGTCGAGGAACATCTCGGCGCAGGCCTTCCAGCTGTAGCGCATGGCGCGCTGGCGCGCCTCCGCGCGGTCGATATGAAGCGCCTTGAGCGCGGCCTCGCCCAGATCCTCGGACACGACCCCGCCAACGCCGTCGCCGACGATGTCGATCGGTCCCGTCACCGGATAGGCGGCCACCGGCGTGCCGCTGGCCAAAGCCTCGATGATGACGTTGCCGAACGTGTCGGTGCGGCTCGGGAAGACGAAGACGTCGGCCGAGGCATAGATTTCCGCCAGTTCGTCGTTCGGGCGGTGGCCGAGGAAATGCGCGTTCGGATAGCGGGCCTTGAGCTTTGTCAGTTCCGGTCCTTCGCCGACCACCACCTTGCTGCCGGGGAGGTCGAGGTCGAGGAAGGCGGTCAGGTTCTTTTCGATCGCGACGCGGCCGACGCAGAGGAAGACCGGGCGCGGGAAATCCGTGTCCTTGCGCTTATCCGGCCGGAAATGATCGGTGTCGACGCCGCGCGTCCAGGGTCTCAGCTTGTTGAAGCCGCGCGAGGCAAGGTCGTCCGCCAGCGACTGTGTGGCGACCAGCGTGCCCTGTCCGGAATTGTGGAAGTCGCGCAGCCAGTTATAGGCCCAGCTCTCCGGCACCGGCAGGCGGGCGCTGAGATATTCGGGAAAGCGCGTGTGATAGCTGGTGGTGAAGGGGCGCCCGGCCTTGCGGCAATAGCGGCGCGCCATGATGCCCAGCGGTCCTTCGGTGACGATGTGGATATGGTCGGCCTTGCGTGCATCGATCAGGCGCGCGACATGACCTGGGGTCGTCAACGCGAGGCGGATGTCCGGATAGGTCGGCAGCGGCAAGGTGCGGAAGATGTTCGGCGTCAGGAAATCGACCTGGACGTCGTAGGATTTCAACGTTTCGGTCAGCCGCTCCAGCGTGTGGACCACGCCGTTGACCTGCGGCCGCCATGCATCGGTGACCATCAGGATCCGCATGACGATCCTTCGGAGAGATTCTTGAGCGCGCCAGCGCGGTGGCGGAACGGCAACCAAGCGGCAGCTCGCGCTTCGCTCCAGCGCACCCGGGCAGGCGCGGGATCGAAGCGGGGCGGCATGGCCGAATCGATAAAGGTCGCGCGCTTCATGCGCGCTCTTGACCATGGTTTCATGACGGGCGGATGAACCCCGTCTTTCCCGATTTAGGCAGGAACTTTGATCACTGCGCGCAGGCCGCCGAGCGGGCTGTCTTCAAGCGTGATGTCGCCGCCATGGCTGCGGGCAATGTCGCGCGCGATCGACAGGCCGAGACCTGTGCCGCTGGCGTCGAGGTTGCGCGCCTCGTCGAGCCGCAGGAACGGCTTGAACACCTCTTCGCGCTTGTCGGGGGCAATCCCCGGACCGTCGTCGTCGATGGTGACGGTGAGCGAGCCGCGGCCGTGGTTGGCATGAACCTCGACCGTCTTGGCATAGCGGAAGGCGTTGCCGATGACGTTGGACATCAGCCTGGCAAAGGCGTTCGGCCGCACATGCACGGTCGGATCGCCGGTCAGTGTCGTCGACAGCTTGCATTTGCGCAGCTGCGCTTCCTCGCCAAGCTTCTGGAAATAGGCATCGAGATCGAAGCGGCCGGTGCCTTCCGCCGCCTCTCCGCGGGCAAAGGAAAGATAGCCCTCCAGCATCGATTGCATGTCGTCGATGTCCTGGTTGAGGGCGGCTTTGGTTTCCGACTTGCCGCCGGCCAGCGCCAGCTGCAGCTTGAAGCGGGTTAGAATGGTCCTGAGGTCATGGCTGACGCCGGTCAGCATGGCGGTGCGCTGCTCGATCTGGCGCTCGATGCGCTCGCGCATCTGGATGAAGGCGAAGCCGGCACGGCGCACTTCCTCCGCGCCGCGCGGCCGGAAATCACGCGGCATCGGCCGCCCCTTGCCGAAGCTCTCGGCGGCTTCGGCCAGGGTCAGGATCGGCCTGATCTGGTTGCGCAGGAAGGGAATGGCGATCATCAACAGCACCAGCGAGGTGCCGACCATCCAGATCAGGAAGATATGGGTGTTCGAGGCATAGGCCTGGCTGCGGCGCACGAAGACGCGCAAGACCTTGCCTTCGAGCTGGACACGGACCTCGACGACGTTGGAGTTGCCGACCGTGTCGATCCAGAAGGGGCGGTTGATCTGCCTGGTGATCTCCGACGACAGGGCCGTGTCGAGGATGGAGAAGAACGGCTTCGGCCCTGGGGGCGGCAGCGGATCGGGCGGGAGCAGATCCACTTTCAGCTGCATGCGGTCCTGGGCGATGCGGATGATGTTGGCGTAATCGGCGTCGTGCGGGAAGGTTTCCATCATGTCGATGATGGCGGCGATGTCGGCGATAGTGGCCTGCGACAGGCGCTGGGTGACCGTCTGCCAGTGGCGCTCCATGAAGACGAAGGCGACGACCGACTGCAGGAGGATCATCGGCGCGATGACGATGATGAGGGAGCGCGCATAAAGCCGCTTCGGCATGTAGAGCGCGACCAGGCGCCAGAAGCGGTTCCAGGCGCGCGGCATCGCCCTCAGAGTCCGCATCGCGAGATCGCCGAGGCCGCCGCCCTTGGGCTTTTCCAGTTGCGTGGTCGCCATTCGCCTTCCGCTCGTCGATGGCCGTTCAGCAAAGGGCCTTCGAGAGTAATTTATTCCACGCTGAGCCGATACCCAATACCGCGCACGGTCTGCAGCCACACCGGATTGGACGGATCGCGCTCGATCTTGCGGCGCAGCCGGTTGATCTGGACATCGATGGTACGCTCGCCGACATCCGATTCGTCGCCGACAAGTTCATGGCGAGGTATCGTCTCTCCGGCCCGCGCGGCGAAGATCGCCAGGATCTCCTGCTCGCGGTCGGTCAGCTTCAACGCTTCGCCGCCGCGCTTCAGCTCGCGCTTGGCGATCTGGAACGTGTAAGGGCCGAAGACGAGCTGTTCGACCTTGGGCGTCGCCGCCGGCCCGCCGCGGCGCAGGATGTTGTTGATGCGCAGGATGAGCTCACGCGGATCGAAGGGCTTCGGCAGATAGTCGTCGGCGCCGGCCTCGAGCCCGGTGATGCGGCTGTCGGTCTCCGACAGCGCCGTCAGCATCAGGATCGGCACGTTCTTCTCGGCCCGCAGCGCCTTGGTGAGGTCGACGCCGGTTTCGCCAGGCATCATGACGTCGAGCACAAGCAGGTCGAAGTCGAGCCCCGCGAGCTTGCGCCGGGCCTCGCCGGAATTGCCGGCGACGGTGACGCGAAAACCGTTCTCGGACAAATATTGCTTGAGCAGATTGCGGATGCGGGTGTCGTCATCGACCACCAGCAGATGCGGCGCATCATCGCCGGGCGCTGCCGGATGATCAACCTTCTCAGTGGTCTCCATTTTTCTTCCCCGATGTTTGCGCAGGCACAATGTTGATCTGCGCCCTTAGTTCCGGATTGACCATCGCCTCCAGGAATCTTTCGATCGAGGCGCGTTCGGTGGTTCCGGAATCTTCCAATGCAGCACGGATGCGGCGCGACTGTGGCCGTGCCAGCGCCAGTGCCAGCGCGCGGCCCTTGGCGGTCGGGTAGAGCTCGCGCTGCCGGCGGTCGCGCGGACCTTGCACCTGGACAATATGGTCCGTGTCGATCAGCTGCTTCAACACCCGCGCCAGGCTCTGCTTGGTGATCTTCAGCACGTCGAGCAGCTCGGCAACCGTCAGTCCAGGCCTGCGGTTGACGAAATGCAGCACGCGATGATGGGCGCGGCCGAAGCCGTAATCGGCAAGGATCTGGTCGGGATCGGAGGTGAAGTCGCGATAGGCGAAGAAAAACAGCTCGATGATGGCAAAGTCGATGCCGTCGTCGTCGGAGATCGCCGTCCTGATCGGTTTTCCGGTTGCGGGGCTTCGATCCGTCATCATTTCTCCATGCCCAAGCGAGGATTACGTCAGTACTGTTGACGTAATTTCCCCGCAATGATAATTTTTGACAAGCTTTTCGGCGGATTGCGAACGAAAAGGCAAGCGGAAGCCGTTTTTCCGGAACTTCCTGAGTTTGCCATGGATTGAATATCCGCCTACGTTTCCAGGCACCGGCCGGCGTTTTCGGACCTGTCGCGCGGCTGACACGAAACGCCATATGACACAACGATTTGCGGGCGCCCGCCCGCGGGAGGTTTCCATGGCATCCGTTCCCTTCGACCAACTGGACGGCTTCATCTGGATGAACGGCGAGTTCGTCAATTGGGCCGACGCCAAGGTCCATGTGCTGACCCACGGCCTGCACTATGCCAGCGCCGTCTTCGAGGGCGAGCGCGCCTATGGCGGCCAGATCTTCAAGCTGACCGAGCACAACGAGCGCCTGCATGAATCGGCGCGCCTGCTCGGCTTTAAGATTCCCTATTCGATCGCCGATATCGACGAGGCCTGCCGCACGCTTCTGAAGAAGCAGGGTTTCCAGGACGCCTATGTGCGCCCGATCGCCTGGCGCGGCAGCGAGCAGATGGGCGTCTCGGCGCAGAACAACCGCATCAATTGCGCCGTCGCCATCTGGCAGTGGCCGAGCTATTTCGACCCGGCGCAGAAGCTGAAGGGCATCCGTCTCGATATCGCCGAATGGCGCCGGCCCGACCCGCGCACCGCGCCGTCCAAGTCCAAGGCCGCCGGCCTCTATATGATCTGCACGCTGTCCAAGCATGCCGCCGAGGCCAAGGGCTATGCCGACGCCATGATGCTCGACTGGCGCGGCCAGGTGGCGGAAGCCACCGGCGCCAACATCTTCTTCGTCAAGGACGGCAAGGTCCACACGCCGACGCCCGACTGCTTCCTCGACGGCATCACCCGCCGCACCGTGATCGGCCTGGCCAAGGAGCGCGGTTTCGAGGTGATCGAGCGCGCCATCATGCCGGAAGAGCTCGAAGGCTTCGAGCAGTGCTTCCTCACCGGCACGGCTGCTGAAGTCACTCCGGTTTCGGAGATCGGTCCGTACCGATTCGAGGTCGGCGAGATCGCAAAGACGTTGATGAACGACTATTCTGCTGCAGTGCAACCAAAGCACGCGATTGCCGCAGAATAGAGATAGTCACAGCTTTTTTGTGCAATAGGGGCGGTTTTCGAGCCGCCTCTTTTATTTAAGCGTGTGCGCATTTGACTTTCGAACAATTCGGCGTCTCATGATGGCGTCGGCCCGAGGAGGCTGGCGGCTATGGAGGGACTAGGTACATGGATACGAACACGCTCGTTGCGATCGTTATTCAGGTGATTACGGGTATTATTGGCGGCCAGGCAGTCGGCGCGGCGTTGAAACAGGCGGCACTGGGTCAGCTTCCCAAGATCCTCGGTGGCGCCATCGGCGGCGTCGGCGGCGCGGCCATTCTCGGCAGCCTGCTCGGCGGCGGCACGGTCGATCCGGCGGCG
>NZ_JHQR01000012.1 GCF_014843825.1 Mesorhizobium silamurunense
CGCCCCGGCGCGCACCAGTTTTTCGTAAAGATCGACTCTCATCTCAAGGTTCCTCCCAGAACTTCAGTCGTGAATTGAATTGCCAATCTGTTGACGTCGAAACGTCTACGGTTCTCCTATACCATATGGGGACGCGGGACCCCACTCTGCATCGCCAGGAGATCCGATTTCCCGGATAAGGACCGGCTCTCGGATTGGCACTCGCCACTATTCGCGTAATCGATTACCTTGTCAACAAGCATGGCTTTTTATCGATAAGATACCGACTTGCCCTTGCCGTTGGCAATGGCTAGCTTGACCGAAAAGATAGGGGAGACGATGGCTCAAGTAGCGATCACCAATGTGGCCAAGGCTTTCGGAACCGTCAAGGTTCTGCATGAGGTCAGCGTCGATATCTCCGACGGCCAGTTCGTCGTCCTAGTCGGTCCTTCGGGATGCGGCAAGTCAACGCTGCTGAGGATGGTGGCGGGCCTGGAAACGGTCTCCGGCGGAACGATTTCGATCGGCGATCGCGTCGTCAACAACCTAGCGCCCGCAAAGCGCGACATCGCCATGGTGTTCCAGAACTACGCGCTCTACCCGCACAAGACGGTCGAGCAGAACATGGCCTTCGCGCTGAAGCTGCGCGGCACCGATCCGGCAGTGGTCGCAGAGCGGGTGAAGCGGGCGGCCGACATCCTCGACCTCAATCCCTATCTCAAGCGCTATCCGCGCCAGCTTTCCGGCGGCCAGCGCCAACGCGTCGCCATGGGCCGCGCCATCGTACGCAATCCGCAGGTGTTCCTGTTCGACGAGCCGCTCTCCAATCTCGACGCCAAGCTGCGGGTGCAGATGCGCACCGAGATCAAGGAATTGCACCAGCGGCTGAAGACCACAACTATCTACGTCACCCACGACCAGATCGAGGCCATGACCATGGCAGACAAGATCGTGGTGATGCGCGACGGCCGCATCGAGCAGGTCGGCGCGCCGCTGGAATTGTTCGACCGGCCGGCCAATTTGTTCGTCGCCGGCTTCATCGGCTCGCCTGCGATGAACCTGCTCAAGGGCACGGTGAAGAAGGGTGCGAAGCCCGTGGTCGACATAGCGGGTTCAGCCTTTCCAATGCCCGCCGGTGTCGCGACCGAGGACGGACAGGCCGTCGTCTATGGTGTGCGCCCGGAGCATCTGGAAATCCATCCCGACGGTGTGGCGTCCACGATTTCGGTGGTCGAACCGACGGGTTCGGAGACCTTGGTGTTTGTACGCTTCGGCGAGGGCGAGATGGTGGCGCTTTTCCGCGAGCGTCACGACTTCAAGCCCGGCGATACGCTGAAGCTCAGGCCGCGGCTCGACCACGTCCATCTCTTCGACGCAGGGACCGGCAAGCGTCTCTGACCGCAAACAGACTTCCGAGAGGAAACCATGCTCAAAGGGATCAATCCGCTGCTCAATGCCGACGTGCTTCAGGCGCTGCGGGCGATGGGCCATGGCGACGACCTGATCATCGCCGACACCAATTTTCCATCCGACTCCGTTGCGAAGCAGACCGTGCTTGGCAGGTTGCTGCGCATCGATGCGCCGGCGGCCGAGGTGGCGAAGGCGGTGCTGTCGCTCTATCCGCTGGACAGCTTCGTCAACGACGCGGCCGCGCGCATGGAGATCGTCGGCAAGCCGAACGAGATCCCGCCGGTGCAGAAGGAGGTGCAGAAGGAGATCGACGCGGCCGAGGGCAAGTCCTGGCCGATGATCTCGATCGAGCGCTACGCCTTCTATGAGCGCGCCAAGAAGGCGTACTGCGTCATCCAGACCGGCGAGCGCCGCTTCTATGGCTGCTTTGCCTTCCGCAAAGGCGTCATTCCGCCGGATGCGGAGTAAAGGAGATGGCCGTCGGCAAGCCTGTCGTCATCCTGGGTGTCTTCGTCGCCGACACCGCCTATCGCGCCGACCGCCAGCCGCGCATGGGCGAGACGATCCTCGGCAACTCGTTCAAGCTCGGGCCGGGCGGCAAGGGCTCGAACCAGGCGGTCGCGGCCGGCAAGCTCGGCGCCGATATCACCTTTCTGACCCGGCTCGGCGTCGATGCCTTTGCCGACATGGCCAAGCAGATCTGGAAGGCGGCGAGCGTGAAAAGCGCCGTGATCGACACGCCGGACAGCTATACCGGCGCCGCCTACATCTTTGTCGAGGAGGGCAGCGGCAACAACGCCATCATCGTCAGCCCGGGTGCGGCGATGCTGATCTCGCCCGCCGATATCGAGGCCCATGTCGGCCTGATCCGCTCGGCCGGCGTCTTCGTCACCCAGCTCGAGCAGCCGATCGACGCGGCGCTGAAGGCGCTCGAGATCGCGCGCGGGGCAGGGGTGACGACCATTCTCAACCCGGCGCCCGCAGCCACGCTGCCGGATAGCATCTACGCGCTCTGTGACTACGTCACACCCAACGAGTCCGAAGCCGAAGGGTTGACCGGCATTACGGTCTCTTCGATCGATGATGCCCGCCGCGCCGCCGACAGTCTGCTGGCGAAGGGGGTGGGCGCCGTCATCGTGACGCTCGGCGAGAAGGGCGCGCTGCTGCACACCAAGGACCGCTCCGACCATGTCGAAGCCGTCAATGCCGGCACAGTGGTCGAAACCACAGGTGCGGGCGATGCCTTCAACGGCGGCCTGGCGGCTGCCCTTGCCAAGGGCGTCGAGCCGCTGGAGGCGGTGCGCTTTGCCTGCGCCGTCGCCGGCATTTCGGTGACCCGTCCGGGCACCGCGCCGTCCATGCCGACGCTCCAGGAAGTCGAGGCGCTGCTGGCGAAGGATTGAAGTCGCCAGCCTCGCGCGCGGCCTCACCGGCGTCACCAGCATCGCGCCAGGCGGCATCCCGCCACAACTCTCACAATCCGGTCTCTTACGAGCAAATGGTGGCATATTAGCCACGGTTAATATTATTTGGCGCCAACGCCTTGCGTCGACGGCACAAGTGTCCCGTAATGGGTCACCGTGTCTGGCATCACGATTGCATTGTCAGCAATGCCGGGGCGGACCGCGCCCGGTAGCCGGGGGGCAAATTTGGGGGGCTCCGCCGCTCCGCGAATGGGGCGGCGGACTCTTTACCGGTTGAGTTAAGGGCCGCTGAAACGCCGAAGCATTGGATGCTGTGCCGATGTATTTTCCTCAATTTCTGGTGGGCATGTTCGCAACGTCGTTCATCACGGCGATCTGGGCTGAGCTGGAGACCGGCTCGGTCTGGAAGGCGCTCGGCTGGGCCATCCTTACGATGATCATTCTTCAGATCGGATACGTCGGACTGGTGGTCCGGCTGATTTACAAACGGGGATCGCAAGGCCCTGAGGCAGACTTGCTATCGGCAAGTTCCACGCCACAGGTCCATCAGGCGCGCCCGCGCTAATTGGTTTCGAGCGCAGTCGGGGCACGCGTGCTTACGCCCGCCAGGTGCATATCGTTGTCCCAAACCGCTGCGCAGCTTGGGTGACATGCTTGCTCGCAACCCCGCGCGCCCACCACTTGTCGAATTCAGCCATCAACCCGCTTTTAGGAACGCAACCGGTGCGCGCGCGTTCACTGTCTTGACCAAACACAAGGCAGCGCCGGTTCCGGAATGGTGAGATGAAAAAGCCCTATCAAAAGCCCACGCTTGTAAAGCGCGAGAAGCTCACCGCGCGAACCGCCCAGATTGTCGCCTCCGGCGTCATATTGGGCGAATGAATGCCGCTTTATCTTCTTTTGCCGCAATCCCGGACGGAAAACCGTTTCACACTTTTGCTGGAATTGCTCTAGAGGATCTTGCTGGTCAGTTCCAGCATCGTCGCAGCACCTTGCTCGCTGCCGGGCATATGCACGACGCGCAGAACGCGAAGGTCCATGTTCGACCCTTCGAACGGCATCGAAACGCTTTCACCCACCCGCGGCAGTTCCTGGAACGCGAGCTCGTCCACATCCCTGGCGTCGTCAATCGAAACGCGACATCTTACAGCCATCTGTCTCTCCGGTCTTTGGCCCCTGTGCGGAACGAGACAGGTACAGAATGGTTCCGAGAGATCGGGCGAGCGCTAGGTTTGGCGGTCATGGTCCGCGAGACAGGGCGCAAACCTCGCTCACGGTCGGCGGCAGTGGGTGGCGGAACAGTTGAGCTTCGAAGATCGAAAAAATGCGGGCACGGCATCGCTGTTTTCGGGAACCCGCGATCCAACGCGATGCCGCTAGAGAGCCGGGCCCAGTCGAATAGCGCTTCCGTCGGAAAAGCGCGACAGGCGAAATCGGGTTAGATCGTGCCCGATCTCGTTTCCCTGAATCATGTCGGAGACGATGCGACCGATTCCCGGCCCGATGCCGAAGCCGTGACCGCTCATGCCTGTTGCGACGACAAGGCCGATGATCGCCTGCACGCGATCCACTATGGGGACGACGTCAGGCATTGCGTCAATCATGCCTGCCCAGCTTGCCTTCAGGCGGACCGACTCGAGCTGCGGGAACAGGCGCCGGAAATTGCGTTCGATCGAACGGAGACCGGAACGTTCGGGAGCCGGATTGAGCACCCGCACCCTTTCGAAGGGACTTTGGGAATCCGGCGTCCAGTGACGCGGCGTCGACCAGCTATCCGGGTAACCCGCAGGTGCGGCCGGCGAATAACGTGACCCGAAAGGATTGGCCATGAGGGCGGGAAGGTACTTCGTTGCGTGCCGGAATGCGTCAGGGCCCAGATAGAGCAAATGACTGCCTCCCGGGGCGAGCGTGTATCCGCCATCCTGTCGGCGTCTGAAAGCGATATGCTCTTCTGCCGCGGCGCCTGCATAGATTTCAGGCATCGGCTCCGTTGCCGCAGCGGTCGATCTGACACTGAGCTGGGGAATGGAAACGCCATGCCTTCTCAGGAAGAGGGAAGACCACGCACCGCCCGCGAGCAGAACGCTGGACGTCTCGATGTGACCCGCCTCGGTCCATACACCGCTGACCCTGCCGGCCGAGATTTCCAAGGTTCTCGCCGCGCAGCTCTCTACGATCTTGACGCCTTTGCGGGCAGCAAGTCGAGCGAGCGCTGGCACGGCCACCCAAGGCTCCGCCCGCATGTCGGAAGGTGTCGTCATCGCGCCCTTGAAACTGCGCGACATGCCTTTGATGAGATCCGCGGTTTCCCGCGCGTTCAGAAGTCGAGTATCGATCTCATGGGCGGCGGCGATCTTCATGAATTTTTCGAAGCTGGCCATTTTGTCATCCGAACTTGCCAGGTAAGTCACGCCTGTCTGCTGCAAGCCGATGTCTTCGCCGCATTCCTCAGCCAACCGCCGCCAGTGACCGGATGCCTCGATCACGATCGGCAGCTCATCCGCATCGCGTCCCTGCTTGCGGATCCATCCCCAATTGCGGGACGACTGTTCGGCTGCAATCCGTCCTTTTTCGACCAGCGTCACCGAGATGTTGCGCCGCGCAAGAAAAAGCGCTGTCGTCACGCCGATAACGCCGCCGCCGATAATCACCACGTCCGAACTTTTCGGCGGGGGACCGGGATATTGAATTGGGTTCGCTTCGGAGAACGGGAAAGCAGGCAAGTGGCGCATCCTGAAAAAAGACGACGACAGCTATGGCCACTGGCCACCATCTTTTCTTGAGGCAGTTCAAGGGAAGGTAGAGCACAGGCTGCCTAAAGCATGTCGTTTCGCAAGACCGCTGCACACTTTTGCGCAACATGCATTAAATGAGCGGCGCCCGGTATTCGCCCCAAACAGACGGGGAAGCCAGCGTATGTGCAGCCACGATTCAACGCTCGATCACATCGGATAACGTTTGCGTTCCACCTCCGTCTCAACGCCGGGGTGGCCTCTATATCTCGTCGCGGGCCGAGAACCGCCGGCGATGCATGCCCCCACACCGTGACACGACGCGACCAGACGGCCCATTTCGGAGAGCGGCTTTACCGCTTCCTCCATCATAGGGAGATGCCATCATGAGCTCTTTCATGCCGAAAATCATTGCGGCCGCATCGATCTTCGCCACCATACCGCTTTCGAGCGCCTATGCTGTGCACCGTCACCACAGGGCACAGGTCGACACCACAACCACTGCATCGGTGCCGACGGATCCGGCGGCGCGGGCGGCGGTAGAGCAGTTGCTCAGCGTGAAGCAGGGTATCCGTCAGGCCAGGGAGGCCGGCAAGATCACGCAGGACCAGGCCCGCGACCTGATGCAGCAGGCGGATACCATCCAGCCTACCGCGCTGACTTCCGGAGACCGTTCGGCGCTGGGGCAGATCAATGCGGTGGACCAGCGGCTTCAGAATGCCACCGGCCAGGGAACCTATATGGGTGACGGTGCCGACGGCGGCTACTATCCGAACGGCTGACGACTATACGCGCTTAAAAAAATGGCCGTCGGCGTGGGCAGTGCCTTCTCTCAGGGGGCGGCCGGTGAGAAGCGCTTGACGATCGAAGCCTTTCTCAACCCCACGCCGGAGGTGCCGCCGTTCCCACGGATGAACTCGACGCCGCTCATCTCGAGGGCATGGCAGACAGTATCCACGTTGTTCGCCTGGCGGAGCGCTACTGCCGCGTTATCCGCCGCCATCGCGAGCGGGCGTAATTTCAAACTCGAACAGGAGGAGCACAATGCTCGCAAAGACACCGAAGGCGCCGGCACTGCACGCTCGCATTCGAGGTAGGACTAGAATACGCTCGCTGCCCGGAGCTTCGACCTACGGAAGAGGCAGGACACAAGCATGGAGCGACGCCTCACCGCAATCCTTGCTGCCGACGTCGTCGGCTACAGCCGCCTCATGGGAGCCGACGAGGTTGGCACGCTTGCGCATCTGAAGAGGCTTCGCGCCGAAGTGATCGAGCCCAAGATCACAGAGTCGCACGGACGCATCGTCGGTTCCGCTGGCGACAGCCTTCTTGTCGAATTCGCCAGCGCAGTCCACGCGGTGCAGTGTGCGGTCGAAGCCCAGGAGGGATTGGCCGCTCACAATGCAAGTTTGCCCGAAGACAAGCGCATGACTTTCCGCATGGGCGTGAATTTGGGCGACGTGATTGCAGAGGACGATACGATCTACGGTGATGGCGTGAACATCGCCGCGCGGCTCGAGAAGCTTGCAGAACCTGGCGGCGTCTGCGTCGCGAGCAATGTCTACGAGCAGGTCAAGGGCAAACTAGACTATGCCTACACCGACCTCGGTAGCCATCAGGTCCACAACATCGTGGAGGCGGTGCGCGCCTATCAGGTCAGTCGAGCAAAACCAACTTCGGTATTCTCGACAAGGGAGAGGCTGACGCTTCCCGAAAAACCGTCCATCGCGGTCTTGCCATTCGACAACCTCAGTGGCGACCCCGAGCAGGGCTACTTCGCTGACGGCATGGTGGAGGAGATCATCACCGCGCTGTCCCGGACGCGCTGGCTGTTCGTCATCGCGCGCAACTCGAGCTTTACCTACAAGGGCCGGGCAGTGGACATCAAGCAGGTCGGGCGCGAGCTTGGTGTGCGCTATGTGCTTGAAGGGAGCGTGCGCAAGGCGGCGAGCAGGGTGCGCATCACCGGGCAGCTTATCGACGCGACAACGGGAGCACATCTATGGGCCGACCGTTTCGACGGCGGGCTGGAGGACGTTTTTGACCTGCAGGAGGAAGTGACCCGGAGCGTCGTCGGAGCGATCGGTCCGAAGCTGGAACAGGCAGAGATCGAGCGGGCCAAGCGCAAGCCGACCGAGCACCTTGACGCTTACGACTACTATCTGCGCGGGATAGCAAGTCTTCATCAGTTGACCAGGGAATCCAACGCAAACGCCCTTCAGTTGTTTTACAAGGCCATCGAACTCGACCCTGAATTCGCCTCGGCATACGGCATGGCCGCGTTGTGTGCCGTCATGCGCAAGGCGAACGGCTGGATGGCCGATCGTGAGCAGGAAACCGTCGAGACAGAACGCCTGGCTCTGAAGGCAGTGGATTTGGGCAGGGATGACGCGGTTGCGCTCTCACTCGGCGGGGAAGCGCTCGCGTTTGTCGTGGGCAACTACAATAGCGGGGCAGCCTTCATTGATCGCGCGCTTGCGCTCAATCCGAACCTGGCTACTGCGTGGCTATTCAGCGGCTGGGTCAGAGCCGACCTCGGCGATACGGAAACCGCCCTCCAGCACCTCGCCACTGCGATACGCATGAGCCCAGTCGACCCGTTCATGTTCGATATGCTGAATGCGGTTGCAGTGGCTCATCTCTTAGCTGGTCGATTTGAGGAGGCATCATCTTGGGCGGAAAGGTCGTTGCGGGAAAAGCCGGACTTTTTGGCGTCGTTGCGCTTTGCGGCTGCAAGCTATGCTCACGCTGGCCGAACCGAGGACGCGCAAAAGGTGGTGAGCCGAATTCTCGCCCTCGATCCTGGCCAACGAATTTCCAATCTCGCCGACGTCGTTTCAATCAGGCGTGCGGCCGATATGGCTCTGCTTGCAGAAGGTTTGCGAAAGGCTGGGCTGCCGGAATAGCGCTGCCAGGCTGGCGCATCGATCGTGAGTTGGGAACGCACCGAGATCGCAAAGACCGCACCGTAGGTGGCGTCGGCCCTCGCGCGCTAACGAGGTGGACAAATCGCCATAGGGCGCCGTACAAGCGATCCCGCGCCATGTCAGGGGTGGTCACTCATATGCGGGCGGCGCATCGGTCGAGGCGATTTCGGCCAAGATGGGGAATTCCATCGACGAGAACAAAGCTCTGCAGAGGACCTGTATGCCGGTCAATCTGGCGGCAGTTCGCGCGGCAGATGAATCCCGTCGCAAGGGTCGCAAACTGCTCGGCTATGAACGCAACGAATACAAAAAGTTGAAACTCGGAGGGGAAAAAGTTGAAACTGACTTCGCCAAAAACGGCTAAGCCATTGAAACGAAATGGCGCGAGTGACGGGGCTCGAACCCGCGACCTCCGGCGTGACAGGCCGGCACTCTAACCGACTGAGCTACACCCGCGCACAGACGAGCACGTGTCAGGCGTGTTCGTCGTTGGGGCGCTGGATAAGGGGTTCGTTTGCGGGTGTCAAGCGCGGCATGCGAGCATAACAGCAATCAGCAGAAGGTTTTTTGACAAGTGCGCCGGCATCGGGGAAATCCGCCTGACAACGGGTGCGCCGGCTGTTCATTGGGCCTTGCGAACAGAGCTCTAACTGCTTAAAGGTCCGGCCCGGAGCGGGCGATTAGCTCAGTTGGTAGAGCGCTTCGTTTACACCGAAGATGTCGGCGGTTCGAGTCCGTCATCGCCCACCATTAAATCAATGTCTTACGGCCCAAATACGAAGCGCTCCTATGGTTCACTGAACCTTTTAAGCCCCCAAAGCGGGGGCCGTGGGGGCGGTCTTTTTCGTTTTCAGCCGGGAGACACTAAATATTGTGTTAACAAGAAAGTTTAATCTAGGGGTGGTGTCAGCGGCAAATCCGAGTCAGTGTCGCTGAGAAAGATCGATTTGAATCACCGGCCGAATCAACCCGTCCCCTGCCACCTGCAGCGGCGGGTTTTTTCTTTGCCCCTGCGGCGTGGCTGTCCAATCAACACGAAAGGTTTCTTAGCGATGGCCGATCCATATACAGACACCGCTCCAAGTCCGCAAAGCTCCGGGCGCCGTGGCCGTGTTGTCACCGAAGATTTGCCGGTGATCCCGAAGGCAGTCGTGCTGCTGACCGCCGGCAACGTGAGCGTCATCCCCGTCCACAATGAAGACGATGAGCCACTTGCATTCGTCGGCGTGCACGCGGGTTGCCCCATCGTGTTCCAAGTGCGCCGTGTGATGGCGACGGGAACTACAGCGACCATCGCTACGATTGAGGATTGATCGCAGGGCATGAAGGACCGCGCGCAATACGAGGCCAAGCGCCGGGCTTCGCAACCGTGGCGGGCTTGGTATCGGACTAAGGAGTGGTTTGTCATTCGAGCTCGCCAGTTGAGGCGGGAGCCATTCTGCGCGTTCTGTGCTCGCGCTGGCGTAAGGACACCCGCTGTAGTCGCCGACCACGTAGAGCGTCATCGAGGCGATCGGTTCCGATTCTTCAACGGTCGGCTTCAATCGCTGTGCAAGGCCTGCCACGACAGCAGCAAGCAGTCACAAGAGCGCAACGGCTATTCCAGTGACGTCGGGCCCGACGGGCTTCCGCTGGACAGCAATCATCCCTTCAATGCTGGTTGATGATCCGGAACGCGTTTGCGAAGTCCTCACTCATTGCAATCCGCTTGGGCGGATAGAGGTCTTTCGACCGGAGAGAGGCGACGTGCATTCTGTGGCGCGCGGCGCGCGCGTCGTCGTAGAGGATTTCCTCATCGGGACAAGCGTCGATCCAGCCAATGAAGCTCTTGGCGGTTTCCCGCCCGTGCGCGGCCGCAAGGCCAATGGCGATCTGTCCGGCTATCTGATTGATTTGGTCGCGATCCATCTTGCCGCCGCTCGCAACGCATTGGTCTGATGACAGCCGGCGCAGCTGAACGAAAGCCTTCCGAATAGCGATTGCCGCCTCTGTCTCAGCAAAGCTCATACCGTCGTCTCGACATTGGTGACGGAACTTGAGCGCAGCGTCTTCGGCCGTTTCCGGGATGAGGCCGATCACCATCAGGATGGCAATCACTGCGAGCACGATCATCGGTCCATATTCGAGCATCGGTTTCGGTCCCTGGTTCAGCTAACTCGCAGCAGAGTACGTCCGAACCTTGGCCTCGTCAACAAATAACATATTGAAAACAAAAGATAAATCAGCGTCACCGGCGCCTTCGTTTCGCGATCCAAAGGGCGGGGGCGGGTCAAAAGTCGCCAGCTTTTTCGCGGCTTAGACCGCCGTGGCTCTCGCGCGCAGAGTTAGTTTTGCCATCGATAGTTTTTCACCATTGGGGCGCCACTCCTTAGAGGCCCCTTCGATCGGGCCGTTAGCGGAAGTCAGCCTCCCCGGCGCTCCAATGCCCACGCGGGCTATGGATGGGGTCAAGGTCGACGCGATCGAGGGCGGGCGGTCACGGCGCGGCCGCCTGCCATGACATCAGTGTGAGGGTTTCGGCATGGGGCTGCGCGGACCTGGCGCGGCTCGCCAGCGCCTCGCAAAAGAACAGGTGGCCGAAACGAAGCGGCGCCTGCCTTGGAAGAAGAAGGGGCTCTCCCGCGCACAGCGGATGATCGCTTTCCTTCAGTGGCTCCCTGTCACCAAGGGCATCCGCCGCGGCAAGAAAATGCGGCTGCTGCCGTCACAGCGGGAGTTCATCGAGAACGTCTTTGCAACCGATAGGACCGGTAGACGCAAGGTCTCCCTCGCCATTCTCAGCCAGCCGAAGGGCAACGGCAAAACCGGCCTGATTGCCGGGATCTGCCTGGCGGCGCTTCTTGGTCCGGAGTCCGAAGAGCGCGGCGCCGTGTTTTCGGCGTCGATCGATCGCGGCAAGGCTGGCCTGATTTTCGATGAAATGAAGGCGACGATCCTTCGCGTCCCGGAATTTGCAGCCCGGGTGAACATAGTCGACTTTCACAAGAAAATTCACGTGCTCGAGGGTGACGGCCTCGATTCCGTTTACGAGGCGCTATCGGCAGACGCTCGCCGCTCGCAAGGGCTGTCGCCGACGCTCTGGTGCTACGATGAACTCGGAGAGGCGCCAGACGGCGCGTTGCTCTCCGTTTTGATGGAATCGGAAGGTAAGCGAGACGAGACGCTCGGCATCGTCCTTTCGACCCAAAACGAGAGCGACGACCATCCGCTCTCCAGGTTGATCGATGACGCGCTGACTGGCGCGGACGCTTCGACCTATCTCCAACTCCACACGGCGCCGGAAGACGCGGACCCGTACAGCGATGAGACCATAAAGGCCTGCAATCCTGCGTGGGGACACTTCCTTGACCTGAAGGCGGTCCAGAAGTCCCGCGACCGCGCCCGCCGCATGCCGGCGTTTGAAAGTTCGTATCGGCGCCTGCGGCTCAACCAGCGGGCGGACGCAAACCCCGAAAGCCGGATCGTGACACTTCCGGTTTGGAAGCAGAACGCCGGCCCGGTCGATCGCGCGGCGCTTAAGGGCCGGCCATGTTTTGGCGGGCTCGACCTGAGCGGCAAGAATGACCTAACCGCGTTAGTGCTCGTCTTCCCGTCTGACGATCCGGATCCGACATTCGATGTTCTGCCGTTCTTCTGGACGCCTGAAGGCCAGCTTGAAGCCCGCCGACCGGCCGAACAGGAGCGATTTCGCCGATGGATTGCCGAAGGCCACATGTTCGCCACGCCTGGCCCGACTGTCCGGTACAGCTTCGTTGCTGCCGAACTGGCGAAACTCGCCAAGGAATTCGACATCAAGTTGATCGGCTTCGACACCTATCGCGTCGACGATCTGAAGGGCGACCTGGCTGACATTGCCTGTGAGATACCGCTGGAACCGTTTCGGCAAGGCTTCGTCAGCATGGGGCCAGCCGTGGAGCGCTTTGCGGAGCTCGCCCTGTCTGGGAAGCTGCGACACGGCGGGCACCCCGTCCTAACCGCCGCTGTAGCCGGGGCAATCACTGTCAGTGACGCGGCCGGCAATTTGAAAATCGACAAAGAGAAATCAAACGGCCGCGGCCCCGTGCGCGTCGACGGTGCCGTGGCGCTCGCCATGGCGCTGCAGGTCGCCAATCGCTTCGAACCTCCGCCAGTGAAGCCTTCGCTGAAGGGCTTCCTGAATAACCCCGTCATGGTGGTCTAATGAATTTCAAATCTTGGATTGGCCGGCGTTTCGGCCTCACCGACACGGCGCCTTGGTCCTACTTCTATGGCGGCGCCAGCGCCGCCGGGAAGGCCGTCACCGACAACACGGCGATGCAACTCGCAACTGTGTGGTCGTGTGTACGCCTCAACTCTGAGGCCGCCTCCTGCCTGCCGCTGCAACTCTTCGAAAAGGACGGTCGCGGCGGTCGCAATCCTATCGATCACCCGTTGGCGGAAATCATCGGCGACAGTCCGAACGCCGATCAGACTGCTTTCGAGTTTTGGGGCGCCATGGTCGCTTGGCTGATGGTGCGGGGTAATGCCTATGCTGAGATCGTCAAGCTTGGTGACCGTATTACTGCGCTGAATCTCCTTCCGGCCGACCAGGTGAATGTGACCCGAGAGGCGGGCGAGCTCCGCTACAAATTTACCGATCGCGGCAAGGCTGTCGATCTTCCGGCCGAGTCCGTCCTTCACATTCGAGGCTTTGGATTCGGCGGTGATCTTGGCCTTTCACCAATCAGGTTCGGCGTTCAGACATTCGGCAGCGCGATCGCTGCGGACGAAGCCGCCGGCAAGATCTTTGGCAATGGACTGATGCCGAGCGGCGTCCTTTCGACCGAATCGGAGCTGAACACAGAACAGCGCAAACAGCTTGATGAGATCCTGAAAAAATACAGCACCTCGACAAATGCCGGCAAGGTTATGGTGCTCGAGGCCGGGCTGAAATTCGAACAACTGAGCCTAAATCCGGAAGATATGCAGATGTTGGAGACGCGCCGTTTTAACGTCGAAGAGATTTGCAGATGGTTCGGCGTTCCGCCCGTCGTAATCGGCCATGCAGCGCAGGGCGTGACCGCTTGGGGAACGGGTATCGAGCAACTGCTTTTGCAGTGGCTCACGACCGGCTTGAACCCGATTTTGACGAGGATTGAAAAGCGTATCGCCAAACAACTGATTGCGCCTGGTGAGCGTCGTCGGGTCTATGCAGAATTCAACCGCGAGGCCTTGCTACAGGCCGACAGCGTGGCCAAGGCGTCGTTCCTGTCGACCATGGTCCAGAACGCCCTCATGAGCCGCAACGAGGCCAGGGCGAAACTCAATCTGCCTCACGCTGGCGCTTCTGCCGATGCCCTGACCGCGCAAACCAATCTGGCGCCACTGGACAGGCTTGGAGGCGACAACACCGCCGCGGCGAAGGCCGCCTTCCGATCGTGGCTTGGCATCGAGGAAAACCAGAATGTCGATTAAGATTCGTGATTTCGAACTTTCCATCAAAGCCGTCAAAGATGACGGCTTTTTTTCTGGATATGGTTCGGTGTTCGGCGTCGTGGACACCTACAATGAGGTCGTTGCGCCTGGTGCATTCGTCGCCACGTTGACGGACCGCAAGGCGCGCAATCGACCGGTCCCGATCCTTTGGCAGCATCGAACCGACTCCCCACTCGGAACCTATTCCAAGGTCGAGGAAGACGACAAAGGCCTCTACGTCGAAGGCCAACTTCTAACCAAAGACGTGGCCAAAGCCCGGGAAGCCCACGCGCTCATGAAGGCGGGCGCCGTCACCGGACTGTCCATCGGCTTTTGGCTGCGGGAGTCCTCCTATGACGAAAAGACCGGCGTTCGCACGCTGACCCGGGTCGACCTCGAGGAGGTGTCAATCGTTACCATGCCGGCGAACGACGATGCTCGAATTGACGCCATTAAGATGAAGCTCGCACACGGCGGGCTTCCGTCCCTTTCTGAGTTCGAACGGTTCCTGAGAGAGTCAGGATTTTCGCGCTCACAAGCCGCCGTGATCGCCACGCGGGGCTTGAAACATCTCCTGACGGACGTCGGAGACCAGGCGAATCCAACGGCCGCCAGCGACCTTGTGAAGGCGCTGCAGGGCTTCTCTCTTCCACAAATCTGAGGATAAGAAAATGACGAAACATTATCCGGCCGGCGAGTTTCGCCGGAAGGCGGTCGGCGATCGCCTTGACGAACAGAACGAATTGAAGAGCGTCATGGACGCGCTCAAGGCTCGCGACACTGAAATCCAGTCCTTCGCCACCAAGGCGAGCGAGGAAATCAAGACGCACGGCAAGGTGCTGGACGAAACCAAGGCAGCACTCACCAAGCTTTCGACCGAAGGCGCCAGCCTTCAGGATCGTCTTATGCAGGTCGAACAGAAGCTGTCACGCCGCAGCTTCGGCGACGTGCCGGCGAAGTCGATCGGTGAACAACTCACCGAGACCGACGATTTCAAGGCTCTGCAGAGCAAAGGCCGCGGCACCGCGCGCCTGAACCTCAAGGCAGCGACGATCACCTCCGCAACGACCGATGCCGCTGGCTCCGCCGGCGATCTCATCCGTCCGGACCGCGCGCCCGGCATCATCACGCCGGCCGTGCGTGAACTGACTATCCGAGACCTTCTGCTGCCCGGCCGCACGTCTTCCAACGCGATCGAGTTCATGAAGGAAACCGGCTTCACCAACAACGCGGCGCCGGTCGCGGAAGGGGCAACCAAGCCTCAGTCCGATCTGAAGTTTGAACTCGTCACTACCAATGTGCGCACAATCGCCCATTGGTTCGCGGCCTCTAAGCAGGTTCTGTCCGATGTCCCGATGCTGATGTCATACATCAACGGTCGGGCAACGTTCGGCCTGAAGTACGTGGAGGAGAACCAGCTTCTTGCCGGCGACGGCACTGGGCAGAACCTCCACGGCATCATTCCGCAGGCGACGCCGTTCTCTCAGTCAACGCTCAGCAATGGGGCCACTGATACGCGGATCGACACAATCCGCCGTGCCAGCCTTCAGGTCCGCAACGCGGAATATCGTCCCACTTTCGTGGTGCTCAACCCGAACGACTGGGCGGCCATCGAACTGACCAAGGACGGAGAAAGCCGCTACATCTGGATTCAGGTCCAGACCGGCGGCACCATGCAGCTGTGGCGTCTTGCCGTAGTCGAAACGACCGCCATCACCTCCGGGGAATTCCTGGTCGGTGCGACCATGGGCGCTCAGGTGTTCGACCGCGAAGATGCGGCGGTCGAAGTCTCGACGGAGCATGACGACTTTTTCGTCAGGAACCTCGTCGCCATCCGTGCCGAAGAGCGGCTCGCCCTTGCGGTGAACCGGCCGGAATCCTTCGTGCACGGCTATTTTGACCTGGGCGCTTCTCCGTCCCTCAACGCCTAATCAGGCGCACTATTGGACCCCAGAGGGCGGCTTCAGGGCCGCCCTCCCACTTTTGCGAGAGTCACCATGAATCTTGTGCTCGAAACCCCGCCGGAATCGCTCGCCGACCTGATTTTGCGGCCGGTTTGCGACCATCTTCGCATCGAATTCGGCGGTTCCCTGCCGACTGACAAGGCCTATATTCTGTCGTGCATCAGCGCGGCGGTCTCACGCCTAGACGGGAATCAGGGGCGGCTTGGACGCTGCCTGCTGACGCAAGAGTGGACGCTCTATCTCGATTGCTTTCCAAGATGCATCGAACTTCCGCTTCCGCCGCTGCAGGAAGTTATTCGCATCAAATATCTCGACACCGACGGCACGCTTCAAACGCTGGATCCGTCGGCGTATCGCGTCTCTGGCGCCGGTTCCTGGCGGCCTGAAATCTCTCCGGCCTATGGTGAGAAATGGCCCGACAGCCGGCCGGTAGCGGACGCTGTACAGGTCCGCTTTCGCGCCGGCTATGGCGACAGTGAAGAGAACGTTCCGCCGCCGATTCTACAGGCGATTAGCGTCATGGCTGCCCACTACTATGTGGAACGCCAGCCGGTGACATTCGCCAAGCCCTACGAGATCCCGCTCCTTGCCTGCGATCTGATCCAGCCCTTCCGTGTGTATCGGTGACACCAATGCGCATAGGCAATCGCAATAGGCGGCTCGTCATCCTTCGGCGGGTTGAAACCGGCACAGATTTGCTGAACGCGCCGGTGTTTGAGTGGCAAACTTGGCGCACCGTTTGGGCTGAGAAGATCCACAAAAAGGAAGACGAGCGGTTCGCGTCTGACCTGCATCAGCGCTACGCGGTGCACCTGGTCATTTTCCGGATCAGCTATCTATCCGGCATTTCCGAAGTGGACCGCCTCGAGTGCGAGGGGGTGACTTACGACATCAAGGGATTGCGCGAACTCGGCTTCCGAGAGGGAACTGAGATCACGGCGGAATCGCAGTCTTAAGCCATCATCATGGAGAAGTCGGCGCGCCCGATCTTTGGAGGCGATAAGCGAAAACACATCGTCAGCCAAGTTATGGAGATCATGGCGGACTGGCGGCTTAGTCCCTTCGAACACGAAGGGGCCTGTCGGACGGGACTCCGTTCTGCTTTGTGCCTTGAGGGCCATTCATGGCAGCGGGCGGACGACGAAGCCGCGTCGATCATCGAAACATGCTTGAAAGGTCACCGGCGCCCGACCTGGCTGCAGGGTCAACCTGAAGGCGCCGATCGGGAAAATTGTCTTGGGTGCGGCAAACTAATCGACACGTCTGAGCGCCAATTGCGGCGGGTTTCCTACTGCTCCGACTTGTGCCGCATCGCAACCAAGATCCGTTGCGACGAAGCGGACCTATACACCGGCGCAAAGGTCACGATGAGGGCCTTCTATCTCCGCGGCAAGGAGCAACGCGGCAGGCGCGAATGCGGGACGTGCGGCGAGTGGTTCCGGCCGTCATCGGACGAAGTCAAGTATTGCTCTCAGCGCTGCGCTCAGCACGCGCGGCCCGATCGCATAGCGGAAAAGCTGTGTGCCGTCTGTTGCACTCCCTTTCGCCCATCGGATCGGCTTAAGGCTGGGAAATACTGTTCGAAGAGTTGTGCCGACAAAGGGAAAGCCAAGCGTCCAGAGCGGCGTTGTGACCACTGCAGCAAGGTCTATCGGCAGCGTCACTCCAATCACCTTTATTGCTCGCGCGAGTGCATTTCGGCTGCACTCCCGGCCCGCCAGTGCGCACATTGCGGGACGTTGTTTCGGCCGAGCTCTGGAACCCGAGCGATATACTGCACTGTGAGTTGCAGAAATGCGGCCAACTACCTGAAGGCCAAATGACCAATTTCAAGCCGCTGCCCTTCGGGCGGCGGCTTTTTCGTTTCTCTGAATAAGGGCTGGCTAATGCCTCCTCTCGGCACAAAAGTTACAGTCGGGCATTATACTTTCCCGCCCGAGGCACCGCGCCCAAACAAGACGATCACGCGCCGAACCGGGCTTGTGACACCGGTTGCTCTGGGTCGCCCAAAGGCAGCGGTCATCGGAACCGGCCGTGTCGACGGCATCCCGGTTTATGGCCAGGCCAAAATAGTGACCACCACCACCAAGGAACTCGGATCGGGTCACAGTTCAATCTGACCTATCCGGAGCCCACGTCTGTGGCAACGATCGATGTCGGCTATCTGCTCTGCAAGGATTACTTCCGCCGCGGCTATTCGCTGATCAGGCTCGAGGCCGATGGTGAAGTGGTCTTCGATGCTGAGAACGGTGCCATTCCGAAGGTTGCCTTCCGATTCTACAATGGGCTTCAGACGGCGGTAGACCCCATCGTCAGGCAGATCGTTGGACCGAACGCCGGCGCTCACCATGGCGATGTTCTCATCTTCCTGCCCGACTACCCGGCCGCTCAGGCACCGACCATTACCGCCGTCATCTCCAACGCTGCAACCGACGTCGGCGGCGTGACAGAAATCAGATGGACAGGAGAAGAGCCGGTCAATCTAAACAATACACCAAGGAGCACCTACGATCCGAATGACGGATTGATCTATCAGGTTTTGACGACTGCCGAGATTCCCTCTCTGACGACATGCTACCTTTCAGTCTTGGACGTCGACACGGAAACAGAACTCTACCGCGTTCCGCTCGAAGACTCGTCCGCGTATGTCAACAATGCTGCTTTCATCGTAGCCCTTCGCGGCTCCGGTCATGTCGTCATTCGCCTGGCCGTGCCGGCTGAAACAACTTCTCCGTCGCGGGTCTACAACGCTTCGACGGGCCGCATCGTAGCGGAATGGCGCGAAGATACCGACGTGTCAGCTTACTGGATGATGAGCCAGCAATTTGAAGATAAGTGGCTGCTGCTTGGTGCTGATGTTGACGGCAGCAGCGGTCTCGGAACCTTTATGGCGGTGATCGACATTGCGTCCGGCGCATTCGACGTCACGCGCAATGATGCACTAGGGTCCGTCTATTTCTCGCTTGGCCGACACTTGGCCGGCGCTGCGTCCTTCTTCGTGCATAGCAGCTCAACTTGCACCGAAGTCACCTACAATGGGGAGACGTGGTCGACGGCGCTCGCTTATTCGTCTGTCGGTATAGTTACTGGCATCCACTACGATCCGTTGACCGAATTTCTCCTCGTCCTCGAGCAACTCTCCGGCACGGAGAACGTCCAGCTTGTGACGCCTGACACCGGGGCGGTTGCTGACGCCTTTACCCTCTCACAGACGCTGTTCCCGTTGGTGGACAACCTGTCAGGTGACAGGGCCTTCCCTAAACCAGGATTTGCGCTATTCCGATCGGCAACAGAAGAGCTCTGGTCTATCGATATCAGCAGTCACACGGCGACGTTGCTTGACGATGTCTATGCGCAAACGGGCGTGAATGACGCAAGATTTGGTCTCTACGATCAAGCCCGCCTGTCCTACTTCATGGCAACTGGCGATACGGTTTGGACGAAATACACATTGCCCGGCACGCAACCCGGAGAGATCACTCTTGAAAGCCATATCACCGACCTTCTGACCTGCCTTGGCCCTTACACAATCGATCAGATCGAGTTTTCTGGATTTGAAGGTCTGTCGGATTGGGGAGACGTTATCGACAAGGACGGCGCGAACATTCAATCTCTGCTTCGGTCCTATCAGGATCCGCTCGGGTTCGTTTGGACCGACATCGGGAGCAAGATCGTCTTCCGCAAAACGCCGACTGACGGCTCGTTCGTGGTAGACGCGACGCTTGCCGATGACGATCTCGTCTTCAAACGGAACGGCTCCGTCAACTCGGATGACGAAAGCGACCTGACTCAGATCTCAAAGGTGACGCTGGAATACACGTCCAAAGACGACAACTACCAGCAACGCACCGTTTACGCGGATAGCTTTGACGAGATGTACGAGGTCACGCGCTCGACGAAGGAGATGAACTTCTCCACGTCTATGGTGTTGTCCGATGCCGACGCAGAGCGCCTCGTCCAGGAGATGCTCTTGAGGACGCAGGCGCAGGAGCGGACGCATCGCTTCTCCACCTTCTCCGATTTCACGCACCTTATCCCCGGTGATGTCGTCAGCGTCCCGTCCGGCAACGTCGCCTACACGGTCGAACTGACGAAGGTGAACGTTAGGGAAAACCTCCAGATCGATTTCGAGGCCAGGGGCTTTCAAACTGCGCTATCGGCCGATGTGGCGGCCGTAACCAACGCCGGTTTCTCCGGGATCTCAACGGTCACTGTGCTGTCGCAATACATCCATCTGGATATCCCACTGCTTCGCTATTCAGACGACGCAGCCGGCGCCGGGATCGTTCAATACGGCGTGGTCGCCTCGCGCGGACAAGCGAACTGGGGCGGCGGCACGCTCTACAGTGGAGACAACGCAAGCGAGCTCTCTGTTGAGTACGACCAGGCCGCGCACGGCGGTGTCATAGGCGTGTGTGTCGACGTTCTGGCCAATCCTTTCGATGCATTTGCGACCACGGATGACTCGACCGTCACCATCCGGAAAATCTCCGGTGACGCAACGCTGCTTGTCGACCGAACTGAGGACGAAGTTCTGGCCGGAAAGAACCTCGCATTCGTGGGCTCTGCGGGCCGCTGGGAGGGTGTAGGCTTCAAGACCGTCACCGACAACGGCGACGGCAGCTACACGCTCTCTGGCTTTGCCGTGAGGGGCTATCGCGGCACGGAAGTGTTCGCACCTCTCCACCAGGTTGGCGACCTTTTCGTAATGGTCAGCGCCGAATGGGTGGAGCCGGTTTTGCATGGGTCTGCCGACCTCAACAGGACCAAATTCTACAAGGCCGTGGGCTTTGGCCAAAGCCCGGCTGCATCGGTTGCTGTGGTCCACACGCTCCGGGGCGCGGCAGAGACGCCTTACGCCTGCGTGAACCTCAATGCGGCACTTGGAAGCCCAGACGGAATCGATCTGTCGTGGAACTACCGCTCCCGCCTCGCTGCCGGCCTCAACCCGGTAAACTTTGGCGAGGCATCACTTTCGTTCGAAATCGACATCATGGACGGGTCAACGGTTTTACGGACGCTGGAGAGCGCGGCCGGCGCCGTGCACTACGATGACGCAGACGTTCTCTCAGACTTCGGCGGCTATCCCGACGAACTCACCTTTGAAGTCTACATGATGGGCGCCTTTGGCCGCGGCTATAGAGCGCGGCGCCACGTCGTCTTCAACTACACGCCGACGTGGGACTCTGCCCGGGTCACCTTCGACAGCACCGTCAACACATTCGATCAGGAGCCGTAAATGGGACAGCAAACCATCAACCTTGGATCTTCAGGGAATGACGGAACCGGCGATGACATCCGCGCCGGCGGCTACAAGATCAATGACATGTTCACTGAGCTTTATTCGCAGTTCGGCATGGTCCCTCCAAACGCGCAAACTGGCACCACCTACACGCTTGACTTGGCGGACACAGGCGGGGGCATAACGCTCGACAATGCGTCCCCGATCGCCCTGACGATCCCGGCGCATGCTGATGTCGCGTTGCCTGTCGGTGCTGTCATCAGCGTTGCAGGGATCGGCGTCGGCGCTGTCACGGTGACCGGCGACACGGGCGTTTCAGTAAACGGCTCGAGCGGCGGAAGTGTCGTTTTAGACGGCTCATGGGTGCCGGCGACTCTGTGGCAATACGATACCGATATGTGGATGGCCTTCGGCAGGTTCGCATGACTTTCCCTTTTGGCGTTATCTCATCGCAAGCCGCTTCCGGTGGCGGCGGCGGCTCGCTGCCACCTGGCGCGACGGCATTTCTCGATTTCGTCAACGGCTTTTACTATGCCGGCGGATCGACAGCGGCGGTTGTCGATCTACTCGGCGGCGGCTTCGATGCTGGGGCGATCTCCGGCTACGGCATGCGGATCACGCCATCAAACGGCAACGCGCCAAAGGCGATCGGCGATTTCCTTTCTGATCTGGCCACAGGGTTGGCCGCCGGCTGCACGATCCTATTCGACATCAGTTCGGCCATCGATCCGTCTGGCTTCCTGATGTTCATGGCGGATGGCGCCAACCTTGATGTCGCAAGCGAGGCCATCATTGCCGCTGCCCTTGGCAATCTCAGTGATTATTGGGATATACTCATTGACGATGGCGTGACCGGGGCTGGTGCTCATAAGATTGCCATGACCCTGGCCCGCAATGTCGGTGGCGGTAACTATGAATATGCCTTGTGCCATGACGGCAACACCGCAATTACGCAGACCGTGAACTACCTGACCCATCTGGCGTCTGTCGACACCGTCCTATTCGGTCATGACGGCGTCGGAACCGGCAACTCGCTTAACGACATCTATATCCGCTCGATGACGCTCTACCCAGCAAAACTGCCCGCCGATCTGTCGACGCTGAGCGCGTAGGCCCTTTCCTTTTTGTGTGATTCCTGGTCTCAGCAGCCGAGATACTGCCGGATTACCGCTAGATCTATCTTGCCAGTTCTCCCAGATTTGTGAGTCAACACATCCCAGTGACCCGTGTCATCCAATCGCAGGGCTACTCGAACGCGATCTTCCGGGTTGGGGCATCTGTCTTTGATCAGGTTATTGACTGCGGTCGCTCCACCTAGATTCCAAGCGTCAATGTAGTCGTCTTCCCAGTCTCGCATTGCATGATTCCCCTAGCTGCCCTGATCACCGAATTTTAGATCACAACATTTGTAGCGACTAACGTTGCGCGGAAGTGAAATTCACGCCAATGTTGCCTCTGCAGCACCCAACGGGAGATGGGTGCTAGCCATCTCCCGCCGGCGGGTGCGCCTACTGGTACGCAGGGTTTGCGGAACGCGTCTCTTGTCAGGGGACACCGCAAACCCTAGCCAGCACCCTCCAATCTACAGGCAACAAGCGTCCCACGCCCGCTGTGGGCTGGCTTTTCCCACAAGGTTTTTGTTCCCTGTCCGTTCTGCCGTGATTAGACGCTCACCCGGCGGACCTGAAGTCTCAGCGCATGTAGTTTCCGTCGACGACCGCGCCGAGCTTTTCATTGAGACTTCCCTTGATGAGCGCCACGCCCTTTCCACTCGCGTCTGCCACACTGCAATAGGCTGCGATGGCAATGCTCACTTGTCCCTTATTACCAGCCGCGGCCCACTTTTCCGTCCAGACATGCACCGCAACTGAGTGGTCGTCTACTCGGTTGATGGTGTCGATAGTGCTTTGCCAAGAGGCAAGAATCTTCTGTGGGTCGAGTGACTTGCAACCGGTCGCGACCTCCTGATTGACGGAGGCCGCCAACCCGGACTTTTCGCCAGAATTAAACAGCTTCGGAAAAAACAGATAGGCCACGATTAGACCGGCGGCCGCCAAATACTTATATCTTTCCAAGAGTTTCCTCCCCCTTCGCCCAAACTTCATCTTGCTGTAGCAAAATGACGGCGTCAAATGGCGTCGGAACAAGGCAGCGGGTTTTTTGCGGCCTTATAATGTGAAATGCAAATCGCAGATTAAATATAAGTCACTGATTTCCCTGTGGGGCGACACCGCTACCAAGGTGGCAGCAAGATAAAATATGCAAAATCCACTCTATCGAATTATTACTGGTAAAAAGTCACAGTTATCCACTTGACTGGATATGGCAATTAGAGCCATGATTCTGAGGTTCGCAGCGGGGGCTTGCGGACACAAGCTCCCCGCTACTTGTCAACAAAAGCTACAAGGGAGCTTCTAATGACCGATTGCCTTAATACCACAATTCCCCAGGCCTCGCCAATGGAACGCATGGCGGCATCCGCCAAGGAATACATGGCAGCGCTTGACGAGTATGTCTCAGCCAAGGGGCTCAAGCCGATCTGGTACAGCCTGGCCGACGATACAGATTTTAATTTCGGCATTCTCTGCCGCCTCGAGCCAAAGCCATGAAGCTCGTATTATCGGAAGATGCCGGCGATCCCGAGCGGGAATTCCGCACGGCAATCCTGAGAGAGCGGCGAGACGCGATTGCTGCCGGCAAGGCCTTTGCTGCGGCCTGCATAAGTGGCGACGTCGCCGGCTTCTACGCTGCGGTCGATCAGATCAATGAAACAACAGTCGACGGCTGGCGCCATGCTGCCATCGGTGTTTCACGGCTTCGCAATGTCGCCTCAGGCATCCGGGAAGCATTCTTGTCGGTCTGGATCGAGCACAAGCACTTGCCGCTCGACGTTGGCCATGGCGGGAGCGCTGCGCATTCTGATGCCTCCAGCCTACCGGGGGGAGCCAATCCGGCTCTATCGTGGCGCCAGCGCAAGGGAACGCCGCTCCGCCTCATACGGCTTTTCGTGGAGCACAGATCGCACCACGGCCCGCAGTTTTGGCGAGCACTGGCAACGCAGCGCTAACGGTGGTGTTCTGCTCGAAACAATCGCGCCCGCACAAGCCATCCTGCTCGTGCGAGAGGTCGAAGGCTACTACGACGAGGGCGAAGTCGTCGTTGATCCGTATGGCCTTGGACCCGTCAAGCTGGTCGAGCGCTTGCCGTCGACTCGCTGATTCTTCGGCCGCCAATCGTGGCGTTTGGCCAAGCCGCCCTTCGGGGCGGCTTTTTCTTGCCCTGTACAGCGTATATTACAGAGATTTAATAAATCAACGAATAACACCTGAAAACATTGAAGCCTTGGGGTGTACCAAAAATTCCGTAAACAGCTAAGATTCCGGTGCATTGTAGACAGAGCGATTTTTGGCCTTATTACACATTGCTGCGCAACAAAAGGCAGCAAAACAATGCAAATTCTCTCCATCAAAGAAACCGCCAAACGTGTCGGGATTTGCCGGTCGACACTCTTGAAATTGACGCGGGATGGCAAATTTCCTCGCCTCGTCCAGATCACCCTGAAACGAAAAGGCTTCGTCGACTCGGAAATTGATGCGTGGATCAACGCCCGCATTGCCGAGCGAGACGCGGAGGCGGCGTGATGTCCGGCGCCGACGAACTCAGCCGCCTTCGGCAACAGGCCGATGATGCGCAAGTCCGGCTCGATAGCCTGTTGCGCCAGCGCGAGGACGCACAGGAAGGCCGCGGACTGGCGCCCAAGCCAGAGGAGATCGACAAGGCCCGCGACCGTCTGGAGGCCGCTGAGGCATTGTTGCGGGCGCATGAGCGCATGGCGGCTCGCGCATGACTGATATTGCCGCCAGGCGCCTAGCAATTCGCAACTACTATGATGCGAACCGCGAAAAGCCACCGTTGACGGTGTCTGCTGAATTGCAATCGAGGTGGCCCGATTTCTCAGAAGAGGATCTTACGCGACTTGCTGAAGACATCGCCGACCTCAACATCAACCGGCTGCTTTCTCCAGATGCATCAGGTTCCGCATGAGCAGCCGATACAAGAGGAAGGGAAAAGCGAAGTTCCTACTGATCGAGGGATATCTGATCAGGTCGACGGCTTGGCAGCATGCCACGCCCAATGACCGTGCACTCTACCTCGAGCTCAAGTGGCGGTACGACGGCTTTAACAATGGGCGTATCGGGCTGTCTATCCGGGATGCCGCCGACGCGCTCGGCATCGGCAAGAATGCGGTTTCGATGAGCTTCTCCAATCTGCAGAGCAAAGGCTTCGTGGCCGTCGTCACCAAGGGGGCGTTCAGCGTCAAGGTCAAGCGTGCGACCGAGTGGCTGCTCACTGAGTACAAATGCGATGTGACCGGCGAATTGCCACGAAAGGACTTCATGCGCTGGCGGCCGGAGGAAAAAATCACGGTCCTCTCACAGGTACGCTCGGTCCCGCCACAAGGACACCTAAGCACCCCGGAGGCTCAGAAATATGGGTGAAAACCGCTTCACGGTCCCGTCACGGGTACCGTACACCTTCGTTTCATGGGGCTGTCGGTCCCGCTACGAGGACACATATAGATATACCACATGGGGGGCGGCCGATGTGTTCTGACCAACTCGACCTCCTTACCTGGAGACCGCGGTTCCGACTGGTGGTGTTCCCTCTATCGGCCAATGTCGGAAAGGTCCGCCGCTGCGCTGAGGTGCTCGAGCGCAAGCACGGCAGAAACGCCGATGCCTATTGGAAGAGAGTCATCGGCCCCATGGTCGAACGTCTTTCGACGGCCGGCGTTGCGCTCGATGTCATCCAAAGCGAAATCGACGCCTTCAGCATGGCAGTTCAGCTTGAGATCCAGCGCCGCGCATGGCTTGGCCATAACAGACCGGGAGGCAGCGCCGCATGACCCTTCCTCGTGCCATGACGCCGAAGATGGTCGCCGATCTTTGGCTTTGCTCTGAGCGCCATGTCCGCAACCTGATCGCCGCGGGCGAGTTGCCAAGCTTCAAATTGGGCGGCAAGTTGCTGCGAATCAGGGGCGAGGATGTGGAGGCTTACGAATGTCGGACTGGAGCATCACACGACTCAGGGGCGGTCTTGCCCTTGCATTCTACCGGGACGGAAAACGTCACCGCCATTCACTCGGCACCAGTGATCCGCGCGAAGCTCAACGCCTTGCGCCAGCCGTCTTTGCGGAGCTAACCAGGCCGCAGGGCAGAAAGGTCGCCGACCTTTGGGAGGCGTATCGTCTGGACAAGGCGGCAAAGTCGATCGCCACGACGATGAGCTTTACCGGCAAAGCCATCTTGCCGCACTTCGGGCACAGGGACGGCGAGGACATCACCAAGGCCGAATGCGACGCCTACACCGCTACACGGCGGAAGCTGGGGCGTTCCGATGGTGCCATACATACCGAGTTGGGCCACTTGCGCACGGTTCTTGTGTGGGCGCTCAAGAAGCGGCTTATCGGCTTTGCTCCCGAGATCGAACGGCCGAAGAAGCCGGCGCCCAAGGATAGGCATTTGACGCGAGACGAGGCAAAGCGCGTCTTGGCCGCGGCTACACTGCCCCACGTCCGACTTTGCATACATCTCATGCTTGGCACGGCGGCGCGCATATCGGCACTGCTGGAGTTGACTTGGGATCGTGTCGATTTCCAACGGCGCGTCATCTACCTGACCGACCCGGAGAACACGCGGGAGCAAAAGGGGAGGGCAAATCCGCCAATCAACAACACATTGTTTGCCGCCCTGCAGGAGGCCCGCAAGGGCGCTCTGAGCGACTACGTGGTGGAGTGGGCTGGCGATGGCATCAAGTCCGTCAAGAAGGCCATAGAGACCGCAGCAACGAAGGCCGGGCTACAGGATGTCAGCCCGCATGTTTTCCGCCACACCGCCGCCGTATGGATGGCAGAGGCCGGTGTGCCTATCCCTGAAATCAGCCAATATCTCGGGCACAGCAATATCGCTATCACCTACCGCGTTTATGCGAGATACAGCCCGCAGCATCTTCGCAAAGCCGCAAGCGCTCTGGAACTTGGAATTTACGAAGTTCCCTCTGTCACACCTGAACCTGCAATGAAGAACACAGGATGAACATGGTGCCGAAAACGCCCGTGTACGAAGCGCTCTATTCCCAGCGCGCTGCGGCTTTCAGAGGGGGTTAGAAAGTTTACACCGAAGATGTCGGCGGTTCGAGCCCGTCATCGCCCACCAGTTTCCCGGCACCAATCAAGAATCACGGCGGCGTCAGGCGGAAATCCTGGCCTTCGGGCAGGAGCTGGCCGCCGTCGACGACGATGGTCGTCCCGGTGATGTAGCTGGCGTCGTCCGAGGCCAGGAACAGGAAGGCGTTGGCGACGTCGCGCGGCGTGCCGAGGCGCCCGAGCGGCACGGCGTCCTCCATGCTCTTGATGAAGGCGGCATCGCGGTGAAGCTTCATGCCTTCGGTCAGGATGTTGCCGGGTTCGACGCCGTTGACGGTGATGCCGTAGCCGGAAAACTCAAGTGCCGCGGCACGGATGAAGCCGTTGATGCCGGCTTTGCTCGCAGAATAATGGCCATGGCCGGGGCTGCTCACCTGCGGGCCGGTTATGGAGGAGGTGAAGAGCATGCGGCCGCTGCCCTGAGCCTTCATCGGCGTCAGCGCGGCACGCGCGGCGTTGAAGCTGCCGCGCAGGTTGACCGCCATGACGCGGTCCCAATCCTCCGGGCTGGTGTTCTCGATGAGCTGCCAAGGGTAGATGCCGGCGTTCTGGACGATGATGTCGAGGCGTCCGTGACGCTGCAGCGCCAATGCGACCACTGCTTCCGCGTCGGCCATTTTCGAAATGTCGGTGTGGATGAAGGCGGCACCCAACTCGTCGGCACTCGCCTTGCCGGCTTCGGCTTCGCTGTCGGCAAGGACCAGTTTTGCGCCTTCCTCGGCGAAGCGCTGGGCTATGCCCTTGCCGATGCCACGCGCGGCGCCGACGATCGCTGCCACCTTGCCTTCGATGCGTCCAGTCATGCGAGCCGTCCAGTCATGCGAGTCTTTGGCGAATGGTTTGCTTGAAAGCGTCGAGCAGCACGGCCGCCAGCACCAGCAGGCCGTGGATGACCTGGGTGAAGTTGGCCGGCAGGCCCATGAGGTTGATGGCGGTGTTGATGGCCGACAAAAGCAGCACACCGGCATAGACGCCGGGCAAGGTGCCGACGCCGCCTTTGAGGCTAACGCCGCCGATGACGACGGCCGCGAAGGCGTTGAAGAGCAGGCCGACGCCGAGATTGGCAGTCGCCCCGGAGGTGCGGATGGCAAGCAGCCAGCCGGCGAGGCCGGCGATGGCGCCGGCAAGCACGAAGGCGATGATCAGGTTACGGTTAACGCGGATGCCGGCTCGGAAGGTCGCCGTCTCGTTGCCGCCGATCATCACCAGATGCCGGCCGAAGGGCGTCTTGGCCATGATCAGCGAGAAGATGACGTAGCAGGCAATGGCGATCCAGGCGGTGAGCGGCAGGCCGGCGAGGCGCTGGATGCCGAACCAGCGGATTGCCGGCGCAAGATCCTGTGCCGAGCGGCCGCCCGAAACGACCAGCACGAGGCCGCGCACCCAGATGTAGGACGCCAGCGTGATGATGAAGGCGCTCATCTTCACCCTGACGATCAGGAGCCCGTTGAAGGCGCCGATGATGCCGCCGACGAGAACGGCAAGCAGCAGCGAAACCGGCACCATCAGCCATTCCGGATGCAGCTGCACGCCGAGGCCGATACCCGACGAGCAGAACAGGATGCCGACCGCCATGGCGCTGAGCGCCGCGACCGACTCCACCGACAGGTCCATGTGGCCGGCGATGATGACCAGCGCCAGGCCGATCGACATCACGCCGAGCACGCTGGAGGCTTCGATGATGTTGGCGAAGATGCCGAGCTGGAAATAGTTCGGAATGAGCAGGGAAAAGACCACCAGCACGAAGACCAGCATGAACCAGACGAGGTTGTCGAGAACGAGCTCGAGAGCGTGGCGGGTGCGGGGGTTCATGAGCTGATCCGGTTGGTGCGCAGGTTCAAGGTGTTGCAGCGTCCCGCGCGCTTCAATGCGCGCACGCGGCTTTTGAGGGGCGCTCCGAACCGATTGTGGCCCGGAGCGATCCTCGCGGTCTTATTCGACTGACTTCACCGTGTCCGTCGGCGGCTTCTGGTTGCCCCAGAAGGCCGGGTTGTCGACGTTTTCCTTGGTGATCGCGGCACCGGGGATCTTGATGTTCGGCCCCCAGGCTTCCTTGGTCACCACCGATTTCAGGCCAAGCACGTCATAGTAGCCGGGCTTGATCTCTTGCTTGTTGACGACCTTGTCCATGAACATGGCAACCGCCGCCGCCTGCGCGTAAAGCGGCTGCTCGACTTCGACGTTGAGCCAGCCCTTACGGATCAGGTCGAGGCCGACGGGCGCGCCGTTCGAGCTCATCAGCATCACATCGCCCGGCTTCTTGCCGGCGGCCTCCAGCGAGGCTACGCCGGCGACCGATAGATGGGCGGCGTGGCTGAAGATCAGGTCGATATCGGGATTGGCGAGCATTTGGTCGGCAACGATGGTGCCGGCATTGCTCGCTTCCCACTGCATGGCCGGCAGCGAGATGATCTTGACGTCCGGGAACGCCTTCATCTTCTCCTCGAAACCCTTCTGGATATCGAGCGTGTAGGGATCGCCGGGATCGCCCAACACCTGCAGGATCTTGCCCTTCACCGAGCCGTTCTTCGCCTTCAGCAGCTTCTCAGCCTGGTCGGCGGCGACATGGCCGATCTCGACGGTGCCGGCGACCGAGGTGAAGTCGGAGGGGGTGGATGTGATCTGGCGGTCGAATTCGACCACCGGGATGCCGGCGGCGCGGGCCGCCTCGACCGACGGCTTCAGCGCATTGAAATCGACCGCCGCAAGGATGATCGCCTTCGGCTTCAGCGCGATGACGTCGTTCATCTGTGACTGCTGGGCGTCGGTCTTGTTGTCGGCGTTCAGCGTCTTGAAGTCATAGCCGACCTGCTTCAGGAACAGCTCCAGCGCGCTCACCGAGCCGGTCTGGAATTCATCGAGCAGTGTCGGCACCAGATAATAGACGGTACCCTTGGACTGGGCGAATGCCGGCGTGAGCGTGGCAACGGCCAGTGCCAGGATACCGAAGACAGAAAATAGCATTCGCTTCATGTCGTTCGCTCCTCTTCTCGCCGGACCCCTCATTTGTCCCTCAGCCCGCCGGTCCGGCACCGGCGAGCGTCTCCCCGGTGATCATGTTGATCACCGCATCGGGACTTGTCTTGTTGCGCGCTACATCGCCCGCCACGACGCCCTGGCGGATCACCACGATCCGGTCTGCGACCTGGAAGGCCTGCTGCATGATGTGGGTGATGATGACGACGCCGATGCCCTGGCTCGCCACCTGGCGGATCATGTCGAGGCCGCGCCGCGTCTGCTCGACGCCGAGCGCGGCGAATGGCTCGTCGAGCAGCACCAGCTTGCCGCCCCAATGGACGAAGCGGTTGAGCTCGATCGCCTGCCGCTGGCCGCCCGAGAGATGCTCGACCTTGGTGCGCAGCGAGGGAATGCGCGTGCCGGCATTGGCCAGCGCCTTGGCCACCACGGCCTCCATGGCGCGCTCGTCGAGTACCGGAACGCCGAGCACCTTGCGGGTGATCTCGCGGCCCATGAAGAAGTTGGCCACCACGTCGACATTGGTGCAGAGCGAGAGGTCCTGATAGACCGTCTCGATGCCGGCGGCCTTGGCCTCGGCGGGCGATTTGGCGAGGAACTCCTTGCCCTCGAACAGCATGCGGCCCGAGGTTGGCTCCAGCCCGCCGGCGATGATCTTGACCAGCGTCGACTTGCCGGCGCCGTTGTCGCCAAGGAGGGCCACGACCTCGCCGCGTCCGATCGAAAAGCTGATGCCGCGCAGCGCCTGGATGGCGCCGTAGTTCTTGGCGATGTTGTCGAGGACCAGCAGGGGTTCGCTCATGCCGCGATGTCTCCGCCTTTCAGAAGGTCGCCCTCGCTCTGCCGCTTGGCGGTGAAGATCTGGCCGAAGCGCGGCGAAAGCACACCCGAAACGGCAAGCGCCGCCGCCCCCCGCAGCACCGTGTGCTGGCCGCCCTGCGCCACAAGGATGCGGGATATCCGTCGGTCCCTGCGGGCCGAGACCGAATTGTGGAGCGGCTCCGCCGATGCCGCCAGCCGCTCGAGCAGGGCAGGCGAGGCCAGTCCGCCGAGAACGATCGTCTCGGGGTCGAAGAGGTTCTCGATGGTGGCGATCGCGTTGCGAAAGATCGGCGCGACCCCGGCCACCCAGTCGGCATCGTTGCCGCTCCAGCGGCCGCGCGCTTCCAGCGAGATGTAGCGCTCGAGGCAGCCGCGGTTGCCGCAGGGACAGGGCTCGCCGCCCGGGACGACCGGGACATGGCCGATCTCGCCGGCATTGCCCCAGGCGCCGCGCAGCACGCTGCCGTCATGCAGCATGGCGCCGCCAAGGCCAAAGCCGAAATAGAGATAGTAATATTCGGCGTGCTTTGCGCCGATGCCGTAGAGGCGCTCGCCCATTGCGGCGGCCGCCATGTCGTTCTCGAAGAAGGCCGGCAGGCCAGTGACGGCGGTCAGCCGCTCGCGCAGCGGAACATCCTGCCAGCCTGCCATGGTGGTCGGTCCGACGAAGCTCATCGGTTCGACGCCGAACGGTCCCGGAAGCGCCATGCCGATGCCGATGACGCGGCCAGCCGAGCGGCGGCCGGTCAGTTCGGTGACCATGGCGCCAATAGCATCGAAGGCGTCGTCGGGAGCGGCGTTTGGCGCCTCGCGATGCGCGCTCTCGATCACGTCGCCGCTGAGGTTGATCAGCGCCGCGTCGATGCCGAGCGGGGTGAGGTGGATGCCGACGGCGAAACCACCTTCCGGATTGATGCGCAGTGTGGTCGGCGGCAGGCCGCGGCCCTTCGGCTCCTCGCGAACCGACAGGATGTAACCCTGCTCCTCCAATTCGCGCACGATGGTCGATACGGTCTGGACAGTGAGGCCGACATGCCGGGCGATCTCGCCGCGGGCGATGGGGCCGAAGCGGCGGATGGACTCAAGCACGATGCGCCGGTTGTACGGCCGCCCGAACTCCTGATTGGTTCCCCGCAACGCCATGGCTTGCGCTCCCAGTTGACGCAAGGTTCGCAGAGAAGATTTATTCAGTCAAATGGAATTCAAAAATAAGTTTGGGCCGAGGGTTCAAGAAAGGACAAGCCTTGGTAGGACCTGTCGACGTGGCGGCCTTGGCTGATTGCCTCCATGTTGAAGCCGCCTCAATGGTGAACGGCACCAGCAACCGTTGATCCAACAAGCATGGAGCAGAAATGATCGAACTGCCGTTTGCCCGCGCCGAATACCAGCAGCGGCTTCGCAAGATCCGCACCGAGATGGCCAAGCGTGGTCTCGAACTGCTGACCGTCAACGACGTTGCCAACCAACATTACATCACCGGCTATGATGGCTGGTCGTTCTACACGCCGCAGGTGGTGCTGGTTCCGATCGAGGAGGCCGAACCGGTCTGGATCGGCTGCGCCATGGATGCGGCAGGCGGTCTTCTGACGGCCTGGATGAAGCCCGAGAATGTGGTCGGTTTCCCGGAAGACCATGTTCAGCGGGCCGACCGCCACCCGATGGACTGGATCGCCAACTGGATCGTCGACAAGGGCTGGGGAAACAGGCACATCGGCATCGAACACGAAGCCTATTATTTCTCTCCAAAAGGGCATGCCCGGCTTGTCGCTGGGCTTCCCAACGCAAGATGGCATGATGCCGATCTCCTGGTGAACTGGATCCGCGCGGTCAAATCCGCGCCCGAGATCGCCTATCTGCGCAAGGCGTCGACTCTCGCCGAAGCTGCCGTCGCGCGGGCTTTTGAAGTCATCGCGCCGGGCGTTCGCGAATGCGATGCCATTGCCTCCATCCAGGCGGCGCAGATCGCCGGCAGCCCGGATTTCGCGGGCGTGCCCTTCCACCGACGATCCTCGGCGGCGAGAATGCTTCGGCTCCGCACATCATGTGGAGCGACAGGCGGTTTGGAGACAACGAGACGATTGCGCTGGAACTCGCCGGCGTCTGCCGCCGCTACGCGGCCGGGCTGGCACGAACGATGCAGCTGGGGAAGACACCGACCCGTGTCTCGGACACCGCCAAGGCAGTGATCGAGGGCATGGATGCGGTACTCGACGCGGTGAGGCCGGGAACATCGGCCGAAGCAGTCGAGGCTGCGTGGCGCAAGATTATCCAACGCTACGGACTGAAGAAGGAATCGCGCATCGGCTATTCCATCGGCGTCGCCTATCCGCCGGATTGGGGCGAACACACGATCAGCCTCAGGCCCGGCGACAAGACCGTGCTTACGCCCCGGCAACGTCGTTCATTCCATCCTCGGCATGTGGATGGATGGTTGGGGCATCGAAATCAGCGAGACCATCCTGGTGACCGAAACCAGCCACGAGACCTTGACCAAGTTCCCGCGAGAGATTCATGTCAAACCCTGAGGGCGAGGCGATGGCGGCCCTGCCGGGAGCGCCGTTGCGGCCAATATCGATCCCGGCATTCTGGACCAGATGATCGAGATCCGGCGCCATCTACTACAGTCAGAGACGCCCGTCGGTCTATTTTCGGCTTGGAATCCGCAACGAGGAGGTCGGATCGGTTTATCCGCTTCACCATCCCGGGTTTCGTGTCGATGAGGCGGCATTGAAGATAGGCGTCGCGACCCTGGCTTCGGCGGCGATCCGGTTTCTGGCCGTGCAATCGGACTGACCAAGGCGAACACCGGCTCGTGAGGGTTTTGCACGGACCGGGTGGCGCGCTTGTTCAGTATCTGATGGTCCGGCGCTCGATTAGCACGACGATGCAGAACAGCGCGATCGATAGCGACGACGAGAGCACGATCGCAGCGTAGAGGCGGTCGGACTGGTAGTTGAAGGTCGCCTGGATGATTAGCGCGCCGAGGCCTTTGTCCGAGCCGATCCATTCGCCGACGATCGCTCCGATCACGGCCGTCGCGGAGGCGATGCGGAGAGAGGAGAACAGCATAGGCAGGGCGCGTGGCAGGCGCAGGCTCCAGAAAATCTCCGAGCGCGTCGCCGACAGCACCCGGAAAAGCTCGTGCTCGTTGTCGCTTGCCGAGTCCAGGCCGCGGATCATGTTCACCAGCGTCGGGAAGAAGCAGATCACCGCGGCGATGACGATCTTCGGGGTCATGCCAAGGCCGAAGATCAGGATGATGATCGGCGAGAGCGCCAGGATCGGGATGGTGTTGAAGAACAGGACAATCGGGAAATAGGCTGCTTGCAGGATGCGGCTGTGCACGAAGAGCACGGCAAGCAGCACGGCGGCCAGATTGCCGGTGACGAAGCCGGCCAGCGCCTCGATCAGCGTTGGCCTCAGATTGTCGATGAGAAGCGGAAAATTCTTCTGGAAGACGCCGAAGATCGCGGTCGGCGTCGGCACGATATAGGCGGGGACGCCCAGCAGCGGCAGCACGTACTGCCAGGCAAGCAGGATCGAAGCGGCGCCCAGAACGGGCAGCGCAATGGTCATTTGCGGGGAAAGCGGCGCCGGTCTCACGATGCGCGCTCCAGCGCGGCGCGCAGTTCCGCCATGGCGGCGACGATCGCGGCATCCTCGCGCTTGCAGCGGTTGCCTTCCTGCTTGAAGGGCCGCATGTCGAGGTCCTTCATCACGCGGCCCGGATTGGCGGCAAGCACGATGACGCGCTCGCCAAGGTAGACGGCCTCGGCGATCGAATGGGTAACGAAAAGGATGGTCGTGCCAGTACGCCGCCAGAGAGCCAGCAATTCGTCGTTGAGCCGGTCGCGCGTGATCTCGTCCAGCGCGCCGAAGGGCTCGTCCATCAAAAGCAGTTTTGGTTCGCCAAGCAGTGCGCGGGCGATCGCAACACGCTGACGCTGGCCGCCGGAAAGCTGATGCGGCAGGCGTTCACTGAGACCGCCAAGTCCCATCAGTTCCATCAGTTCCGTGCTGCGGTCCTCTATTCTGCGCGTCAGGCTGCGCTGGCCGACACCGAGCGGCAGCCGCACATTGTCGCGCACCGTGCGCCAGGGGAGCAAAGTGGAATCCTGGAAGATGAAGCCAACGTCGCGGCGCGAGCGCACCGCGTGCGGCGTTCCGCCGAGCACGCTGATCGTGCCGCCGAGCGGATCGAGCAGATCCGCCACCACGCGGAGTAGGGTGGACTTGCCGCAGCCGGACGGGCCGAGGATCGACAGGAATGAGCCGGCCGCGACGGTGAGGTCGAGGCCGGCGAGCACTTTGACGGCCGTCTGCCGGCCGCCATAGCCGACATCGAGCTTGTTGGCTTCGATCGCGTTCGCCATCAGGCCGCAGGGGCGTCGAGCTTGGGCCGGTCGGTGGCCGAAAGTTCCAGGATCTTGGTGGTGTAGACATCCTTGGCGGCCGGGCGCCCGTTCGGATATTGGCCAACCTTGTCGAGCAATGCCAATTGCTCCTCGATCGAGGCTGGGTCGAACGTGCCCCAGCCATCCTTGGCGGTCGCACCGTCGAAGGAGAGCTTGAGCACCAGGTTGACGGTCTTTTCCTCCCAGCCGAGATCCATTTCCGGATAGGCGGCGACCATTTTCTTCACCGCTTCCTGCGGGTTGGCGTGAACCCAGCCCCAGCCCTTGCCGACGGCGCCGATGAATTTCGCCAGCGTCTCGGGACCCTTCTCTATCGCCGCATCAGTGGCGAAATAGACGTCGGCGTAGGAACTAAGCCCGAGGTCGCGCACCAGGAGGTCGATGCGGTCGTCGCCGACGACGCTCAATGCCTGGGTGTTGGTGATCCAGCCGCCGATGGCATCGACATCGCCGCGTACCAACGGGCCCTTGTCGAAGCCGACATTGACGATGGTGACCTCGGAGGGGTCGATCCCGTTCTTGGCCAGGATCTCGTCGATGACGAAGCGCGCCGTCGGCTGGATGCCGATCTTCTTGCCCTTGAGATCGGCCACGTTGCGGATCGGCTTCGCCGGTTTCGAGGTCAAGGCATAAGGGCCGGTACGGAAGCCGCAGGCGATGATCTTCACCGGCACGCCGCTGGCGCGTGCTGAGTAGAGCTGCGGCGTTTCGGAAAACTGGCCGAGTTGCGCAGCGCCGGAGATCACCGGCGGCACCGTCGAGGCGTTGGGGCCGCCGGGGCTGAATTCGACCTCCAGCCCGGCATCTTTGAAATAGCCGTTGGCGACGGCCGCGATGTCGCCGATCTGGCCGTTGGACATTAGCCAGTCATACTGGATAACCACCTTGCCGGCGGCTCTGGCGCCCGGCGTCAGCATCAGTTGCATGCCGGCCGAGGCGGCCGCGACAGCTGCGAAGCCGCTTTTCACGAAAGTGCGGCGGTTCAGTTCGTAGTCTCGGTTCCCACTCATTTTTCGCTCCTGTTGCAGACTTCTTGTCTCTTCTTTCCAAGCGCCGCTCCCCTCCGGCTCGGCGTCGTCTACGGCTGTTCGTGGTGGTAGTCGCCAGGGCCGCCGTCGAGCCAGGCGTAGAGCTCCCAGAGCGTGTCGTCCGGGTCGGTGAAATAAGCGCAGCGCGCGTTCCAGACGTAGTTTTCGGGCGGCCCGTAGAAGGGCACGCCCTTGGCGCTCAACTCGCCATGCAGGCGGTCGATATCGTCCGGCCTATCGAGCTGGACGGCGACGCAGATCTTGTGGGCGTGACGCGGCGATCTAAGGTTGGATACGCCGGTGTGACGGTTGATGTGGTCGAGTTCCCAGGCGGCGAGCGTCACGCCCTCGCCTTGGAAATCGGCAAAGCCTTCGGCGCGGCGGCGCAGGCGAAAGCCGAGTTTCCCGACATAGAAGTCGACTGTCCGCTCGATGTTTTCGACGAGCAGGCAGACGTCGGAGATGCGGGTGACGCTCGCCGGCATGGCTATTTCGCTCCGCTGATTTTACGGGTCGGCAGCTTCACGCCGACGCGGTTGGCGGCGCCGACGATGTGGGCGCGCATCGCCGCTTCCGCCGCCGCCGGATCGCCCGCCACCAGCGCCTCGTAAATGCGCACATGCTCACCGACATTGACCTCGACCAAGTCGTGCAGCGGGTTGGTGAGGCGGGCGTAGTGGATCGAGTGGCGTATCTGCTCGCAGACGAAGGAAATGAAGGTGTGGATGTAGCTGTTGCCGGTGGCGCGGGCGATCTCGCGGTGGAACAAGAGATCGGCGTCGATGCTGCCTTCTTCCCAACGCTCCTCGCCGCCCATGCGGTCGAGCGCCGCCTTGATCGAGTCGAGATGCTCCTGCTTGCGCCGCGCCGCGGCAAGCGCTGCGGATTCGGCTTCGAGGATGCAGCGCAGCTCGAACAGCCGCTCCATATTGTGCGTGTCCTTGAGTGCCTCACGGTCGATGCGGATGGCGGCCCTTTGCTCGGGCGCCAGCACGAAGGCGCCGATGCCTTGCCGGGCCTCGATGATGCCGTCGGCCCTGAGCTGGGCGATCGCTTCGCGCACCACATTGCGGCTGACTCCGAATTTCTCGGAAAGCTCCTGTTCGGTCGGCAGGCGCGTGCCCGGGTTCAATTCGCCGGATTCTATCTCGCGGCTGAGGAAGGCCGCGACCCGGTGCGGCAAAGTTTCGACGGTGCCGATGGCGGCCAGTCTTTGCTTCATGAAAAAGTCTCCGTCGAAGGCAGCAGGCAGCCGGGATTCACAAGCCCCTTGGGATCGAGCGCGGTCTTTAGTGCGGTGACCATGCGGCGATGCGTTGGCGAGAGCGCGTCCCAGAATTCGCGCCGGCGGCTGCGGCCGATGCCGTGCTCGGCGCTGATCGAGCCGCCGAGATCGACTGCAATGTCGTATAGTCCCGCCGTGACCGCTATGCCGCGCGCTCGAGCTTCGGTCGCACCGAGACTGAGCGGCGGCAGCACGTTGAAATGGATGTTGCCGTCGCCGGCATGGCCATAGGCGAGGGCAATCCAACCAGGATGTTCGATCGCCACAAAGCGGCGGGCGCGCTCGATCAGGGCAGGGATGTCCGAGATACGCACCGACAGATCGGTGCGGACATGATAGCCACGCTTCGCCTGGCCTTCGACCAGCTTTTCGCGGATCGCCCAGAAGCTCTTTGCCTGCGCGCCGCTGGTCGCGAGGACCGCGTTGGTTACCAGACCTTCTTCCATGGCATCTGCTAGGAAGCCGGCCAGTATGCCGTTTAGGTCGATTGTCGGCCCCGATGACAATTCGATCAGAGCCTGGGCAGGTGCCGTGACCGGCGCCGTCATTCCAGGCTCGATCAGCCGGGCAAGCTCGACGCATTCCGCGCCGATGATCTCGAAAGCGGAGATCAGATCGGAGCAGGCCCGGCGCGCCCGGTTGAAGAGCGTCATTGCCGCTTCGAAAGAGGAGAGACCGAGATAGGCTGTTTCGACCTGGGCCGGCTTCGGGAACAGCTTGACCTCGACACCGGTGATGATGCCGAGTGTGCCTTCCGAGCCGATGAAAAGCTGCTTCAGGTCATAGCCGCTATTGTTCTTGCGCAGGCCGGAGAAGCCGTTCCACAGCTCGCCATCGGCAAGAACGACTTCCAGGCCGAGAATCAGATCGCGCGCCATGCCGTAGCGCAGCACGTTGACGCCGCCGGCATTGGTCGCGGCATTGCCGCCGATCTGGCAGCTGCCTTGCGCGCCGAGCGCCAGCGGAAACAGGCAATCTTCGGCCTCGCTGGCGTCCTTCATCGTCTGGAGAACGCAGCCGGCATCGGCCTGAAGCGTGAAGTTGTCAGGATCGATCCGGCGGATGGCGTTCAGCCGCTCCAGGCTGACGACGACCAGGCCGGCGCAGTTGGTATCGATGGCTCCTGAAACCAGCCCGGTGTTGCCGCCCTGCGGAATGACGCCGAGCCCGAGCTCGCTGCAAAGCCGCATCAATGCTTGCACCTCGGCGGCCGAACCGGGGCGCAGCACCGCGAGGGCGCCGCCACGATAGTCGCCCGCCCAATCGCCGAGGTATTTCGCCATTCCGGCAGCGTCTGTGGTGAGACCGCTCCGTCCGACTGCGCCTTCGAAGGCGCTGAGAATGTCCGGCGAGAGGCTGTGAATGGTCATCGGCGGTTCAAATCGATGTCAGGCGATAGGGTGATACATATCATCCTACAACTTGGGCCGAGTCAATCCAGGGCAACTGCTGCCAGTCGAACTGTGGATGGATTTGAAGGAGATCTCCGGCGCGCGGCGAACGGCGCGCGCTAAAGGTACTGCGCGACCTTCTTGCCGACGGCAAGAAACCGCAACGGGTCGACCGCTTCGCCGTTGTGGCGCACTTCGTAGTGGAGGTGCGGGCCAGTCGAGCGGCCGCTGCTGCCGGTCTTGCCGATCACGTCGCCGGCGGCGAGCTTCTGGCCGACGGTGACGTCGATTTCGCTGAGATGTCCGTAGCGCGTGGCGAAACCATTGCCGTGGTCGACCTCGACCATGCGACCGTAGCCGCCGTTCCAGCCCGCCTTGGTGACGACGCCGGCGGCCGTGACCTTGGCCGGCATGCCGATCGGAGCCCTGAAATCCATTCCCGTATGCAACGCCGCCGTTCCGAGGATCGGATCGGTGCGCACGCCGAACGGGCTGGTCACCGTATGGCCGGGGGCAGGATTCGTGAGCGGCAGCTTGCGCGCCTCTTTCTTGACTTGATCTAGCGCATCAAGAGCTTCGTCCAGCTCCTTGACCTTGCTGTCGAAGATCATCGAGGAGTCGAGCGGGACGAGCGGTCCGCCGACATCGTTCTTGTCGAGCTCGGCGTCGACCGGCAAGCCTGCAGCCTCCAATGCCTGCGAGATCGCATCGGCATTCCTATAGGCATTGTCAGCGAGCGTGGTGATGCGGGTAAGCTGCTGGTTCTCGATGGCCTTGAGCGATGCGTTGATCGACACGAAAAGCTTGTCGGCGCGATCCGCGGCCGTTTCGTTGTCGAGTGGATCGGACCGTGTCGACCATAGCGAGAAGGGCCTGGTGTCGCCGGCGCTCAGGCTAGCGACGGAGTAGGTCGGAGCCTGCGAAAGGCTGCCGGTTGCGTCGGCATGCTCGTCGGGTTTCGTCGCGGTATCGGCCGCGGCCGGCACATCGCCGACCTCGTTTTCGGCGCGTTCGAGGATCGGTCCGAGCCGCCCATGACGCTGGCTGAGCTGGGTCTGCCTGGCCAGCAGCTCGCTGACCTTGGTCTCCATGAGCTGCTGGTCGAGAAGCTGGCGGCTGGTGATGCGGTCGACCTGGGCGCGAAGCGCGGAGATACGATCCTCATAGGCCTGCTGCATGCGCGCCTGCCTGGCGGTCGTGGCGCCGATCAGGTCGTCGCGCAGCACCAGGTAGGAGGTGGCGAGCAGATAGCCGATGGCGATCGCCGCGAGCGCCGATCCAATGAACGCGGCAAGCCAGGGACGGATGGTGAAATGCCTGATCTCGCTGCCCCGGGCGATGATGACCGTATGGGGCTCCTTGCGCCTGCCGAATACCGCTGACTGACCGTTTGGATTCACGGGACCGAGCTTTCGTTACGACTCCAACGACAGCCGCGATTACACATTATTAGGGTTAACAAAGCTTTGCTGGCCGCAATGTCGGCGTAACCAATTCCCGCAATGCGGGTGGCGGGTTGCGGCAGGGAGAGGCCGGCAAAAACCGTTCGGTGATGCCGCGAAAGCTTGGCTTTCCCGCTTTAGAGCGCGCGCACCGCCGCCAGCACTTCTTCGGCATGGCCCTTGACGCGCACCTGGCGCCAGATGCGGGCGATGCGGCCGTCCTTGCCGATCAGGAACGTGGCGCGCTCGACGCCCATGTATTTGCGGCCATACATCGTCTTCTCGACCCACAGATGATAGGCCTCGATCACCTTGCGCTCCTCGTCGGCGACAAGATCGACGGTGAGATCGTATTTCGCCTTGAATTTGTCGTGTTTCTTCACGCTATCGGGGGACAGCCCGATGACCACGGCGCCGGCCTTCTCGAATTCCGGCTTGAGCTGCGAGAAGCCGATCGCCTCATTGGTGCAACTTGTGGTGTCGTCCTGCGGATAGAAGTAGAGTACGACAGGCTTTCCCTGGAATGAGGCAAGGCTGAGGGAGCCGCCGCCGTCGCGCGGAAGATCGAATTGCGGCGCAACGTCGCCCACGTCGAGATCAGCCATATCGATGCCCTTGTCCGAGGTTACGCGCGCATCGAGCATCGATATAACGTGAGGCGGGGATTCGTCCACGACGAGTTCGTTTACAACGGAATATTGCTTGGACCAGGAGCAACCGCAGCACGAGAAGATCAGGTTCAGGCGTGACGAGATCACCGACCTGGGAGCGTTTCCGTCCGCATGCAGCGTGCCGCCGCTCGGCCGTGCTTCGGTGCGCCGCCGCTTTCGCGTCATCGGCCGGGTGTTCGCCGGACTCTGCGCGCTGGTGCTTCTGGCCGCAGGCGGCATCTATGTGCTCGGCTCGTCGGGCATCGGCACGGAGCGGCTTCGCGCCGAAGCCGAGACGGCCATCGAGAAGCTCGCCGGCGTCGATGTCAACGTCGCGGTCGGACCGGCGCGGCTGACGCTCGACGGTTCGAGCTTCGTCGCGCTGCAGGTGAGCGATGTCAGCCTGAAGACGGCCGACGGCAAGCCGATGGCGGAAGTCGGGCGCGTCCGCTTCGGGATGCGCCTGCTGCCGCTGCTGTCCGGCGAGGTCCGGCTGACCAGCGCCAGGTTCTCCGATGCCCACATCATGGTCGCCGCGATGCCGTCCGGCGGCGGCGACTGGACGGCGGCGCTGCGCAACGAGGACGGTCTCGTCGATCCGGAGAAAGTGTCGGCGGCGGTGTTTTCCGGCGTCAACGAAGCCTTAGACGCGGTCCGCGAGGATTCGATGCGGCAGGTCGATCTGCGCAACGTCGAGTTCGAATTGCCGGCGGGCGGATCGGTCAAGCGTGTGACCGTCACCGAGGCCACGGTTGCGCAGACCGGCACGGGCAGCATGGAACTCTCGTCCGATGCCAACGTCGACGGCCGGCATGTCAGCCTGACCGCCTCCACGGCACGCGATCCGGGCGTGAGGCGGATCGCATCGCTGGACGCCAACCTCGAGGTGGCGGAAGCCGGTGGAACCCCGGTTCAGGGAAGCTCCAGCGGCGGAAACTCCGCTGCCCAGGGCGGCAAGCTCGGTTCGATTGCGCTGAAGCTTTCGGGCGCCGAAGCGTCCGGCGAAACGCCGTCGCGGCTGACCGCCTCGCTGTCGCTCGGCGGCTCGGTGCTCGATCTCGGCTCGCGCGGGCTGCTGCCGGCCGACGTCGATGCCAATGCCACGCTTGTTGCCGGGTCGAACAAGATCTCGATCGACAGGCTGCTGATCAAGACCGGTCGCTCGACTTTCGATTTTTCCGGCTCGATCGGGCCGAAGCCGGCGGTCGCGGGCGAAGAGCCGTCCTATCGCTACGACCTGGTCAGCGACGGCTCGACGCTCGCGCCGTCGGAATCGCCGGAGCCGGCGCTTCAGTTCCTCGCCCGCATCGCCGGCGTCTATCAGACCAAGAGCCGCAAGCTCGTCGCCGAGCAGATCGGCGTCCGCTCCGGCGGTTCGAGCGAGGTATTGGGCACGGCCTCGCTCGCCTTTATCGACAACGGGCCGCCGGGTGTGTCGCTTTCGCTTAACGTCCACGACATGCCGGTCTCGCATGTGAAGCAGTTGTGGCCATGGTTCTCGGCCCGCAACGCGCGGCTTTGGGTGCTGGACAATCTGTTCGGCGGCCGTGTGGTCGACGCCAACCTGCAGTTCCAGGTCGTACCGGGGCGGCTCGGCAACGGCGTACCGCTTTCCGGCGACGAGGTGTTCGGCCGCTTCCAGGTCGAGGGCTCGCGCTTCGACACGGCAGGCCGCATTCCGCCGATCCGCGACGCGGTCGGTGTGGTCGCCTTCCATGGCAACGACGTCGACATCAGACTGTCTTCGGGCAGCGTCTATATGCCGAGCGGCCGCACTGTGGCGGCAAGCGGCGGCACGCTGACGGTTAAGGAAGCAAACCATTCGCCGGTTATCGGCGCGCTCGACATCGATGTTGCGGGCGAGGCGTCGGCGATTGCGGAGCTCGCCTCGTACGAGCCGATCAATGCCATGCGCCATGTCGGCCTGGTGCCGGAAGACCTGACGGGCACCGTTACCGGTCATGTCCGGGCGGACATCCCGCTGACCTCCGGCGTCGACACCTCGAAGCTCAATTGGCTGGTGGCGCTGGACTACCAGGATCTTTCTTTAGCCAAGCCGTTCGAGGACCAGACGGTGACCGAGGCCGACGGGTCGATCACCGTCAGCCCCGACCGCGCGGTGATATCGGCCAAGGCGAAGCTGAACGGCATTCCGGCCGAGCTCGATCTGGTCGAGCCGCTCGAGGACAGCGGGCCGCCGCGCAGCCGTAAGGTGGCGCTCGTGCTCGACGACAAGACGCGCGACGCGACGATGCCGGGCCTCTCGCCGCTGCTTTCCGGGACCATCAAGGTGTCGATCGACAAGAGCGGCGAGGGCAGCCAGAACGTCTCGGCCGACCTGACCAACGCCCGGCTCGACATTCCTTGGGTCGGGTGGAGCAAGGGGGCGGGCATTCCCGCCAAGGCCACCTTCACCATGGCCAAGTCGGGCAGCACCACCACGCTGTCGGATTTCAACCTCGAAGGGAAGAGCTTTTCCGTCGACGGCGACGTAACGTTGGTCAACGGGGCGCTGTCGCAGGCGCGTTTCAGCAAGGTCGCGCTGAACAGGGGCGACGACGTCGCCGTCGCGGTCAAGCGGTCGGGCAAGGGCTACGCGGTCGATGTCAGCGGCGAGTCGCTCGACGCCCGCTCGCTGATCAAGCAGTTCACCTCCGACGTCGACACGGCCACAAAAGGCGCCGGCGCCGGCGCGATCTCGGTCAGCGCCGACGTGAAGTCCTTGGCAGGCTTCCACGACGAGGTCTTGTCGAACCTGAAGCTGGATTACAGCGCAGCTGGTTCCCGGGTGAATGGCCTCGATGTCAGCGCGACGGCGAGTTCGGGCGCCGCGATCACGATCAGGAACACAACCGGCGACAGCGGCCGGTCGCTCAGGATGAAATCGGACGATGCCGGAGCAATCCTGCGCTTCCTTAACATCTATGAGCATATGGAGGGCGGGGCGATCACGCTGTCGCTCGCGGGCGCCGCCGACGGGCCGATGAAGGGCCAGGTCGACGCCAGCAATTTCTACGTTGTGAACGAGCCGAAGCTCGCTTCGATCGTGTCAACCAGGCCGGCCGGCGACACGCGCAGCCTCAACCAGGCGGTGAAGGCCGACATCGACACCTCAAGGGTGCAGTTCGAGCGCGGCTTTGCCGAGATCGACAAGGGATCCGGCTATCTCAGACTGGCAAACGGCCTGCTGCGCGGTCCGCGCATCGGCACCACTTTCCAGGGCACGCTTTACGACGAGAACAACAATATGGACATGACCGGCACCTTCATGCCGGTCTATGGGCTGAACCGCATTTTTGGCGAATTGCCGCTGTTCGGCCCGCTGCTCGGCAACGGCCGCGACCGCGGCCTGATCGGCGTCACCTACCGGCTGCGCGGCAACGCCAACAAGCCGACCCTCAACATCAATCCGCTTTCCGTGGTGGCACCCGGGATATTCCGGTCGATCTTCGAGTACAGGTGAGGGCTGGCGACGCATCGTTCGGGCAGGGGGCTTGGCCTGTCTTGATGTCGCAGTGGCGGGCGATCACCGGCTTGGGACTTGCAAAAGCCACGCTTTGCGATCAGCCTAACAGAATGATGGCTCGGCTTTCGCCAAAACATCTTTTGGTCATGCTGCTCGCGGTCTTCCTGACCGCGGGGTTCAGCCTGTCCGCTGCCCAGGCCAGTGTCATGCCGGTCCGCATGGCGGGCGCGATGACGATGCCAGCCGATATGGGCATGGGCAAAATGGCCGAGACGCCCATGAAGGGCGATTGCAACGCCTGCCTCAAGGACACGGGCACTAAGGGCAGCCCGATGCAGTGTCCGGCGGTCTGCATCGCGCCAGCGCTCGCCGTGCTGCCGCAGGATTTCGGGGTAGTCCCGGTTCCCTCGGTGCAGCAGCCATCGGCCTTGCCCGCTGCGTTCCCGCACGGGCGAAGTTCCGTGCCTGATCCATACCCTCCAAGACCCAGCGCTTGACGCCGTTTCAGCCGCAACACGGCTGATCCCCGGCGCCTGATCGCCTACGTCGCGCATCGTTGCGCCGCGGGCGCGCACAGCAATCCAGTTCGTTGTCGAGCCGTTCGCCATCGATCGAGATCGCAAAGGGTTTGAAGGGTGAAATACGATTATCATTGCACCGTGTCGCGTCGCGGGTTTCTCGCGGCAGCCGCAGGTGCCGCCATATCTGCTTCGCTGCGTCCAACTCGCGCCTCCGCTCTCGAAGAGCGCCAAATCAAGGCCGCGCCCGGCGAAGCCCGCTTCAGTGGCTCGGACGGTCCGTCCACTGCTGCCTGGACTTACAACGGAGCCATATCCGGTCCAGCGTTGCGGCTCAGACAAGGCCGGCCGGTCCGCATCACCGTCGAAAACGGGCTGGATGAGGACACCACCGTCCACTGGCATGGCATCCGCTTGCCGAACGCCATGGACGGCGTGCCGGGGCTCGCGCAGCCGCCCATCAAGCCGGGCGAAAGCTTCCTCTACGAGTTCACGCCGCCGGATGCCGGCACGTTCTGGTATCACCCGCACGCCGACAGCCTCGTGCAGCTCGGTCGCGGGCTCGCCGGCCCGCTGATCGTCGAGGAGGCCGAGCCCGCGGCCTTCGACCGCGACCTTCTCTGGCTGCTGCAGGACTGGCGGCTTACCAAGGACGGCCAGATCGCCGGCGGTTTCGGCAACATGATGGATGCGTCGATGTCGGGTCGCGTCGGCAATCTGGTCACCATCAACGGCACTGTGCCGGCCGACCTCGGCGTGAGGGCCGGCGAGCGCCTCAGGCTGCGGCTCGCCAATGCCTCGCTTGCCCGCATGATGGCGCTGCGCTTCGAAGGCCATCGGCCGATGGTCCTGGCGATCGACGGCCAGCCCTGCAATCCTCATGAACCGGATGACGGTCGACTGGTGCTGGCGCCGGCCATGCGCATCGACGTCGTGCTCGACATGCAGGGCGACCCGGGCAGCCGGCATGCCGTGATCGACGACTTTTACGACGGGCTCGCTTACACGCTGACCAACCTTGCCTATGACAAGGCGCCTCCGCTCAGGGCGCATCCCATCGACGCCCCTGTCGGCCTGCCGCGCAATCCGCTGCCGGCGCCGGACCTGGCGAACGCCGTGCGCCAGGAAATCGTGCTGCAGGGCGGCATGATGGGCGGCGGCAAGTTCGCCGGCGTCGGCGGCATGATGGGTATGGGCATGCCCGGCATGAATGGCTCCGCCGCCTGGGCGATCAATGGCAGGACACGGTGCTGCTGGCGCCCAAGGACGTGATCGAATGCGCCTTCGTCGCCGACAATCCCGGCAACTGGATGCTGCATTGTCATGTCGCCGACCACCAGATGTCCGGCCTGATGACCGTGTTCCGGGTGACCTGATTTTCAATCCAACCCATCAACCAAGGAGAACTGCAAAATGAAGCTGACCTACGCGCTGACCGCCCTCGGCCTCGCGATCGCAACGCCGCTGCCGGCACTCGCCGCGACGATCGCCGCGGTGATGTACAAGAACCCGCAATGCAGCTGCTGCGAGGCATACGCCGCCTATCTCGAGCAGAACGGCTTCAAGGTCGACATCAAGCCGGTCAACAATCTCTTCAGCAGCGATGCCGGCGTGCCAGCAGACCTTGAAGGCTGCCACACGATGATGGTGGACGGTTATGTCGTCGACGGCCTGATGCCGGTCGAGATCGTCAAGAAGCTTCTCACCGAACGGCCGGCCATCACAGGCATTACACTCGCCGGCATGCCTGCCGGCGCACCCGGCATGGGTGGCCAGAAAGACGGAACCTGGACGGTCTATGCCTTCACCAGGGACGGCAAGGCGCCGACTGTCTATGCGACGGAATGAGCGCATGATCGCAAGCAAGCTGGCCGTGGCCCTTTCGGCAATGCTGCTCACGGCCTCGCTGCCCGCAGCGGCGGCGGAGGCGCCGCAGAACTTCGCCGTTCTCGATACGCCCGCCGCGTTGCCGGAGATCAGCTTCGCGGATGCGGCCGGCCAGCCGAAAACGCTCGCCGACTATTCCGGCAAGGTGGTGCTGCTCAACATCTGGGCGACGTGGTGCGGGCCCTGCCGCAAGGAAATGCCGACGCTCGACCGGCTGCAGGCCAAGCTGGGCGGGCTGGACTTCGAGGTCGTCGCGCTGTCGATGGACCGGAAGGGTCCGGACGTCGTGAAGAAATTCTTCGCCGAGACAGGTGTCATGCACCTTGCGCTCAACATCGACACCTCCGCCCAAGCGATGTTCACGCTTGGCGCCGTCGGCCTGCCGATGACGCTGCTGATCGACGGGCAAGAGAAGGAAATCGGCCGGCTGATCGGCCCGGCCGAGTGGGACGCTCCCGACATGGTCGACTTCATCCGCGCCCGCATCGCCGACGATCAGAAGGAGAAATGAGCGATGCCTGTTCGGACACGCCACGAGCCGAGTTGGATGCGCCTGCTGCTCGGCCTGATCGCGCTTACGGCGCTGGCCGTTGGCTTCGTCCATGGCGCCCGGGCGCATTCGCTGGATGACATCGACGCCATGCTGCAGAGCGACGAGAAGTATTTCCAGCCAATCGACAAACCGGTGCCGGACTTCACGCTACGCGCCGCCGACGGGCGTATCGTGCGGCCGGCCGATCTCATCGGCAAGGTCGTCGTGCCCCATTTCATCTACACCTCGTGCCCGGACGTTTGCCCGCTGCATGCAGAGAAGGTCGCCGAGGTCCAGAAGATGGTGAACTCGACGCCGATGAAGGACCGGGTCGTCTTCATCAGCATAACCACCGACCCGCGGAAGGACACGCCCGATGCGCTCAAGGCCTACGGGCCGACACATGGGCTCGACCCGGTCAACTGGCTGTTCCTGACCACGGCCCCGGACCAGCCCGAAGATGCGACCCGCAAGCTGGCGGAAGCCTTCGGGCACAAGTTCACCCTCACCGATGACGGTTATCAGATGCACGGCATCGTCACCCATGTGATCGACAGGGAGGGCCGCTGGCGGGCGAATTTCCACGGGCTGAACTTCCAGCCCATCAACCTCGTCACCTTCGTCAACGCGCTCACCAACAATGTCGAGCGCCCGCACCACGAGCAGGACGAAGGTTGGCTGGCGAAACTGAAGAACCTGCTGTGAGGCAGGACCACCGCTCTCGAAAAGAAAGGGAAGCACATGTTCACCAGGGCGCATAAGAGCCGAACTTTCGGAAGCATCTTTCGCAGCATCCTGCTCGCTGCACTGGCGGGATGGTTCCTGCTCCATCCAGGCTTTCTGGGCGTGCGGGGACCGGCGCTCGCGGCCGGTGAAATGTCCCAAGATCAGCTCGACCAGCGGATCCATGACTATATCCTGGCGCATCCGGAGGTTCTCGTGCAGGCGCTGCAGAGTCTGGATCAGCGCCAGCGCGAGGCGGAGCTGGCCGAGGCCAGAAAGGTGCTCAAGGCGCGCGCGGACGACATCTTCCATGACAAGCGGAGCCCCGTCGGCGGCAATGCGCAAGGCAATGTCACCCTGGTCGAATTCTTCGACTATAATTGCCCCTATTGCCGCATGATGGCGCCGATCATGGACCAGGCCGTGGCCGACGATCCACAGCTCAGAATCGTCTACAAGGAATTCCCTATCCTCGGCCCGGATTCCGTGTTCGCGGCCAAGGCCGCGCTTGCCGCCGACAAGCAAGGCAAATACGCGGCGTTTCACAAGGCGCTCTACGCAGCAAAGACAAGGGTGACCGAGGCGGTCGTGCTCAAGATCGCCGCCGAGGCCGGGCTGGACGTCGAGCGCATGAAGGCCGACATGCGGCAGCCCGACATCCAGGCATCGATCGACCGCAATACGGAACTGGCGCAAGCGCTCAGGATCACGGGGACGCCCGGCTTCGTCGCCGGCGACCAGATTTATCCTGGCGCGACCGACCTTGCGACACTGAAAACATTCGTCAACCAAGCGAGGGCCGGCAAATGACCAGCACCCCAAACCGGCGCACGATTGTTCTCGGCGTGTTTGGCGTCGCCACGGCCGCAAGCCTTTTCGAGCGGCCTGAATCGGCAATCGCCGCCGAAGATCCGGAGCTGGCAAGGCGTTTCAAGGATCTCAGCGAGAACGGCAACAGCACCTGTTCGGCCAAGTTCACGGAAACGATCGCGACCATGCCGGCGATGGCGCGCATCAAGGGCTCGTGCTGCAGCCCGATGGAGCTGAAGCGCTATGGCGAGCAGGTGAGGGGGCTTACCAAATACCGCGCCATCCCGATGATCCCCGGCGATCCCTACGATATAGCGGCTGCGACAGCGCAACAGATGATGCCATATTACGATCTGAAGCTCACCGGCGACGAGCAGAAGGCCTATGACTATGCGATGGCCAATTCCGAGGAGAAGGGTCCCTGCTGCTGCCCATGCTGGCGCTGGAAGGTATATGGCGGGCTGGCGAAATACCTGATCCACGAACACGGTTTTGACGGCAAACAGATCGTCGATGTGTGGGATCTTTCAGACGGCTGCGGGGGCGGGATGTAAGGCTTGCCGGGAAGTGACATTTCCGCCCGCTGATCGCTGCCCGTCAACTCGAAACCTCGTCCGCCTTGACGGGCTTGCGCGGCGACCTAGTTCACCCCGCAATCGCCGATACGCACCGGCGAGGCCGGCTCTCGCCACCCATGGAGGATGATCGCCATGATGGATGGTTCGGCTTGGATGATGGGCGGCATGGCGCTCATCTGGGTCTTGGTCTTCATCACGCTTTTGCTCAGCATAGCGGCGCTGGTCAAATACCTGCGAAGCTGACCGGCCCCGCGCATTCCGGCAAGGGTCGCGGCCGACAAGAGGTGTGGCCGCGAATGGTCAGACCGCCCGCACCAGCACGTGTTTCTTCCTGCCGAGCGAGAGCTTTACGACACCCTCGGCGCCCAGATCCTCAAGCGTCACCACGCGGCGGTCGTCCGCGACCGGCTGGTCGTTGAGGCGCACGGCGCCGCCCTGGATGTGCCGCCGCGCCTCGCTGTTGGAGCCCGCAAGCCCTGCGGTCACGAACAGCGACAGCATGCCGATGCCGGCCTGGAGATCAGCCCTGGCCACCTCGACGCTCGGCAGCGTGTCGGCGAGCGCGCCTTCCTCGAAGGTCTTGCGCGCGGTTTCGCTCGCCGTCTCGGCGGCCTCTCGGCCGTGCAGCATGGCGGTGATCTCGGTAGCGAGGATCTTCTTCGCCTCGTTGATCTCCGAGCCGCCGAGCTTTTCGAGCCGCGCGACCTCGTCGAGCGGCAGCGTCGTGTAAAGCTTCAGGAAGCGGCCGACGTCGGCGTCCTCGGTGTTGCGCCAGTACTGCCAGAACTCGTAAGGCGACAGCATATCCGCATCGAGCCAGACCGCGCCCGAGGCCGACTTTCCCATCTTGGCGCCGGACGAGGTGGTGAGCAGCGGCGTCGTCATCGCGTAGAGCTGCGCATTCTCCATGCGGTGGCCGAGGTCGATGCCGTTGACGATGTTGCCCCACTGGTCGGAACCGCCCATCTGCAGCCGGCAGCCGAAGCGCTTGTAGAGCTCGACGAAGTCGTAGGCCTGCAGGATCATGTAGTTGAATTCGAGGAACGACAGCGATTGCTCGCGGTCGAGCCTGAGCTTCACGGAATCGAAGGCGAGCATGCGGTTGACCGAAAAATGCCGGCCGACATCGCGCAGGAAGTTGACGTAGTTGATCTCCATCAGCCAGTCGGCATTGTTGACCATGATGGCGTCGCCGGCGCCGCTGCCGAATTTGAGGTAGGGCGCGAAATTGCGGCGGATGCCGGCGAGATTGTTCTCGATGTCCTCAGGCGTCAGCAGCTTGCGCGCCTCGTCCTTGAAGGAGGGGTCGCCGATCATCGAGGTGCCGCCGCCCATCAACGCGATCGGCCGGTGGCCGGTCTGCTGCAGCCAGTGGAGCATCATGATCTGGATCAGCGATCCCGCATGCAGGCTCTTCGCCGTTGCGTCGAAGCCGATATAGGCACTCACCGTTTCCTTGGCGAAAAGCTGGTCGAGGCCGGTTTCATCCGAAATCTGGTGGATGAAGCCGCGCTCGCTCATGACGCGCAGGAAATCGGACTTGAAGGCGGACATCTTTTCTTCCCGGAGTTCGCCCGGCATCCGGCCGAGCGTGACGTGAAGGGGCGCGTTTAGCATCAGCGGGCGATCAGCAAAAGTGGTTTCCGGTTTTGCGTCGATCGCCGCCACTCAAATGCGCGATCAGCAAAAGTGTTTCCGGTTTTGCGTCGATCGCCCGCAATGCCGCGCGTCCTTGCTTCGCCCGTTTTGCTGGCGTAATGAGGCGCCCGCGCAAGGGCAGCGCGCCCCGAGCGCCGCGACGGGGCCATCCAGCAGATCAGATCGGACAAGCTCCCGCGATGAACCGGAACTACCTTTTCCTCTTTCTGTTCAGCGTTGTGATGACCGTCAGCGGGCTGGCAAGCCTGCCGCCGGTCGACCGCGACGAATCCCGTTTCGTCCAGTCGACCAAGCAGATGGTCGAGACCGGCGATTATATCGACATCCGTCTGCAGGATGTGACGCGCTACAAGAAGCCGATCGGCATCTACTGGCTGCAATCGGCGGCGGTCGCGCTGAGCGGCGAGGGGGCCGAAGCGCCGATCTGGGTTTATCGCCTGGTTTCCATGCTCGGCATTGCGCTCGCCGTCGTTGGCATCGGCTGGACGGGCACAAAGCTCTTCGGCGCCAATGCCGGCCTTGCCGCCGGCCTGATGATGGCGGCGATCTTCGCCACCGCCTTCGAGGGCCGCGACGCCAAGACCGATGCCATGCTTCTCGCCTGTTGCGTGGCCGCTCAGGGTGCGCTGGCGCAGGTCTATCTGGCCGCCCGCCGCAAAGAGCCGGTCGCAGGCCATCTGCCCTGGATCTTCTGGATCGGGCAGGGGCTGGGCATCCTGATCAAGGGACCGGTCGCCCCGCTCTTGTCGCTGCTTACGGCCGCGGCTCTGTTTGCCTTCGATCGCGACTGGCGCTGGCTTTTGAAGCTGAAGCTGGTGCGCGGTGTCGCGATCGTGCTCGTCATCGTCCTGCCCTGGATCGTCCTCATCAGCTGGAAGAGCGGCGGCGCCTTCTTCCATGAGGCGGTCGGCAAGGACATGCTGAACAAGGTGGCGCAAGGCGAGGAATCGCACGGCCTGCCGCCCGGCTTCTACATGCTCACCTATTCGCTGTTCATGTGGCCGTTCGGCCTGATCGCGGTTGGCGCCGGGTTGCAGGCCATCAACCGCTTCCGGGACGACCCGCGCCTGCGCTTCTGTCTCGCCTGGTACATCCCGTTCTGGCTGGTGTTCGAGGCGATCCCGACCAAGCTGCCGCATTACGTGATGCCCGCCTATCCCGGCATGGCGTTGCTGGTCGGCTGGCTGCTCACCTTGCCGGCCGACCAGGCCAACGCGCCGCTGAAGCGCTGGCAGAGCTGGCTTTGGTGGGCGACTGCCTTCGGCGTGGTCGTGGTGTCGATCGGGCTGGCCGCAGTCTGCATCGGGACGCCGATCTATTTCGCCAAGGCCTTTTCCTGGTGGAGCATCCCGGCGGCAATAGCGGCGCTCGTGACCGGCTATCTTGCTTTCCCGCGCCAATTGCAGGTCCCGCTCGGACGCATCGCGGCGATCGCGGTTGGCGCGGGCATAACGTTCAGCCTGCTGTTCGGCGTGATTGCGCCGTCCTTGAAGCCGATCTGGCTAAGCCCCGCCATCAAGACAGCGGTCGATGTCAACCGCCCTTGCGACACAACTGTGCTTGCCTCATCGCCCTATCATGAACCGAGCCTGGTGTTCCTGGTCGGCACCAATACGGTGCTGACCGATATCGACGGCGTTGCAAAACACCTGCTTGCCGATCCAGCCTGCGCGCTGGGACTTGCTCCGGTCAAGGAAGAGCAGAAGCTCGACGAACTGCTTGCCGGGCAGGGCAAGTCGGCGAAGCGGCTTACCGAAATCGACGGGCTCAACTATTCGTCAGGAGACAAGCTGGCGCTCGGCCTTTATCGGGTAACCCCGTGAGGAATAACGTCGGGCTTCGATGCCCCTGGAGCGGTTCAACCTTTCTCAGAATCGTTGACCCGCTCTAAGTATTTGTTTGACGCAATTCCGGACGGAAAACCGCTACGCACCTTTCCTGGAATTGCTGTAAGGCTCAGCCATGTCCGCCGTCGCCCTTTACCGCCGCTCGCTCGGCAACTTCCTCGACACGATTGCTATCGTGAGGCGGCGGTTTGCCGTGCGGCCGGCGCGCTATCCCGAGATCGCGTGGCCGGTCTGGGCGCTCGCTTGGGCGCTGCTGGCGGCTGCCGCTTTCCTCAGCCTCGATAGCGCCGCCGGCAGGATGCGCGGGGCCTGGACGCCCGGCTTCGTCCATTTCACCGACTTCTTCACGGATTTCGGCCTGGGCGGCTGGTATCTCATCCCCGCGGCTCTCTGCCTCGTCGCTGCCAATTTGACGGACTGGCGCGGCCTTTCACGGCAGGCGCGGATAATGGTCTACAACTGGACGTGCTTCGCCTTCCTGGTGCTTTGCGCGGTCGGCCTTTCCGGGCTGGCGGTCAATTTGCTGAAATATGGCATCGGCCGGGCGCGGCCGCTCTATTTCGACAGTTTCGGGGTGCTGTCGCTGCATCCCTTCGCCATGGATGCGCGCTTCGCCGGCTTTCCGTCGGGCCATGCCACGACGATGGGCGCCGTATTCGGCATCCTGCTGCTGCTGTTCCCAAAACGCTGGCACATCGCGCTGGCGGTCACCGCCTGCATTGCCTCGACGCGCGTCTTCGTCGGCGCGCATTATCCGAGCGACACGGTGGCCGGCTTCGGGCTTGGCCTCGCCTTTGCGATTGTCACGGGACTGGTCTTCGCGCGGCTCGGCTTCATCTTCTGCCGGCCGTCGTCGACCAGACCCGTGCCCAAGCGCACGTTCCGGCTGCTGTCGTCCAGCAGGTCGAAAGATAAAGCATCGCTGGCGAGGCGGAGCCGCGAGCAACTATCGGCTGACCGCCTTTAGGTTGCTCTCACTACCGCAGCCGCTTTGGCCGCGGATCGGCGAGCTCGCCTGCCAGTCGCCGGTCGAGGTAGTCGGCGCACTCGTCGATCAGCAGTTCGGCGTGGTTGGCGAAGAAATGGTTCGCGCCGGGGATCGTCTTCTGCGTGATGGTGATGCCCTTTTGCGTGTGGAGCTTGTCGACCAGCGTCTGCACGTCCTTGGGCGGCGCCACCTTGTCGGCATCGCCGTGGATGATGAGGCCGGACGAGGGGCAGGGCGCGAGGAACGAGAAGTCGTAGGTATTGGGCTGCGGGGCGACCGAGATGAAGCCCTCGATCTCGGGCCGGCGCATCAGAAGCTGCATGCCGATCCAGGAGCCGAAGGAATAGCCGGCAACCCAGCAGCTCTTGGAATCCGGATGCAGCGACTGCACCCAGTCGAGCGCGGCGGCTGCGTCCGATAGCTCGCCGGTGCCGTGGTCGAACTCGCCCTGGCTGCGGCCGATGCCACGGAAATTGAAGCGAAGCGTGGTGAAATCGCGCTTCTGGAACATGTAGAAGAGGTCGTAGACGATCTTGTTATTCATCGTGCCGCCGAATTGCGGGTGCGGGTGCAGCACGATGGCGATCGGCGCGCTCTTTTCCTTGGAAGGCTGGTAGCGTCCCTCCAGGCGACCAGCCGGACCGGCGAAAATGACCTCAGGCATAAAATACTCCACGTGGCATACGAAGGCGCTTGCCCGGAACTTCCCTTGGCCCATTCTGTGGCCTTGACGCCGGGCAAGCGTCTTCCTAGAAGCTAGTTTAGAATTGTTCAAAACTGGGTGGCCGAAAACGCAATGGTCCGGCCGCCCGCGCCGCAAGCCGGGTAAATAGGACGGCTTGCCTTGCAATTTCAAGGAAATAACGCGCTATCCTCGCGGAATGGCTGCTGACGGGACCGACGGAAGGAAAATGGCCGCAACTCGCGCCTATCTCGACTACAACGCCAGCGCACCTCTCATTGCAGAGGCGCGGTCGGCGATGGTCGCCGCGCTCGACGCCGCCAATCCGTCGTCGGTCCACAGCGAGGGCCGCGCGGCGCGCCGGCTGATCGAGGACGCCAGGCGCGACGTGGCAAGGCTGGTCAACGCCAAGCCCGAACATGTCGTGTTCACCTCGGGCGCGACGGAAGCCGCCTCGACGCTGCTTGGTCCCGACTGGCAGATGGGGCGCGGCGCTATCCGCATGAGCCGCCTCTACGTCTCGGAGGCCGACCATCCCTGCGTGCTCGGCGGCGGACGTTTTCCGGCCGCGCAGGTGACGCGGATCGGCGTCGATCGGAACGGCATTGCCGACCTCGACGCGCTGACCAAGGCGCTGGCCGCGCACGACAGGGCCGATGGCCTGCCGCTGGTGGCGATCCATGCCGCCAACAACGAGACCGGCGTTATCCAGCCGATCGGCCGCATCGCCGAGATCGTCAAGGGGGCGGGCGGTGTGCTGGTGGTCGACGCCGTGCAGGCTGCCGGGCGGATTCCGATCGACATGTCAGCCGGTTATGCCGACTATCTGATCCTGTCCTCGCATAAGATCGGCGGCCCGAAGGGCGTCGGCGCCATTGTCGCTCACGCCGACCTGATGATGCCGAAGCCGCTGATCAATGGCGGCGGTCAGGAAAAGGGCCATCGCGCCGGCACCGAGAACCTTCCCGGCATTGCGGGTTTCGGCGCCGCGGCGCGGGCAGCACTTGTCGGGCTGGATGCGATGGAAGCGGTCGCGCATTGCCGCGATGAGATCGAGGCGATCGTCCAGGAAATTGCCTCTGACGCGGAAATCTTTGGAGCGGCGGCGCCAAGGCTTGCCAATACGACATTCTTCGCTATTCCCGGCGTCAAGGCCGAGACGGCGCAGATCGCTTTCGATCTTGCCGGAGTGGCGCTGTCGGCCGGCTCCGCCTGCTCGTCGGGGAAAGTCGGGCCAAGCCGTGTGCTGAAGGCGATGGGCCACGGCGATAGCCTTGGCGCATTGCGCGTCTCGATCGGCCGCGCAACCGGCGCAAGGGAGATCGAGGCGTTTCGGGCTGCCCTGGCCGGCATAGCCGCGCGTCGGGCTGGAAAAGAAAAGGCCGCCTGACGGTGGCACGGCATCGGACAAAAGATCCCGGCGGCTCTCTAAATCCGGTGCTCGAAAATGAATTCAGGCCATCCGGCCTGGTTGAGCCGTGCGTTTCGTCTTGGCCGGGTGAATTTCCGGTCGGAACGCACTATATGGAGGTTACTCCGCTGTCGGTCCCCTCGGGGACTGATCTCGGCGGTGCCATAGTTTGAAAACTGCCGGGCCTTGACCCCGGCGTGGATGGAGAACGCTTATGCCTGCTGTGCAGGAGACGATCGATCGAGTCCGAAAGATCGACGTCGACCAGTATAAATACGGATTCCAGACAGAGATCGAGATGGACAAGGCCCCCAAGGGCCTGAGCGAAGACATTATTCGCTTGATCTCCGAGAAGAAGGGTGAGCCGGACTGGATGCTAGAATGGCGTCTCGGGGCCTTTCGGCGATGGCTGACGCTCGAAGAGCCGACCTGGGCGCGCGTCCGCTATCCGAAGATCGACTTCCAGGACATCCACTACTACGCGGCGCCGAAGAGCACGCCGGGTCCGACGTCGCTCAGCGAAGTCGATCCCGAACTCTTGAAGGTCTACGAGAAGCTCGGCATTCCGCTGAAGGAGCAGGAAATCCTCGCGGGCGTGCAGAAGACCGAAGAGTCCGAGTTGGAGGAGGCCAACGACAACGTCTACAAGTCGGGCCGCGTCGCGGTCGACGCCGTGTTCGATTCAGTGTCGGTCGTTACCACCTTCAAGAAGGAGCTGGCTCAGGCCGGCGTCATCTTCTGCTCGATCTCTGAAGCCATCCGCGAGCATCCGGAACTGGTGCAGAAATATCTCGGCTCGGTCGTGCCGACCACCGACAATTTCTACGCCACGCTGAATTCGGCCGTGTTCACCGACGGCTCCTTCGTGTTCGTGCCGAAGGGCGTGCGCTGCCCGATGGAGCTGTCGACCTATTTCCGCATCAACGAGAAGAACACCGGCCAGTTCGAGCGCACGCTGATCATCGCCGAGGAGGGGGCCTACGTCTCCTATCTCGAGGGCTGCACGGCGCCGCAGCGCGACGAGAACCAGCTGCATGCGGCCGTGGTCGAGCTGATCGCGCTCGACGATGCCGAGATCAAATATTCGACGGTGCAGAACTGGTACCCGGGCGACGCCGAGGGCAAGGGCGGCGTCTACAATTTCGTCACCAAGCGCGGCGACTGCCGCGGCGACCGCTCGAAGATCTCGTGGACGCAGGTCGAGACCGGCTCGGCGATCACCTGGAAGTACCCGAGCTGCATCCTGCGCGGCGACGATTCCAGCGGCGAGTTCTATTCGATCGCCGTGTCCAACGGCTACCAGCAGGTCGACTCGGGCACCAAGATGATCCATCTCGGCCAGAACACGTCGAGCCGCATCATCTCCAAGGGCATCGCCGCCGGCTTCTCGCAGAACACCTATCGCGGCCAGGTTTCGGCGCACCGCAAGGCGGCCAACGCGCGCAACTTCACCAATTGCGACTCGCTGCTCATCGGTGACCAATGCGGCGCGCACACCGTGCCCTACATGGAGGCCAAGAACTCGACCGCCCAGTTCGAGCACGAGGCGACGACGTCGAAGATCTCCGAGGACCAGAAATTCTACGTCATGCAGCGCGGCATCCCCGAAGAAGAGGCGATCGCGCTGATCGTCAACGGCTTCGTCAAGGACGTCATCCAGCAACTGCCGATGGAGTTCGCCGTCGAGGCGCAGAAGCTGATCGGTATCAGCCTAGAGGGTTCGGTCGGCTGACCGCAAAGATATTCAGGAAAGAAATATGCTTGAGATCAAGAATTTGCATGCCCGGATCGTCGATGACGGCACCGAGATCATCCGCGGACTGAACCTGACGGTGAAAGCCGGCGAGGTCGCCGCCATCATGGGCCCGAACGGCTCGGGCAAGTCGACGCTGTCCTATATCCTCGCCGGCCGCGAGGACTATGAGGTCACCGAAGGCGACATCCTCTATAACGACCAGTCGATCCTCGAAATGGATCCGGCCGAACGCGCCACCGCAGGCATTTTCCTCGCCTTCCAGTATCCGATGGAGATACCGGGCGTGGCGACCATGGAATTCCTGAAAGTGGCGATGAACGAGCAGCGCAAGGCGCGCGGCGAGGAGCCGCTGAAGGTTCCGGAGTTCCTGAAGCGCGTTAAGGAGGCAGCCGCCTTGCTCAACATGGACATGAACATGCTGAAGCGGCCGCTCAATGTCGGCTTCTCCGGCGGCGAGAAGAAGCGCGCCGAGATCCTGCAGATGAAGCTGCTTGAGCCGAAGCTCTGCGTGCTCGACGAAACCGATTCCGGTCTCGACATCGATGCGCTCAAGATCGTCGCCGATGGCGTCAACGCGCTGCGCTCGCCGGAGCGCGCCATCGTCGTCATCACTCACTATCAGCGCCTGCTCGAGCACATCGTGCCGGACAGCGTGCACGTGCTCTACAAGGGCCAGGTCATCAAGTCGGGCGACAAGTCGCTGGCGCTCGATCTCGAAACCAATGGCTATGCCGGCGTCATCGGCGAAGCCGCGTGAGATGGGGCCAAGTGAGGCGAGAGCAATGAACATGCACGCACAGCCCCAGCGGACCTTGGCCGAGACGGCGCTGATCGATGCCTTCGGCGAGCGGCTGTCGCTGCTGCCCGGCGACGGCGCGGTGATGGTCAAGCGCGACGACGCGATCGAGGCGATCAAGCACGGCCTGCCGACGCGGCGCGTCGAATCCTGGCACTATACGGACCTGCGCCGGCTGCTCACCTCTGTGCCGGCCTTCGAGGCTGAGGTGGTCGCGAAGGCGCTCGATCCGGTCCTCGACGGTTCCGCCGTGCTGCCGGTGCTGAACGGCGTCTCGAACGCCAAGCTGCCCGAGATCGAGGGCGTCACCGTGCAGCGCCTGTCCGAGAAGCTGACCGACGGCAGTGTGGCGCCAGGGCTGGATCCCTATGGTGCCGACGATGCGATCGGCGCGCTGAACACCGCCTTCGTCGCCGATGGCTATTTCGTCGACATCGCCGACGGCACCGAACTGGAAAAACCGATCGAATTGCAGAACCTTCAGTCCGGCGGCCAGGCGCATGTGCGGCTGCTGACGCGCGTCGGCGCCGGCGCCAAGGCGATCATCGTCGAGCGTCAGGCGGGCGAGGCAAGCGAAGGCAGCGATGCGCTCATCAGCTCGGTGAGCCAGCTCGTCCTCGACGAAGGTGCCGAGGTGACCTGGCTGATCGTGCAGGAGCAGCCGGACACCGCCACGCATCTCGCCCAGTTCAAGGCGCAAGTCGGCAAGGATGCGAAACTCACACTGTTCGTCATGAATGCCGGCGGCAAGCTGGTGCGCCAAGAGGTGGTGGTCAGGACGACGGGCGAGGGGGCGGATTTCAAGTTGCGCGGCATCAACCTTCTGGCCGGCGACACGCATACCGACACCACCATGGTGCTCGACCACACGGTGCCGCACACGACCTCGACGGAAGTGATGCGGAACGTGGTTACGGGTAAGGCGCGCGGCGTCTTCCAGGGCCGCATCAACGTGCATCAATATGCGCAGAAGACCAACGCCAAGATGGCCTGCAACACGCTGCTTCTGTCGGACGACGGCGAGTTCTCGACCAAGCCCGAGCTGGAGATTTTTGCCGACGACGTCGTCTGCGGCCATGGCGCGACCGTCACCGAGATCGACCACGACCATCTCTTCTACCTGATGGCGCGCGGCATCGACGAGAAGACGGCGCGGGGACTTTTGGTGAAGGCTTTCGTGGCCGAAGTGATCGAGGAACTGGACGACGAGGGCATCGTCGAGGCGCTGGAAGCGCGGCTCGACGGCTGGTTTTTGACGCACGGATGAAGCGGTCGAGGCTAAGCCTCGACCGTACCCCTCATCCGGCCGCTTCGCGGCCACCTTCTCCCACAAGGGGAGAAGGAAGAGCGCCTGACCTTCTCTCCTTGTAGGAGAAGGTGGATCGGGGCGAAGCGCCGAGACGGATGAGGGGTGCTGGACGGAATGAGGCGATGAATTTGTGATGGATCAGAAGATCGAAACCACTCCCTACGATGTCGAGGCGATCCGCCGCGACTTCCCGATCCTGTCGCGGCAGATCTACGGCAAGCCGCTGGTCTATCTCGACAATGGTGCTTCGGCGCAGAAGCCGCAGGTGGTGCTCGACACGATCCAGCATGCCTATTCGCAGGAATATGCCAACGTCCATCGCGGCCTGCATTTCCTGTCGAACGCCGCGACCGATGCCTATGAGAAAGCGCGCGAAACCGTGCGGCGTTTCCTCAATGCACCGAGCACCGACAATATCGTCTTCACCTCCAACACCACTTCGGCGATCAACACCGTCGCCTATGGCTGGGGTATGCCGAGGATCGGCGAGGGCGACGAGATCGTGCTGTCGATAATGGAGCACCATTCGAATATCGTGCCGTGGCATTTCATCCGCGAGCGGCAGGGCGCCAAGCTGGTCTGGGTGCCGGTCGACGATCTCGGCGCCTTCCACATCGAGGAATTCGAGAAGCGGCTGACCAACCGCACCAAGCTTGTCGCCATCACGCACATGTCCAACGCGCTCGGCACGGTGACGCCGATCAAGGAGATCGTGCGCATCGCGCATCAACGCGGCATCCCGGTGCTGGTCGACGGTAGCCAGAGCGCCGTGCATATGCCGATCGACGTGCAGGATCTCGATTGCGATTTCTTCGTCTTCACCGGCCACAAGGTCTACGGCCCGTCGGGCATCGGCGTCCTCTACGGCAAGAAGCACCTGCTGGACGAGATGCGGCCCTTCATGGGCGGCGGCGAGATGATCGAGGAGGTGACGGAGGACATCGTCACCTATAACGAGCCGCCGCACCGTTTCGAGGCTGGCACGCCGCCGATCGTGCAGGCGATCGGGCTGGGCGCCGCGCTGGACTACATGGACAAGGTCGGCCGCGAGCGCATCGCCGCGCATGAGGCGGATCTCAAGAATTACGCGCATGAGCGGCTACGCGCCATCAACTCGCTGCGCATCTTCGGTGATGCGCCGGGCAAGGGCGCCATCATCTCGTTCGAATTGCAGGGTATCCATGCCCATGACGTGTCGATGGTGATCGATAGGCAAGGCGTGGCTGTCCGCGCGGGCACCCATTGCGCCCAGCCGCTGTTGAAACGCTTCGGCGTGACCTCCACATGCAGGGCATCGTTCGGCATGTATAATACCAGGGCCGAAGTCGACGCTTTGGCCGAGGCGCTGGAAAAGGCGCGAAAGTTTTTCGGGTAAAGACCATGGACGATGTGAGCACCACCACAGAGACCGCGCCGGAAACGGCCGGCAACGGCATCGTCTCGGCCTCGGCTATCCCCGCCGATGAGTTGGCGCGGCTGACCGATGACATCGTCTCGGCCCTGAAGACGGTCTACGATCCGGAAATCCCGGCCGACATCTATGAGCTTGGCCTGGTCTACAGGATCGACATCGAGGACGACCGCACGGTCAAAATCGACATGACGCTGACCGCGCCGGGCTGCCCGGTGGCCGGCGAAATGCCCGGCTGGGTCGAGAATGCCGTCGGTGCCGTCGAGGGCATTTCGGGCGTGGAGGTCAACATGGTGTTCGACCCGCCATGGACACCGGACCGGATGTCGGAAGAGGCTCAAGTGGCGGTCGGGTGGTACTAACCAACGACCCAACAAAGATTGCTTGGCTTGCAGCAAAGGTGAAACTTCACCATCTTAAGGGCAGACTCATTCCGCGGGCCTTGAACCCGCGCGAACGTGGAGAATGACATGGGACGCTTCGCCGTCATTGCGATGACCGAAAAGGCCGCCGACCGCGTGCGCGAGATCGTCGCTGCGCGCGACAACGCGCACGGCATCCGCCTCGGCATAAGGAAAGGCGGCTGCGCCGGCATGGAATATACGGTCGACCTGGTGACCGAACCGAACCCCAAGGACGACCATGTCGAGCGCGACGGCGCGCATGTCTATGTCGCACCGGAAGCAGCACTCTTCCTGCTCGGCACTGAGATGGATTTCGAGCAGACGACGCTGCGCACCGGCTTCACATTCAAGAACCCGAATCAGAGTTCGGCTTGCGGCTGCGGCGAATCCGTCGAGCTGAAGCCGGCCGATCTGAAGGCGCTTGCCGACGCGCGTGCTTCGGCCTGATCAGGCCCGCCCGCCGGCGCGTACTCAATCCGGCAGCGCGGCGATGACGACAAGCTCCACAACCAAGTCGGGTTGCGCCAAGGCGGCAACGCCGATCACCTCCGATGGCGGCGGATTGTTGTAGCTGCAGTGTTTCGGGCAATGTTCGGCAAAGAATTCGTCCAACACGTCCAGGCGGAAATTCGGTGAACTGAGGACGCCGCCGGTTGGAAACGGCCCTTTGACGTAGAACGTCACCTTGACCAGATGGTCGAGCGAGCTGCCAAGTTCCTCCAGATCCGCTTTGAAGTTGGCAAGGATAGCGCGCCATTGCGTGGCTGGGTCGCCGATGGCGCCGCCTTTGTGTCTCGACGGATCGTAGTCGTCGACCGTGGCGGTGTTGCCGCACAGAAAGACATATCCCTTCGCGTCCGTGACGACCGTGCCCTTGCCCCAGGGCATCAAACGATCGCCCTTGAATTTCTTATGTGTCGTAAGGTTCATTTCAGCCTCCGTCACTAATCCACCCACATGCCCGTCCGCTTGTGCCAGTCGGCGATCGATTCTTCCGGGTAGACGTCGAACACCTTGTCCTTCTTGCCGACCGTAGGCTCGACCCAGTTCGCCTTGTATTTCAGCATCAGATGGACCTTCTCCGGGGGCTTCGGCAGATCGCTGTCGATCGCCGAGGCGAAGGGGTGGACGAGGTCCGGCCAGGTCGGATCGTAGAGCCAGAGCGCCGCGCCGCATTTCTTGCAGAAATTGCGCTCGCCGGTCGAGACCTCGCAATGCGGATGCTCGTCGTCCTCGATCTCGGCGCGATAGACGCCGAGGCTGCGCTTGCCGCTGACCTTCAGCGTCTCGTAGTCGGCGCCGAGATTGATGGCGAAACCGCCGCCGCCTTGCTGCTTGCGGCAGATCGAGCAGTAGCAGAGCATGAACGGCACCGGCGTGTGGCTTTCCACCTCGAAGCGAACAGCGCCGCAGCGGCAGGAGCCTTTGAGCAGGGCAGGCATGGCGGGAACTCCGTTTCCAAGTCACAACCTGTCAGCATGGCTTTGGTTGCGGCGATGACAAGGCCGGAAGGCGATGACATGATCGCGGCATGGACGACGAGCGCCTTCAGGAACTTTTCGAAAGCCTGGGTCCGATCAGCATCCGAAAGCTGTTCGGCGGCAAGGGCATCTATTGCGACGGCGTCATCGTCGCGGTGGTCGTGCGCGGCGAACTGATGCTGAAGGCGGACGACGAGAGCATCCCCGATTTCGAGGCCGCCGACTGCAGCCAGTGGACCTATACCGGCTCACGGCACGGCAAGGAGGTGGCGATGCCCTATTGGAGCGTTCCCGACAGCGCCTTCGACGATCCCGACGAAATGGCAATGTGGGCAAGGCGGGCCTATGAGGCCGGGAGGCGGGCGGGGAAGTAGGCCTAGAGAGCTTTCGCGATCTCCGCCGCCAGCCGCGCATTGTTCTCGACCAGCGCGATGTTGGTTTTGAGGCTGCGCCCGCCGGTGAGTTCCAGGATCTTCGACAGCAGGAAGGGCGTCACCGCCTTGCCGGTGATGTTCTGCACTTCGGCCGCCTTCTGCGCGGCCTGGATATAGCCGTCCATCTCGGCCGCCGGGATCTCGTCATCCTGCGGCACCGGATTGGCGACCAGAATGCCGCCGCCAAGGCCGAGCGCTTGCCGCGTATGGTAGAAATGCGCGATGTCCTCAGGCGCATGCAGCGTCAGCGGCGCGCGGAACGGCGATTGCCTGGACCAGAAGGCCGGCATGGTCTCGCAGCCATGGCCGATGACCGGGACGCCGCGCGTCTCCAGCACTTCCAGCGTCTTCTCGATGTCGAGGATCGCCTTGGCGCCGGCCGAGACGACGATGACCGGGGTGCGCGCCAGCTCGTCGAGGTCGGCCGAGATGTCAAAACTCTTTTCCGCGCCCTTGTGGACGCCGCCGATACCACCGGTGGCGAAGACCTTTATGCCGGCCATTTGCGCGGCGATCATGGTGGCGGCAACGGTGGTGCCGCCGGTGCGCGTTTGAGCGACGGCAAAGCCGATATCGGCGCGCGACAGCTTCATGGCGTCGCCGGTCATGGCGAGCGATTCGCGCTCGCCGTCGGACAGCCCGATCTTGATGCGGCCATCGACCACGGCGATCGTCGCCGGCACCGCGCCGCCGCCGATAATGATCTGCTCTACCTTGGCGGCCATCGCGCCATTGTCGGGGTAGGGCATGCCATGGGTGATGATGGTGCTTTCCAGCGCCACCACCGGCCGCCCAGCGGCAAGCGCCTCCGCCACCGGCGGGTGGATGTCGATGAAGGGGCGGGCGGTCTCGGGTGTCATGTCTGTTCTCCAATCCGGAGAAACGCTCCGGCAAGATGGTTTGGTGGCCCTATGCCACCTGCCGCGCCTCCGGCACAAGGGCAAGCGCTTGGGCGAAGCTGGCGGCCGTGAAGGACGGCACCGCCTCGGCGCTCTCGATGGCGAGCGTCGCCGCGGCAACGCCTTCGCGTAGCGCTGCCCGCAAAGGCAATCCGCGCAGCAGCGCGGCAACTGTGGCCCCGGTCAGC
>NZ_JHQR01000090.1 GCF_014843825.1 Mesorhizobium silamurunense
TCCGGCTGCGGCGCAAGCCACGCGTCCGGCGCCGCAGCCGTTCGGCCGGCCGCGTCCTGCCGGTTTCGGCAAGCGCGGGCTCTGAGCAGGACAGCATTGCGCAAAAGCTGCTGGCGTTTGCCACTTCAAGACCATGATCGTTCAGGATAGAAGCGCCGTTGGCCAAATCATGGGTCAGCTTCTTCCTGTGGTCGGATGACAATGAACGATCGATCAAGCCAGCGCCCGATCTTGATGTTCGATTCCGGCGTCGGCGGACTGACGGTGCTGCGCGAGGCGCGCGTGCTGATGCCGGACCGCCGCTTCGTCTATGTCGCCGACGATGCAGCATTTCCTTACGGCGCATGGGAAGAGCCGGCGCTCAAGCAACACATACTGGCACTGTTCGGCAAATTGCTCGACCGGCTGCAGCCGGCGATTTCCGTCATCGCCTGCAACACCGCCTCGACCCTGGTGATCGATGCGCTGCGCGAAAAATTCCCTGGCCATCCCTTTGTCGGCACCGTGCCGGCGATCAAGCCGGCGGCGGAGCGCACGCGTTCCGGCCTGGTGTCGGTGCTGGCGACGCCGGGCACGGTGAAGCGCCAATACACGCGCGACCTGATCAGCAAATGGGCGCAGAAATGCCATGTCCGCCTGGTCGGCAGCGACAGGCTTGCCGGACTTGCCGAGATCTATATGCGCGAGGGCTTTGTCGACGAGGAGGCCGTGCGCGCCGAGATCACGCCGTGCTTCATCGAGCGCGACGGCCAGCGCACCGACATCGTCGTGCTCGCCTGCACGCATTATCCGTTCCTGGCCAACCGCATGCGCAAGACGGCGCCCTGGCCTGTCGACTGGATCGATCCGGCGGAAGCGATCGCCAGGCGCGCCATGTCGCTGCTCGAACCGGTCGGCGAACCGTCCGGCGATAGCGAGCCGGATATCGCCGTCTTCACCTCCGGCAAGGTGGATTTCGCCACGAAACGGCTCATCCAGGGCTTTGGCTTGACCGCGCGCTAGCGCTGGAACTGCGGCCGCGGGCCAGCGTTTCTCCTTACAGCAAAGGAGGAGCTAATCATGCCCGCCACATCACAAGCTCAGCAGAAGGCCGCCGGCGCCGCGCTCGCGGCCAAGCGCGGCGAGATCAAGAAGAGCGAGCTCAAAGGCGCTTCGCGTGACATGTATGAATCGATGAGCGAGAAGCAGCTCGAGGAATTCGCCGAAACCAAGCGCAAAGGCCTGCCCAACAAGAAGTCATGAATTCCTGTCGGGCTGCCAGGGTCGGACACCCCGATAGAAAAAGCCCGCGGGATGAACCGCGGGCTTCGTCTGGATTGGATCGAGGCCGGCAATTACCGGCGCCACCAGCAGTGCCGCACCTTGTAGCGAACGACGTGACGGTGGCCGTGCCGCCAGACGACTCGTTTCTTCACCACGACGCGGCAGACCTGCTTATGGCCATGCCAGTGCCTTGCCATGGCAGGCTCCGGCGCCATGACCGCCATCGATCCCGCCAACACCGCGGCTCCGGTCAACGTAAGGAAGAACGTCTTCATGGGAATTCGGACTCCTCTGCTCCAGTCCCTTCATCAAAGTGTCAGGGCAAGCTTACGTCCAAAATAGTTGTACCCCGCCCCGATGCCGTCGGCGTCCGCCACATCTGGCACCGCATGCAACGCAGGATGGTATAGAGTCGCCCGCTGCGTCGCCAGTCACAAGCTTGACACCGGTTAAATCTCTGTTTAACAGGCCTTCCAACACCGGGTGGCGACGCCCGGTGGTTTCTTTTGCATGGGCGAGACCTCACCGGAAGCCAGTCTGTCGGCGGTCTTGTTCGAACTGACGTGTCCCGTGGGTTTTCCGTCGCGTTGCGTGGAAAACCCTGTCAGGTCTCGAAAACGGAGGCCAGAGGAGGGCGCGTTTCCTTCACCCGGAGCCATGGGGTTCCGGGTATATCGTTTTGAAAGGGAATGCGATGAGCAAGCGCGAATCCGCGAAATACAAGATCGACCGCCGTCTCGGCGAAAACATCTGGGGCCGCCCGAAGTCCCCGGTCAACAAGCGTGAATACGGCCCCGGCCAGCACGGCCAGCGCCGCAAGGGCAAGCTTTCCGACTTCGGCCTGCAGCTGCGCGCCAAGCAGAAGCTGAAGGGCCACTATGGCGACGTTTCGGAAAAGCAGTTCCGCAAGGTCTATGAAGAGGCCAACCGCCGCAAGGGCGACACTTCCGAGAACCTGATCGGCCTGCTGGAGTCGCGTCTCGACGCGATCGTCTATCGCGCCAAGTTCGCGCCGACCATCTTCGCCGCCCGTCAGTTCGTCAACCACGGCCACGTCAACGTCAACGGCAAGCGCACCAATATCGGTTCGTACCGCTGCAAGCCGGGCGACGTCATCGAGGTGCGCGAGAAGTCGAAGCAACTCGTCATCGTCTTGGAATCGGTCGGTCTTGCCGAGCGCGACGTGCCGGACTACATCGAGGCCGACCACAACAAGATGACCGCGACCTACAGCCGCGTTCCCGGCCTGGCGGACGTGCCGTTCGCTGTCCAGATGGAACCGAACCTGGTCGTCGAATTCTATTCGCGCTGATCTAAGTCAATCAGCGAGATCATCGAAGGCCGCCCTCGAGGCGGCCTTTTCTTTGTCGGTCATGTCCGTTAAGTCCAGCGGCAGCAAAGATCGCGGGGCCTACGCGCCATGAACATGCTGCCAGACGTCAAATCGCTTGAGCCGATCGCCGACGAGGGAGAGGGCGGGTTTCATCCGCTGTTTCGCGACGTGCCGTCCTCGGTCGAGTTCAACAAGCTGCGCAAGCGGCTCTTGAGGCTCACCCGCCAGGCGATCGAGGACTTCGCCATGTTGAAGCCCGGCCAGCGCTGGCTGGTGGCGCTCTCCGGCGGCAAGGATTCCTATGGCCTGCTCGCCTTGCTGCTCGACCTCAAATGGCGTGGCCTGCTGCCGGTCGAGCTGCTCGCCTGCAATCTCGACCAGGGCCAGCCGAATTTTCCGAAACACATCCTGCCGGACTATCTCACAGCCAACGGCATCCCGCATCGCATCGAGTACCAGGACACCTATTCGGTGGTCACCGACAAGCTGCCCGAGGGCAGCACCTATTGCTCGCTCTGCTCGCGGCTGAGGCGCGGCCATCTCTACCGCATCGCGCGCGAAGAGGGGTGCTCGGCGCTGGTGCTTGGCCACCACCGCGAGGACATCCTCGAAACCTTCTTCATGAACCTCTTTCATGGCGGGCGTCTCGCCGCCATGCCGCCCAAGCTTATCAACGACGAGGGCGACGTCATGGTTCTTCGCCCGCTCGCCTATTGCGCCGAGGTGGATCTAGAGAAGTTCGCCGGCGCCATGAAGTTCCCGATCATCCCGTGCGACCTCTGCGGCAGCCAGGAAGGGCTGCAGCGCAACGCCATGAAGGCGATGCTCGACGACATCGAGAAACGCATGCCTGGCCGCAAGGACACGATGATCCGTGCCATGACCAATGTGCGGCCCTCACACCTGCTTGACCGAAAACTGTTCGACTTCGCCGCGCTCGATGCGCGCCTCACCACAGGGCAAGACATTTCCGATGACATTTGACGACCGCGCGATCGACTGGCTGGCCGACCTTCTCGCCGATGCAGCCAGGGCTGAAATCATGCCGCGCTTCCGCCGGCTGGGCGAGGGCGACGTCCGCCAGAAGACCTCGGCGGCCGATCTGGTGACCGAGGCGGACGTCAATGCCGAAAGGCTGATCGCCGCCAGGCTGCGCGAGCGTTATCCCTCGGCGATGATCGTCGGCGAGGAGGCCTGCTCCGACAATCCAGCTTTGCTTAAGGGCCTTGGCGATGCCGAACTCGCCTTCGTCATAGATCCGGTCGACGGCACCTTCAACTTCGCCTCCGGCGTGCCGCTCTTCGGCGTCATGCTGGGCGTCGTCGTCAAAGGCGAGACGGTTGCCGGCATCATCCACGATCCGGTGGGCAAAGACTGGCTGATCGGCGCCAAAGGGGCCGGCAGCCATATCCGCCACGCGCATGGCGCGCTGGAGAAGGTCAAGGTTGCCGAGCCTGTGCCGATCTCTCAGATGACCGGCGCGGTCTCGTGGCAGTATCTGAAGGAACCGGAGCGCTCGCGGCTCGCGCGCAACCAGACCAAGGCGCTGTCGCAGTTCGGCTATCGTTGCGCGGCGCACGAATACCGGCTGCTGGCCAGCGGGCACGCACATTTCGTCGTCTACAACAAGCTGATGCCGTGGGATCACCTTGCGGGTGTGCTGATCCATCAGGAAGCGGGCGGCCACGCCGCGCGGATCGACGGCGATCCTTATCTGCCGTCGCATGTCGATGGCGGCCTGCTGGTGGCCCCCGACAAACAAAGCTGGGATCAACTGCGCCGCGAGCTCTGGGCGGAGTAGGGTGCGCCGACATTCAGGTGATGCCGGTCTGCAAATGGCGGCTTCCTGCGCTTCCGGTACTCACGGACCTAAATGTCCGCTCCGTTCCGGTTCTCGGAATCCACGATTTTCGACTCGGCCTGACCTGAATCTCGGCACACCCTAGATTGGCTCAAACCGGCGGATTGTGGGGCTGGAACAGCCGCCCGCGCTCGGCAATCAAGATCATCAGCAAGGCTGCGACGGACACGCTGCAGAAGCCGGCGGCCAATGGCGTGACCGTGCCGTTATAGGCCTGGCCTATCAACGTGCCGAGGAGGCCGCCGAGAAAGGTCTGCATGAAGCCGAGGATGGAGGACGCCGTGCCGGCAAGCTCGCCGAGCGGCTCCATCGCAAGCGCGTTGAAATTCGCGCCGAGGCAACCGAACGGCACCATAGCACCGGCAAAGAAGGTGATGAACAGCCAGAGCGGCATCTGCATTTCGAGTGAGACGACGAGCCAGATCAGGCTGATGGCGAGGAACAAGAGCAACGCGCTTTGCGACAGGCGGCGCATGCCGACCTTGCCTACGAGCCGCGCGTTGAGGAAGTTCGAGAAGGCGAGCACGCCGGCAACGCCGGCGAAAATCAAGGGGAACAGCTCGCCGACATGGAAGACATCTAGATAGATCTGCTGCGCCGAATTGATGAAGCCGAACATCGCGCCGAAGATAAAGGTGCTGGCAAAGGCGTAGGAAAGCGCAATGCGGTTGGTGAGCACGATGCGGAAGCCGCCGACGACCGCGTTGACCGTCAGCGGGCGGCGGTATTCCGGATGCAGCGTTTCCGGCAGTCGCAGCAGCGACCATGCCGACACGATCAGCGCGCCGACGGCCATGGTGACGAAGATCCAGTGCCAGGTGGCGAACAGCATGATGAACTGGCCGATGCCGGGCGCGACGACCGGGATCGCCATGAACACCATGAAGATCAATGACATCACCTCGGCCATGCGACGGCCCTCGAAGGTGTCGCGCACGATCGAAACGGCGATGACGCGCGTCGCCGCCGCGCCGATGCCTTGCACGATACGGCAGGCGAGCAGGACGCCGAAGGTTGGAGCCACAGCAGCGGCAGCCACCGCCGCGACATAGATGATCAGGCCGGCGACCAGCGGCGCACGGCGGCCGAAACGATCGGAGATCGGCCCGAAGAAGAGCTGTCCGGTGCCGAAGCCGAGGATGTAGGCGGTGATGACGTACTGGCGATGGTTCTCATTCTCGACGCCGAGCGAGGCGCCGATCTGCTGCAGCGCCGGCAGCATGATATCGATGGCGAGCGAATTGAGCGCCATCAGCGCCGCGCAGAGCGCAATGAATTCCCAGCGCGGAATGGGCAAGCTGCTTGCCCGTTGCGTCGCTTCAACCTGCTTGTCCACGGCAAAGTCCGATCTTTCAAACGAACATGCGCCGGTGGACCGGCGCATAGATTCGTCTCGTTCCCCAATCGGGGAACCACAATGCCGAGGTGGGGTGGCCCCGGAGTCTTGGCGTGCCGGCCGAGCCGCCAGCCTACGCGCTCAAATCAGGCAGCGCCTTTGACGCTGACGCCCTTCTCGACGAGGAATGTCTGCAACTCGCCGGCCTGGAACATCTCGCGTACGATGTCGCAACCGCCGACGAACTCGCCCTTGACGTAGAGCTGCGGGATGGTCGGCCAATTGGAATAATCCTTGATGCCCTGGCGCAGTTCCGCCGAGTCGAGCACGTTAACGCCTTTGTAGTCGGCCCCGATATAGTCGAGGATTTGCACCACCTGGCCGGAGAAGCCGCACTGCGGGAAGCCAGGCGTGCCCTTCATGAAAAGCACCACGTCGTTGCTCTTCACTTCGCTGTCGATGTAGTCGTTGATGCCACTCATGGACGATCCTTTCATGCCTGTGGGAGTCAGGCTCGAAGCATGTCCATCAAATAAACCCATAGGTTGGCTGAAACAAGACGTTAGCCACGACGCCATCGTGATGGCGCAAGGGATGGTGCGTTTTGGGCTAAGCCTGAGTGGACAGGGTTCAGTCCGGAACGCTGGTCTGCAGGGCAAGTGCATGCAGCAAGCCGCCCATATTGCCCTTCAGCGCATCATAGACCATCTGGTGCTGCTGCACTCGGCTTTTGCCGCGGAAGCTTTCGGCCACCACTTCGGCTGCGTAGTGGTCGCCGTCGCCGGCAAGGTCGCGAATCGTGACCTTGGCGTCCGGAATGCCTTCCTTGATCAGCCGTTCGATGTCGTGCGCGTCCATTGCCATGACAAAAATCCTGTTTTCGAGCGGGGAGCGGTGCAGCCCGTACGAGGAGAGTCGGGGCTAAGCGTAGAACCTTTCCGGTCCGGATTGAAGCCGTTCCGTCCATGACCGGGAGTTCACGGGACATTCCGGTCCGGCTGAGCCGCATCGCCGGCGGACACGTCCTCAGGCGTCGAGTAGGTGCGACCGAGACTGAAGGTCAGCACATAGATCGGAACGTTGATCACTATACCGACCAAGGGCAAGTAACTCGTCCACTGCCAGAGCGGCGAGAAAAACGGCCGGCCGTAGCCATCGCACATAAGCGAGGAGCCATACGCCCAAAGCGCCCCGATAACGACCGTAGCGGCAAAGAGCTTGACGCAAGTGACGATATGCCTTGCCCGCGCCGGCTCCGGCAAAAGGCGTTCCCACAGAACCAGGCAAAGAATCGGAACCGCGTAGACGAGGTTCTGAACGGCAATCATCGGGATTGTGCCGTTGGCCGCGGCGAGGAACTCCGCCCGCGTTTCGAGCCGCGGACAGATCTCGCTCGAGGTTGTCGACAGCAGGAGAAAGACGAACGGGCCGAGAAACCAGAAGAAGAACAGGGACGGCCAGAAGACGACTGCAAGCAGTGCCCGGACCGCCAGCCTGGTCAAATGGCCAGATCCATGAAACGCGGGAACCAGCCCTCATGGGCTGCCGTCAATTCACTGACCGCTATGGCCCTCGTCTCGCCGAGTTTCAATTCACGACCGCCGGTCGTGCCGATCCACGGCGCGAAGATGCCGAGCTTGCCCTGCTCCTCGCGGATCTTGTCCCATTCGCCGCTTTGCGGGTCGACCGACAGCGTCACGAGATAACGGCCCTGGTCCTCGCCGAACCAGACCGGGATCGGATCTGTGCCGGTAAGACCCGGAATGGTGGCGCCGATGCCGGAGGCCATCGCCATTTCGGCCAGCGCCACGGCAAGGCCGCCGTCCGAGACGTCATGCGCGGCAGTCACGATGCCGGAAGCGATCAGCGCGCGCACATGGTCGCCGACGCGCTTTTCATGTTCGAGGTCGACAGGCGGCGGCGGGCCGTCGGCGCGGCCGTGGATATCGCGCATATAGACGGACTGGCCGAGATGGCTGCCCCAGCTTGGCGGTGCGCCGACCAGCACGATCATCTGGCCCTCGGCGGCAAAGCCGATACGGGCCATCTTCGACCAGTCGGCGATCAGCCCGACGCCGCCGATGGTCGGCGTCGGCAGGATGCCGCGGCCGTTGGTTTCGTTGTAGAGCGAGACGTTGCCGGAGACGATCGGGAAGCCGAGCGCGCGGCAGGCATCGCCGATGCCCTTAATCGCCCCGACAAACTGGCCCATGATCTCCGCCCGTTCCGGATTGCCGAAATTGAGGTTGTCCGTGGCCGCAAGCGGCAAGGCACCGGTCGCGGTGAGATTGCGCCAGCATTCGGCCACCGCCTGCTTGCCGCCCTCATAAGGATCGGCCTCGCAATAGCGCGGCGTGACGTCGGAGGAGAAAGCGAGCGCCTTGGTCGGATGGCCGTCGACCCGTACCACGCCGGCGTCGCCGCCAGGAAGCTGCAGCGAATTACCCTGGATCAGCGTGTCGTACTGTTCCCAGACCCAGCGGCGCGAGGAGAGGTCCGGCCCGCCAAGCATCTTGAGCAGCGCGTCGGCGACATCGGCCTTAGGCGCGTCATTTGCGGCCAGCGGCGCCGGCTTCTTCGCTTCGACCCACGGGCGGTCATATTCCGGCGCCTGGTCTCCCAGTTCCTTGATCGGCAGGTTGGCGACCTCGTCGCCCTGGTGCAGCACGCGGAAGCGCAGGTCGTCAGTGGTCTTGCCGACGATGGCGAAGTCGAGGCCCCATTTGCGGAAGATCGCCTCGGCTTCCTCCTCCTTTTCGGGGCGCAGCACCATCAGCATGCGTTCCTGGCTCTCCGACAGCATCATCTCGTAGGCGCTCATGCGCTCCTCGCGCACCGGTACCTTGTCGAGATCAAGCTCGATGCCGAGATCGCCCTTTGCGCCCATCTCGACCGCCGAGCAGGTGAGGCCGGCGGCACCCATGTCCTGGATGGCGATGACCGCGCCCGAGGCCATCAGCTCGAGGCAGGCCTCCAGCAGGCATTTTTCGGTGAAGGGGTCGCCGACCTGGACGGTCGGACGCTTCTCCTCGATCTTGTCGTCGAATTCGGCCGAGGCCATGGTGGCGCCGCCGACGCCGTCGCGTCCGGTCTTGGCGCCGAGATAGACGACCGGCAGGCCGACGCCCTTGGCCTCTGACAGGAAGATAGCGTTGGTCTTGGCGAGACCGGCCGCGAACGCGTTGACAAGGATGTTGCCGTTGTAACGCGGGTCGAAATTGACCTCGCCGCCAACGGTCGGCACGCCGAAGGAATTGCCGTAGCCGCCGATGCCTGAAACCACGCCGGCGACCAGATGCCGGGTCTTGGGATGGTCCGGCGCGCCGAAGCGCAGCGCGTTCATCGCCGCGACCGGCCGCGCGCCCATGGTGAAGACGTCGCGCAGGATGCCGCCGACGCCGGTCGCGGCTCCCTGATAGGGTTCGATGTAGGACGGGTGGTTGTGGCTCTCCATCTTAAAGACGACGCAGTCGCCGTCGCCGATGTCGACCACGCCGGCATTCTCGCCCGGTCCCTGGATGACCTGCGGGCCGCTGGTGGGCAGCGTGCGCAGCCATTTTTTTGAAGACTTGTAGGAGCAGTGCTCGTTCCACATCGCCGAGAAGATGCCGAGTTCGGTGAAGCTCGGCTCGCGGCCGACCAGGTCGAGGATGCGCTGGTATTCGTCGGGCTTCAGCCCATGCGCGGCGACGAGTTCGGGGGTGATCGGCACGGAATTGGAAATGGTCATGAGCGGCGATTTGTATCCGTGGGAGAGGGTGATTTTCGAGTCTCCTCTTATCGCAAGCTTTCGCGCGATACACCCCACCGGATGACGAAAAACGCCGGAAAACTGCCGTGCCGGCGCCTGCTCAGCCGGCAGCGCGCCGGGCGGTCAGGAAAAACTGTCGTAGCCGGCGCGGCCTTCGTCGAGCAGGCGGCGGATGACCGCGACGCCACCGGCGACATCCTTGCTCTGCCGGGGTTGCGAGACACCGAAGCGGACGCTGTGGAAGACCTGCTCGGAACGACCGGCCTTGAACTCGTCCTCGTCGTCGATGAGCACGCCTTGCGCCAGGCAGGCATTCTTGAACGTGCCCGACAGCCAGGGATCCGGCAAGGTGAGCCAGACGAAGGGCACATTGTCACATGCCTTGAAGTCGAAGCCCGCCAACGTCTCGCGCACGGCATGGAGACGCGTCTGGATCTCGGCAATGCAGCGCTTGCGGATCTCGCCGGCCTGGCCCGACATCACCAGCCTCGTTCCGACCTCCGCCAGCAGGAAGGGCAGGCCGCCTGTCATCATCTTGTGCGCGACGCGGATGCGGTGGCGGTAGGCAGGCGGGCAGGACAGCCAGCCGCCGCGCACACCGGCCGCGACCGATTTCGACAGGCCGCCGGCGACGATCGTGCGTTCGGGGGCATATTCGGCAAGCAGCGGCGTCGGATCGTCGGTCAACTCGCCATAGAGGTCGTCCTCGATCAGCGTGACATTGTATTCACGCGCGATGCGCGCGATCGCCTGGCGCCGCTCCGCCGAGAGCGTCACCAAGGTCGGGTTTTTCGCTGTCGGCATCACGAACATCATCTTCGGGTGTTTCTGCGCGCAGACGCGCTCGAAATCGTCGGGGTCGAGACCTTCATCGTCCGCCGAGACGAGCGCCGTGCGGCGTCCGATCAGGCCGGCGCTGCGCGAGATCTGCGAATAGGTGAGATGCTCGAAGACGATCGTGTCGCCTGGCGTGGTGAGCGCGGCGATCGCCGCCATCACGGCGGCATGGGTGCCAAGCGTCGGCACGATTGAATCGGGCGAGGGCCGGAAGGAATTGCGCGACAGCCAGCGGCTGCCGGCCTCGTACCAGCGTTCGGGAAAATCGCGCGTGTAACTTGAAATGTCGTGCGGATGCTCCTGCGCCGTCCGCGCCAGCAGCTCGGCGATGGTTGCGCCCTGGCCGACATCGGGCGCGGCGGTGCTGTCGAAGCGCAGCTTGCCCGCCGGGGCATCGATGAGGCGGGTGCCTAGCGCGGCGGGCTCCAGCTCGGGCTTTGGGTTCTCGGCATGCTGCGCGAGCACATAGGTGCCGCGCCCGACCTCGCCGCTCACCAACCCGCGCTCGCGCAGCAGCTGATACGCCCTACCGACCGTGCCGACAGTCGTGCCGATGTCATAGGCGAGGTCGCGCTGCGGCGGCAGTTTTGCACCGGCATCGATGACGCCCTTGTCGATATCTGACTCAATGCTGTCAGCAAGACGCTGATACAGGGGGCCAGAGCCAGAGGAGAGATCGGGGAGCCAATTTGTCATGGTGACAATTTTCTATATTGCACCGCGCGATGAGTCAATCGATATGAGATCACGGGTGGCACGGGTACAATTCATCAGTCTGGCAGAACGAGATATGAATACAATTGATGCATTCCATCGCAATGGCGCTGAATTGTATGGCCATTCATCGGTTTGGCGCGGCTTCGTCGGCCGGCTGGCGCTTGTGCTTCGTTCCATCGCAAGGCAGATCGGGCGGATGCTGGAGCGCCGTCGCGGGCGCCTTGCTCTGCTGGAGATGACCGACGAGCAACTCAAGGATATCGGCATCTCGCGCTGCGACGCCCATCGCGAAGGCATCAGGCCGTTCTGGGACTAATCGCTCCCGGACGCGGGCTGCGGATCAATTCCGCAGACGGGCGACGCCGTGATCGGCAAACACGGCGAGCACGCATAGGCCGAGAAACAGCGCAGTCGTGGCCAGCGCCGAAATGGCGACGCTGGCCGCGCCGTTCTTCCCCACGTCGAGGAACGGGTAGGGCACCTCGCCGGCGAATGGGGAGCGTATCAGCGCACAGGCGAGATAGGCGATCGGATAGATCATCCACCAGGAGATGTCGCGCCAGCGCGTTTTCCCATCGGTGCCTGCGATCAGCCACCACAGCACGAAGATCAGCGGCGTCACATAGTGGAGCAGGATATCGCACAGCAGGAACAGGCCTTCTGGCGCCCAAAGGCGCGCCAGCACGGTCGAATAGACGATGAAGACCAGAGTTATGGCGACCGCGACGCCGGCGCGCATGCGCCGCCCGGCGAAGGCCGGGAACCAGGCATAGCCGGTTGGTGACAGCAGCGAAGCATGCACCAGCACTGCCGCGATGTTGGTCAGGATGGTGAAGAAGCTAAAATAGAAGACGATCGAGCCGAGCAGGCTACGGCCTGCCGCCATCGACGCCGGAACGGTGATCGCAAACTGCAGGACGAGCGCGATGAGCCCGATAACCAGTCCTGCGATCTGCAGGAACCGGCTCATGGCAGGCTCACGCGGCAGCGGCGCAGGACGGGTTGCCGGCCTGCCAGCGGGCGATGTCGGAGCCGATGCGCGCGCCGAGCGGCTCGGCCATCAGCGGCCCGAACACGTCCACCTTGCTGGAATTGCCCTGCGCCTGCACGACAAGCAGCGGCTTGCCGCCATAGTGCTTGGCCGGAACCAGCAGGAAACGCGGCGTGCCGCTGTAGGAGTTGAGCTCGTTGGCCATCTGGTAGGCCTTGAAGGCCGGGTCCTTGCTGGCGATCCAGCATTTATGCGCCGCGATCGCGACCTGCTCCATGGCGAGCAGCGAGGCGCTCTTGCCCGACGGCGCCGGTGTGGTCTTCGAGCCGGACTGGCAGGATGTTAGAGCAACCCCGGCGGCAGCCACGAGAGCAAGGCGAGTAATCGTCATTCTCATACAGTCCGCCCCGCGCTTTGAAAGGAAATGTCTAAAAAGGGATCAAGCGGCGATGCCAAGCGCGCCTTCGAACAGCGCCCGGCCGTCGCTGCCGCCGTGTGCTGCCTCGATCAGGTTCTCCGGATGCGGCATCAGGCCGAGCACATTGCCCTTCTCGCTGACGATGCCAGCGATGTCGTTGATCGAGCCGTTGGGATTGGTGCCTTCGGCATAGCGGAACACCACCTGGCCTTCGCCTTCGAGGCGGGCAAGGGTTTCGGCGTCGGCGAAATAATTGCCGTCATGGTGCGCGACCGGCGAGCGGATGATCTGTCCAGGCTGGTAGCGGCGGGTGAACATGGTGTTGGCGTTGGCGATCTCGAGCTTCACCTGCCGGCAGACGAACTTCAGCGAGGCGTTGCGCATCAGGGCACCCGGCAGCAGCCCCGCCTCGACCAGGATCTGGAAGCCGTTGCAGACGCCGATGACCATGACGCCCTTGGCGGCCTTTTCCGCCACCGCCCGCATCACCGGCATGCGTGCGGCGATCGCGCCGCAGCGCAGATAGTCGCCGAAGGAGAAGCCACCGGGAATGGCGATCAGGTCGACGTCGGGGATTTCAGTGTCCGTCTGCCAGACGGTCGCCGGCGCCTGACCGGAGATCTTGGTCAGCGCCGCGATCATGTCACGGTCGCGGTTGAGGCCAGGCAGGAGGACGACGGCTGATTTCATTTCGGTTCGAAAGGCCTCTGGTTTTCGGCGAGCTCTCGCAGGTCTGGCCGGCGCTCGATACGTTCGAGGCGATCGTCTTGACGGGCGAGAATTCCGTAGATGTTGTGAATATCACTTTGAGTTGCCGCCATGTGGCCCCGAAGCACGTTCATCTCTCGCTTCTGCTCAGAAAAGTCCTGGCGAAGTTCCGCAGGCTCGTGGTGTACACGCTTCAGACGCTCGTACATCAAGTCGCTTGTGGCTTCAGGCACAATGCCTCCGGCGCAACCTCAGGTTATGGCCACACTATAGTTCTCAATCACCGTGTTCGCCAGAAGCTTGTCGCACATGGCCTTGAGGTCGGCTTCAGCCCTGGCCTTGTCGGTGCCGGTGAGCTCGATGTCAAACACCTTGCCCTGGCGCACCTGGCCGACGCCGTCGAAGCCCAGCCCCGAGAGCGCATGCTCGATCGCCTTGCCCTGCGGGTCGAGAACGCCGTTCTTGAGGGTCACGGTGATGCGGGCTTTCATCGGTACTCCTGAATGATCGGTCTTGCGGCGGACCTGCCGTTGAAGGCAAGCCGCTGGCAGTCAGTGCTTCATGCCCTTGGGCGGCTCGGAAGAGGCGACGAGCACCGGGCCTGTCGGGCGCGGCGGCTCGTTCTCGTTCATGATGCCGAGACGGCGGGCGACTTCCTGATAAGCCTCGACCAGCCCGCCCATGTCGCGGCGGAAGCGGTCCTTGTCGAGCTTGTCCTGGGTCGCCACGTCCCACAGGCGGCAGGAATCCGGCGAGATCTCGTCGGCGACGACAATGCGCATCATATCGCCCTCGAACAGGCGGCCGCATTCGATCTTGAAGTCGACGAGCTGGATGCCGACGCCGAGGAACAGACCGGAGAGGAAGTCGTTGACGCGAATGGCCAGAGCCATGATGTCGTCGATTTCCTGCGGGCTTGCCCAGCCGAAGGCGGTGATGTGCTCTTCCGACACCATCGGATCGTCCAGCGCATCGGCCTTGTAGTAGAATTCGATGATCGAGCGCGGCAGCACCGTGCCTTCCTCGATGCCGAGGCGCTTTGCCAGCGAGCCGGCGGCGACGTTGCGCACGACCACTTCGAGCGGGATGATCTCGACTTCCTTGATCAGCTGCTCGCGCATGTTGAGCCGGCGGATGAAATGGGTCGGGATGCCCATGCGATTGAGGTGGTTGAAGATGTGCTCGGAAATGCGGTTGTTGAGCACGCCTTTGCCGTCGACCACCTCGTGTTTCTTCTTGTTGAAGGCGGTGGCGTCATCCTTGAAGAACTGGATCAGCGTTCCCGGCTCAGGTCCTTCATAGAGGATCTTGGCCTTGCCTTCGTAAATGCGGCGGCGATTTTTCATCTGATTTTTTCTCTGGATTGGCGGGCAGGCGGCAAGCGACCAGTTCCTGTCCGTCTGCCTAAATTAGTTGCGGCGACGGTAGCGTTCAATGCCGGTGTCTATAGCAATCGTAATGTTTGCTCAATCGGCAAATCCTGCCGATCAACCGGTTTCGAGACCGAAATGCCGCAGCGCAGCATGCGACGTAGCATATTGACCGGCCCGCGGCCTTTTGGTTTGTGCTGGGTAAGCACACATATTCATCGCCAAGCGAATCGATTTGACCGGAGGGACGTCATGAGCAGCATGAAAGACCGCGAAGAGGGCTTCGAGCGCAAATTCGTTTTCGACGAGGAGCTCCGCTTCAAGGCCTCGGCGCGCCGCAACAGGGCGCTCGGCCTCTGGGCCGCCGAAAAGCTCGGCAAAACCGGCGCCGACGCGGAGGTCTATGCCAAGGAGGTGGTAGTCTCCGACATCGAGGAAGCCGGCGATCACGACGTCTTCCGCAAGATCCGCAAGGATTTCGACGCCGCAGGCGTCAACCAGTCGGACCATCAGATCCGCCGCACCATGGAAGAGTTGATGGCGCAGGCGATCGAGCAGATCAAGAACACGTAATCGTCACTGGACCAATCGACCGCCCGGCTGAGCCGGGCGGTTTTTCTTTGCCTTGCCGCCGTTTCCGGCCGAAACTGCGGATCGTTAACAAGGAAAGTTCCGATGTCGCTCAAGTCCCGCCTGGCTGCCGATGAAACGCTGTTCACCGCATGGTCCGGGGTGCCGGACGCGCTGACGGTCGAAATCATCGCCAAGCAGGGTTTTGATGCCGTCACCCTCGACATGCAGCATGGTGGCCACCATGAGGACAGCGTGCTGCGCGGCCTGGTGCCGGTGCTTGCCGCCAACAAGCCGGCCCTGGTGCGCATCCCGGTCGGCCGCTTCGACATGGCGAGCCGGGCGCTCGATTTCGGCGCCGAGGCGGTGATTGCGCCGATGGTGAATTCGGTGGCGGATGCACGGCAGTTTGCCGCCGCGATGAAATATCCGCCGATGGGCGAGCGTTCCTGGGGCCCGACTTATGCCTTTCCGCGCCATGGCAAGGGCGACCATGCCGAGTGGCTGCGCGACTCGAACCAGCGCACCATGGCCTTTGCCATGGTCGAGACGCGGGCGGCGTTCGAGGCGCTCGACGGGATCCTCGAGACGCCCGGCATCGACGGCATCTTTGTCGGCCCGTCGGATTTCTCGATCGCCTGGTCGAACGGCAGCACCGTCAATTCGACGCTGGAAAGCATGATGGAGACGGTGGCCTCGATCGCCGAGCGGACGCGCAAGGCAGGCAAGCATGCCGCGATCTATGTCATCGAGCCGGCCGTTGCGGGGCGCGTGGTGTCGATGGGCTACCGGCTGCTCGCCATGGGCTCGGACCACACGCTGATCTCGCTCGGCGCCAAGACGCTTCTGAAGAGCATGCGGGATTCGATCGGCTCTTAGTCAGCCGCGCCGTATCACCCTGATTTTGCTCGTGATCTTTCTGGAAATCGCTCCCGATTTCCAGAGCCGGCAAGCAGTTCAGGGTTCCTTCAGTTCCGTCAGGAACTTGGCAAAGGTCATCGAGCCTTCCGGCCACGGGCCGAACCCGGCATCGGCATTGAGATGGCCGGCCTCGCCGGCATCGATGAAAAGCGATCCCCAGGCGGCGGCAATGTCCTCGGCGACCTCGAAGGCGCAGAAAGGATCGTTGCGGCTGGCGATCACGATCGACGGGAAGGGCAGGGGCTCGCGCGAATAGGGCCCGAAGGTCATCAAATGCCTCGGCCTGATTTCCGGATTGGCGACATCCGGCGGCGCCACGAAAAAGGCGCCCGCGACCGGCTTCTGGAATTGCGGAATGGCCTGCACCGCCGCTGCCACACCCAGCGAATGGGCGACGATCACTACCGGCCGCTCGGCCTCGTTGACGGCTTTCGCCACGCTTGCCGTCCAATCCTCGCGCACGGGCTTTGACCATTCGGTCTGCTCGACCCGGCGCGCCGTCGACAGCTTCGACTGCCAGCGGGTCTGCCAGTGCTCGGGGCCGGAATTGGTATAGCCCGGTATGATGAGGATATCTGCGTCCTTGACTTTCATGGCGCCGATGTAGCGAGCGGCCTTGTCTCATGCAACCATGCCGGTGGACGCTGCACATCACAATTGTGAACAACCTGTTCGATTCTTTCCGTCTTGTGTGAACGATCGCAATCGACGATTTGAGGAAGGAAAAGGAACGACTAATAAAAGCCGGCGCGACTGCCCTTGGTGAGATCGGCGCCCGAACGGAGAGTTTGATGAGCGAACTGCCTTTTGCCGCGACCACCCCGGTCAGCGTCTCGCGCGTCGGCCTGAAGGCGCGTGATGCTGAAAACCTTGCCGCCTACTACCGCGCCGTCGTCGGCCTGCAGGAGCTGAGCCGCGCCGATGGCGCGATCACGCTTGGCGCCGCCAACCGTCCGCTGCTGGTGCTGGAGCCAGCCGCGTCGGCCAAGCCTGACGATCCGCGCAGCGCCGGCCTGTTCCACACGGCCTTCCTGCTGCCGTCGCGCGCCGATCTCGGCCGCTGGGTCAACCACGCCGCCGCCACCGATCAGGTCGCCGATTTTTCAAAAATCGTCGGCTGACGACCCGAAAAATCGCACGTTCGAAGCCGCCTGCATCCGCTAGGATGCGGGCGCGTTTCAACAATTTGGCATCCGAAATTTAACGCGCCGGAGCCGGCGGGATCGCCATGGCGACCGAGCGGCTGAACCTGCCCGCGGTCGTCGCCAGCGTGCCGGCCGGCGACGCCGGCTGGCAGGGCGCGCCGGAGAACACCATCGTTGGCCATGTGCATCTGCGCGTCGGCCGCCCAGAGGACGCCGAGGCCTGGTGGCATGACGAGTTCGGCTTCGACACGGTTGCCAAATATGGCGGCCAGGCGGTGTTCCTGTCTTCCGGCCACTACCATCACCATATCGGCGCCAATGCCTGGCACAGCGCCGGCGCCGGCCGACGCGACCCGGCGCGGTCGGGTCTCGCCTGGGTCGAGATGCGCTCGGACAATGTGAAGGCCGAGACTGCGCGGGAGGATCCTTGGGGCACGGTGATCAAGACAGTGCCCGGCAAGGCTTGATCGAGGGCTGCGCCAAGCTAACGGACGCCTTTACTCGACCTCAACCTTTCCGAACACCCGCTTGAAGATGGTGTCGACATGCTTGGTGTGATAGCCGAGGTCGAATTTCTCGCGGATCTCGGCCTCGGGGAGCGCGGCTGTCACTTCCTTGTCGGCCAGAAGTTCCTCAAGGAAATCAGCCCCTTGTTCCCACACTTTCATGGCGTTGCGCTGCACCAGCCGGTAGGCATCCTCGCGCGAGACGCCGGCTTGCGTCAGCGCCAGGAGCACGCGCTGCGAATGCACCAGGCCGCGGAACTTGTTCAGGTTCTTCAGCATGTTGTCGGGATAGACGAGCAGCTTGTCGACGACACCGGTCAGCCGCGACAGCGCGAAATCGAGCGTCACGGTCGCATCCGGCCCGATCATGCGCTCGACCGAGGAATGCGAGATGTCGCGCTCGTGCCACAGCGCCACATCCTCCATCGCCGGCATGGCGTAGGAGCGAACCATGCGGGCGAGGCCGGTGAGGTTTTCGGTCAGCACCGGGTTGCGCTTGTGCGGCATCGCCGACGACCCCTTTTGCCCCGGCGTGAAGTATTCTTCGGCTTCCAGCACCTCGGTGCGCTGCAGATGGCGGATTTCGACGGCCAGCCGTTCGACCGACGAGGCGATCACGCCGAGCGTGGCGAAGAACATCGCATGGCGGTCGCGCGGGATGACCTGCGTCGACACAGGCTCCGGCTTCAGTCCGAGCTTCCTTGCCACATGCTCTTCGACATAGGGATCGATGTTGGCGAAGGTGCCCACCGCGCCCGAGATGGCGCAGGTGGCGATGTCTTCGCGCGCGTGTAGCAGCCGCTCGCGGCAACGCGAGAATTCGGCATAGGCCAGCGCCAGCTTGACCCCAAAAGTCGTCGGCTCGGCATGGATGCCGTGGCTGCGGCCGATCGTGATGGTGTCCTTGTGCTCGAAGGCGCGGCGCTTCAGGGCCGCGAGCAGGGCGTCGATGTCTGCAAGCAGGATGTCGCTGGCGCGCGTCAATTGCACCGCAAGGCAAGTGTCGAGAACGTCCGACGAGGTCATGCCCTGGTGAATGAAGCGGGCGTCCGGCCCGACGAATTCGGCGAGATGGGTCAGGAAAGCAATCACGTCGTGCTTCGTGACGCGCTCGATCTCGTCGATTTTGTCGACGTCGAATTTGGCGGCGCCGCCCTTTTCCCAAATTGTTTTCGCGGCCTCTTTCGGAATGACGCCGAGCTCGGCCAACGCATCGCAGGCATGCGCCTCGATCTCGAACCAGATGCGGAACCGGGTTTCGGGCGACCAGATGGCGACCATTTCCGGCCGGGAATAACGAGGGATCATCTGTTTCCAAGTCCTGCAGGGAGAAGCTTTGGCCGCGTCCTAACAGAGGCCGGGCCAATGCTCAACGCCGCTGGCGCGCAATCCAGATGCTGGCGGCAACAAGTGCCGCAAAGCCGAGCGGAAAATAGAGCCGCACTCCCAGGACGACGAACTGGTAGAGCGCTGTCAGCGCCGTGAACACAAGTTCGAATGCCCAGGTCAGCGTGAAGGCCGGCGCGTGCCACTCGGCGTAGTAGGAACGGTATTGCAGCGCGAACAGGCCGCCGGTGACAGCGAGCGTCGCGCTAAGCAGACATACGAAAGCGGCAGCGAGCGTGGTTTCCCAGTGTCGGCCGCGCGATACCAGCCTGGCGAGCGTCAGCCCGACGGGAAAGGCAAGCGCCCCGCCGAGCGCATAGAGCAGCACGACGAAGCGGAGCCTGCCCGGCGTCTCCCAATAATAGAGATTGAGGAAAGCGCTGGCCGCCATCGTAAGACCCCACAGCGAGGCGCCGACAACGACCTTGCCTGCCGAGCGCAGCGCATCGCGCACCAGGTGCAGACGCAAGGAGGTTGATTGCAGCGGCGTCACGGTCACAAGGCCACGTTCCGCGGCGGTGACTGGCGGTTCAGGTCGGGTGTCGCTGGTCATGCGCTCTGTCTCATTGGCGTCATGCCTATCACACCATGGTGAACGAGACGTGCTGCTCGATGCATCCAATCCGGCGCTCGTTTGTTATTGTGGACCGTCCCGATAAGGATGCGGCCACCCAACGGAGGACCAGCATGACCACCGACCTCAGCAAGATACGCGAGCATATGGAAGTGATCGGCGCCGATGGCGTCCATATCGGCACCGTCGACAAGGTCGACGGTCAGCGGATCAAGCTGACCAAGGCCGACAGCGGCATGGGTAGGCACCACAAGGGTCATCATCATTACATTCCGCTCAGCCTCGTCGCGGAGATCGACGAAAAAAAAGTCTGGCTGTCGGCGAATTCGGATGTCGCGGTGACCTTCGAGGAAGAGAAGTCCGACCCGACCTGAACCGGCAACTTTAGATTTTCTCTTGCGCAATTCCGGACAGAAAGCCGCTGCACACTTTTCCTGGAATTGCCCTAGCGCGATGACCAGACCGGAAACAGGTCACCGTCGACGGGGGTCGCGGCATAGACGCCGCGGCTGATGGCGCGTGCCATGGTGGCGCCGGCTGTTGCGAAAAGGTCGATCGCGGCGTCGGCGCTGAGCTCGATGCCGCTTTTGCCAGTGGCGAGGGCAAAGACCAGATCACCGTCGGCCGGCGTATGCGTTGGCCAAATGGCGCGTGCGAACCCGTCATGCGCCGAAATCGCCAGCCGCTTGGCCGCAGCCTTGGTCAGAACCGCGTCGGTGGCGATAATGGCAATCGTCGTGCTGCCGCCCTCCGGCAGTTCCCCGACGTGCTGGTCACGGTACTTCAAGAGTATTTTTCTGGCGTCTTCCGGCAGCGAGTCCGGATAGCCTAGGCCGCCGAACTCATCGCCGATCTCGAAGGGCGCTGCCCAGAAATGCCGGCTGCGACCGACCGTCACCGAGCCGGTCGGGTTGACGGCGGCGAGCGCGCCGATGGTGACGCCGCTATCGAGCACCGTCGAGGCCGAGCCCAGCCCGCCTTTCAGACCGGAAGTCAGTGCCCCGGTGCCGGCGCCGACAGTACCAATCGGGAAGTCGGCCGTTGCCGCCTGCAGCGCCTCGTAGCCCAACTCGCGATAGGGCGGATAGCGGCCCCAATCCTTGTCGCCGCCATTGCACAGGTCAAACAGTATTGCGGCGGGCACGATCGGCACGCGGAAGCCGCCCACCTCGACGCCGATGTTTCTTTCGCGCAGCGCCGCCTGGACGCCGGAAGCGGCATCGAGACCGAAGGCCGAGCCGCCGGACAACACGACGGCGTGAATGGCCTCGATCGAGTTTTGCGGCTCGAGCAGGTCGGTCTCACGCGTGCCCGGCGCACCGCCCAGGACCTGGACGCCAGCCACCGCCGGTTCCTCGCACAGCACCACTGTGACGCCGGATTTCAGCCTGGCGTCGGCGGCATTGCCGACTCTCAGTCCGGCGAGGTCGGTGATCAGGTTGCGTGGCCCGGTGCGGAACATCACTTTTCCTCCAGCGGCACGAAATGCGTGCCGTCGAAGCGGAAGGCGCGGAAGGGATTCCGGCTGAGATCGCCTTTTTCGTTGAAACGGATCGGGCCGATCGCGGTTGCGAACTCATGTCCGATCAGAGCCTCCGCGAGCGGCTTGCCGGAGCTTTCGGCGTCCGCCGTTGCCGCCTTGGCGATCTCGACCGCCGCATAGGCCGGCAGGGTGTAGCCGTCGGTCACGATGTTCCTTTCGCTGAACGCCTGCATGACCTTGGGATCGGCGACTTCCGCCCACTCCGGCATCGCGATCATCAGCGTGCCGACCGCATAGGGCACATCGCCGGGCGGCGTGCGCAACGTCTCGCCGCCGGCGAAGGTGATGCCGACGCTGAGCTGAGCGGCATCGCGCCCCATGACGGCGATGTCGTCGCCGTCGCCGCCGGCAAACACTTTTGTCGCGCCGGCCTTCTTCAACCTTCCGATCAATCCGATCTGGTTGTCGAGCTGCGGCCGGAAGGTGTCGACGAAGGCCGGTTTCAGCGCCGCCTGCTCCGCGGCCGCGCGAAAAGTTTCGGCGATCTCGCGGCCATAGATCGTGCCGTCATCGATAATGGCGAACAATTCGTTCTGCCAGAGCCGGGTGAGGATCGTGGCCACCGCATTGCGCTCGTCGTCGCCGCGCGGCCCGAGCCGGTAGATCGGCCAGCCGGTCTTGGCGCGACGATCGGTCAGGCTCTCGGTGCGCACGCCGATCGTGATGACCGGAATGTTGGCGTCCTTCAGGACCGGCAGCGCTGTCTCGATCGCCTCGGTGCAAAGGAAGCCGACGACGATATTGACCTTGGCGTCCACGAATTGCCTAGCGGCCGCCGCGCCGCCGTCGGCCGTGCAGGCATCGTCAACGGTTTTGAGGGCGACGCCTTGGGCCTCCGCCGCCAGCCCGGTTCCGGCCTCGATCTGCTTGCCGAGGATCGCCGACGGCCCGGACAGCGGTGCGGCGACGCCAACCAGCGTCTCGGCATGGACGCTCGCGGCCAGCGAAAGCAGCGCGGCTAAAGTCGTCATGAGAAGGCGCATTCGAGTGAAGAGGTCCTCCGTGCCAGAGTTACAGTCCGGCACTATTCCAGCAAAGACCTAAAGGCTGGCTAATCCTGGCGCAACACGCGAATTTCAGGATTGCGGTCAAGCACTTCGCTTGTGGCATGCAATATGTAGCCATATATAACGGGCTGGTTTTCTGACAGGTGGATGAGCAGGTGCTGAAGATCAACGACATCGGGCCGCAACACTATCGCGATGCGATGGCGCATTTTGCCGGCCATGTGCATGTGGTGACCACCGACGGCCCAGCGGGCAAAAGGGGCGCCACGGTGATCGCCGCTTGCTCGGTGTCGGACACGCCGCCGACCGTGCTTGTCTGCCTCAACCGCGAAAATCAGAAGAACGAAGCCTTCATCAGGAACGGTAACTTTGCACTGAACACGCTCGCCTCGGACCAGGAGGCGCTCTCGGCCGGCTTTTCCGGCATGACCGGCCTGCCGTTGGAAGAGCGCTTCGCGCTCGGCGAATGGGACGTGATCTCGACCGGCGCGCCGACGCTGAAAGGCGCGCTCGCCGTCTTCGATTGCCAGATCATCGATACCAAGGATTTGGCCACCCACCGTGTGCTTTTTGGCAAGGTGACAGGCCTGCGCATCGGCGATAATTTGCGGCCGCTGATCTATCACAACCGCGGCTACCACGTTCTGTGAAACGGGTGCGCGGCATCCACGGAGACAAGATGACCGCGCCGCGGCCCGCGCCGAAGTCGATCGACGAGACGCTCGATCTCCTGACCGGCGCGGACTATGTCGCGGATCGCTCGCTGGCGACGGTGCTGTTCCTGTCGCTGCGCATGAAACGACCGCTGTTCCTCGAAGGCGAGGCGGGCGTCGGCAAGACCGAGATCGCCAAGGTGCTGGCCGATGCGCTCGGCCGCCGGCTGATCCGCCTGCAATGCTACGAAGGGCTCGACGTCTCCTCCGCCGTCTACGAGTGGAACTACGCGGCTCAGATGATCGAGATCCGCATGGAGGAGGCGGCCGGCAAGGTCGTGCGCTCCGACATGGAGCGCAATGTCTTTTCCGAAAAATACCTGATCCGCCGCCCCGTGCTCGATGCGCTGACCGGAAAGGCAGGGGCGGCGCCGGTCTTCCTCATCGACGAGCTCGACCGCACCGACGAGGCGTTTGAGGCCTTCCTGCTCGAGATCCTGTCGGACTTCCAGGTGACGGTTCCGGAACTCGGCACGATCAAGGCTGAAGAGCCGCCGATCGTCATTATCACCACCAACCGCACGCGCGAGATCCACGACGCACTGAAGCGGCGCTGCCTCTACCACTGGGTCGATTATCCGAACGCCGAGCGCGAGCTGGAGATCGTGCGCCGCAAGGTGCCGCAGGCGAATAGCCGGCTGTCCGCCGAGGTGGTCTCCTTCATCCAGAAGCTGCGCCAGGTCGAGCTGTTCAAGGCGCCCGGCGTTGCCGAAACCATCGACTGGGCCGGCGCGCTCACCGAACTCGACAAGGTGGCGCTCGACCCGGAGACTGTGTCCGACACGATCGGCGTGCTTCTGAAATACCAGGACGACATTGCCCGCATCGGTGAGGGCGAAGGCCGGCGTATCCTCAACGAGGTGAAGGCCGAGCTTTCGGTCGCGGAGTAGGCGCCATGCCATCGCCACGCGCGGAACCCAAAGAGGCGACAGCGGAAGGGCGCATCGCCGACAACATTGTCTATTTCGCGCGGACGCTGCGCAAGGCCGGCATGCGTGTCGGACCGGCCTCGGTCAAGGACGCTATCGAGGCGGTGCTCGCCGCCGGCATCGGCTCGCGCGACGATTTCTACTGGACGCTGCATGCGGTGCTGGTCTCGCGGCACGAGGATCATCCCGTCTTCGACGAAGCCTTCCGCCTGTTCTGGAAGTCGCGCGAGCTGATCGAGAAACTGCTGGCGATGTTTTCGCCGGTTGCGCCCGACGATCGCGAAAAGCAGAAGCCGCGGGCGGCCGAGAACCGCATCAGCCAGGCGATGTTCGAAGGGCACCACAAGAACCAGCCGGTACGGGAAGTGCCCGAGATCGAGGTCGATGCGCGGTTCACCTTCTCCGGCAACGAGGTGCTGCGCGGCAGGGATTTCGCGCAGATGGATGCAGCCGAGATGGCCGAGGCCAAGAAGGCGATCGCGGCCTTGCGGTTGCCCTTCGATCTGGTGCATACGCGCCGCTTCAAGCCGGATGCGCAAGGGCGGCGCATCGATCCGCGCGCCATGATGCGGTCCGCCGCGCGCACCGGCGGCGCGCTGATCCTGCCGAAATTCCGCTCTGCCCGCGAAGTGCATCCGCCACTGGTCGTGCTTGCCGACATTTCCGGCTCGATGAGCCAGTATACGCGCATCTTCCTCCACTTCCTGCACGCGCTGACGGAAAAGCGCCGGCGCGTGCATGCCTTCGTCTTCGGCACGCGACTTACGAACCTGACCCGCCAGATGCGCCACCGCGATCCCGATGAGGCGCTGGCCGAATGCTCGACAGCCGTGAAGGACTGGTCCGGCGGCACCCGCATCGGCGATGCGCTCGCCGAATTCAACCGGCTGTGGTCGCGCCGCGTGCTCGGGCAGGGCGCCGTGGTGCTGCTGATCACCGACGGGCTGGAGCGCGACGACGTCACCGGCCTGTCGGAGGAGATGGAGCGGCTGCATAAATCCTGCCGGCGGCTGATCTGGCTCAATCCGCTTTTGCGCTTCGACGGGTTCGAGGCGCGCGCCCGCGGCGTGAAGGCGATGCTGCCGCATGTCGACGAGTTCCGCGCCGTGCATAATCTCGATGCGCTGGCCGATCTTTGCGCTTCGCTCGACCGGCGGCCGGCGGCTGCGGTCGACCCGCGCCACTGGCTGCAAGCTGGCGGGAGACGCGCCGCGTAGCCATATGTTTCGCAGCCGTATATTTCTCGGGGGTGTTCCTCGGGGAAAACAGACTTTGTGAGAAGCGACGATGGACGAGAGCATTTATCTCGATGAAGCCCGCGATCCTCTGATCATCGCGGAAGGCTGGATGAAGGACGGCAAGGATGTCGCCATCGCAACCGTGGTCGAGACCTGGGGTTCGGCGCCGCGGCCGGCCGGCAGCCATCTGGTCATCGACGCCGAAGGGAATTTCCACGGCTCGGTCTCCGGCGGCTGTGTCGAGGGCGCGGTGGTGACAGAGGCGATCGATGTTATCGGCTCAGGCAAGGCCAGGATGCTGGAATTCGGCGTCGCCGACGAAACCGCCTGGCAGGTGGGGCTATCCTGCGGCGGCCGCATCAAGGTCTATGTCGAGCGATTAGGTTGACTACGGATGGATCCGTACGTTCTCAAAACATTGAATGAGCACCGCCGCGCCCGGCGCGCGGCGGTGCTGGTCACCGATCTCGGCGACGGCCGAGACCGCATCGTGCGTGAGGGCGACCATGTTGCGGGCGTTCTCGGCGAAGCGATCGCCAGCGCGTTCCGCACCGGTAACTCTGGATCGGTGGAGGCGGAGGGGCGGACCTTCTTCCTCAACGCGCATCTGCCGCGCCCGCGCCTGGTGGTAATCGGCGCGGTCCACATCAGCCAGGCGCTGGCGCCTATGGCGAGGATCGCCGGTTATCCGGTCGAGATCATCGACCCGCGCACTGCCTTCGCCACGCCGGAACGCTTTCCGGATGTGGCGCTGCATGCCGAATGGCCGGAAGATGTGTTGGAGCGCGAGCCGCTCGACAGTTATACGGCACTTGCCGCCGTCACTCACGATCCGAAGATCGACGATTTCGCGCTGAAGGCAGCGCTCGATGCCAGGTGCTTCTATATCGGGGCGCTCGGCAGCAGGAAGACCCATGCCAAGCGGGTCGAGCGCCTGCTGGCACTGGGCGTGAGCGCCGACCAGATTGCCCGCATCCACGCGCCGATCGGGCTGGACATTGGCGCCGCCAGCCCGGCCGAGATCGCCGTCGCGGTGCTGGCACAGACCATCCATGCCTTTCGTTCTCGTGGCTTGGAAAGCAAGGGCGCTGTGGCGTGAAGTTCGGTCCGGTTCCGATCGAGCAGGCTGAAGGGGCGGTGCTGGCGCATGCAACGGCGGCCGGCGAGCGGCGGTTCCGCAAGGCGCATCGGCTGAGCTGCGACGACGTCGCGGCGCTGAAGGCTGCTGGTATCAGCCAAGTCGTCGTGGCCGTCCTGGCTCCCGACGACCTCGGCGAGGATGCCGCGGCCGAAAAGATCGCGTTGAGCATGATCCATCGCAACGTCGAGACGAAGCCCGCCGCGACCGGACGCGTAAACCTGCACGCCGAAACCGCGGGCGTCTTCACCGTCGACGCAAAAATGGTCAACGCCATCAACGCCGTCGATCCGGCCATCACCATCGCCACGCTGGCGCAGCACGCGCCGGTCGAGAAGGGCCAGATGGTGGCGACGGTCAAGATCATCCCGTTTGCCGTCGCAGCAAGCCTGGTCGATGCAGTGACCAAAATCTGCGCCGGCGGTGAGATCTTTGCCGTCAATGCCTATCGTCCGGTAAATGTCGGCGTCATCCAGACGACGCTGCCCGGCGTGAAGCAGAGCGTGCTTGACAAGACGTTGCGCGTCACTGAGGCGCGGCTGGCGCGCTCCGGCGGCCGGCTGACCGCGGAGCGGCGCACGCCGCATGACGTCGCACCGGTCGCGGAGGCCGCGGCCGCGCTGGCGCGCGGTAACGATATGGTGGTGATCTTCGGCGCCTCGGCGTTGGCCGACTTCGGCGATGTCATCCCCGCGGCGATCGAGAAGGCGGGCGGCAAAGTCATCCGCGCCGGCATGCCGGTCGATCCCGGCAATCTCCTGGTGCTTGGAACGCTCCACGGCAAGCGCGTGATCGGCGCGCCCGGCTGTGCCCGCAGCCCGAAGGAGAATGGTTTCGACTGGGTGCTGGACCGGCTGATCGCCGGGCTCGACGTGACGGCAGGCGACATTGCCCGCATGGGCGTCGGGGGCCTCCTGATGGAAATCCCGTCCAGGCCGCAGCCACGCGAGCCGCTGCCGGAACCGCAGTCGGCAAGATCGGAACCTCGGGTCGACGTCGTGCTTCTCGCCGCCGGCCGCTCCAGCCGGATGGGTGGACCGAACAAGCTCCTGGCGTTGTTCGACGGTGAACCACTGGTGCGCCGAACCGCCGAGCGGGCGCTCGGGTCGAAAGCCGCCAGCACCATCGTCGTCACCGGACATCAGCGCGAGCGCGTCCACTCCGCGCTCTCCGGCCTCGATGTGAGGCTTGCCGACAATCCGGACTTCGCCGACGGGTTGGCCTCGTCTCTGAAGGCGGGTATCGCGCGGGTCGCGCCCGACGCGGCCGGCGCCATGATTGTGCTCGGTGACATGCCGGGCGTTTCCTCGAAGGATCTCGACAGCCTGATCGATGCGTTCCGAAGGTCGGGCGGCCGCGCCGTGGTGCGTGCCGCGCATCTCGGAAAACGCGGCAACCCGGTGCTGCTGCCGCGTTCCTTGTTTGCCGCTGTCGCGCATCTCGAGGGCGATACCGGTGCGCGGCATCTGGTCGAGGCCGAGGGGCTCGACGTCATCGATGTCGAGATCGGACAGGGCGCCTCGATCGACGTCGACACGCGCGAGGCGCTGGAAGGGGCGGGCGGCGTGCTGCAGGATTGACAAACCGAAGTCGAATTTCGCATGGCTTCGGAATGTCTTTGCGCTTCCGATTTTTCCTCGCCCTGCTCACAGCAACAGCGATCTCGCTATCAGCCGCCAAGGGGCAGACGCTATCGCTGAAACCCTTCAAGGATGATCTCTTCGCCTATCCCGCGGCACTGTCGACCGGCGACAATGGCGCCTACACGGTCCTCGACTATCGCGAGATGCGCGATATCAACCAGCGCGACGAGGTGCCGGAAAAGCGCGTGCATGCGCAGTATACCGATCCCGGCGTGCGCAGGGTGCAGCAGGATCTGATGCTGAAGACCGATGCCGGCGATGTCAGGCATGTCGCTGTCGGCAAGACGGAAGGTGCCGCCATCATCGTGATCTACCTGCACGGGCAGGGCGGCAGCCGCAAGCAGGGCGTCGACGACTTCACCTTCGGCGGCAATTTCAACCGCCTCAAGAATCTGATGGCCGAAAATGACGGCCTCTATCTTTCGCCGGACTTTCCCGACTTCGGCGACAAAGGCGCCGCGCAAGTGGCGGCGCTGATCGTCCATTATGCCGAGAAATCGCCCGGCGCCAAAATCTTCGTTGCCTGCGGCTCGATGGGCGGCATCCTCTGCTGGAAACTGGCCGACCGCAAGGACACGGGCGGCCGCATCGATGGACTGCTGCTGCTCGGCTCGCTCTGGGACGAAAGCTTTTTGACCAGCCCGGCCTTCAAGCGCCGCGTGCCGGTGTTTTTCGGCCAGGGCAGCCATGACGTGGTGTTTGCCGTGGCGAAGCAGGAGGCATTCTTCCGCTCGATCCTCGCCAAATCGAAAGCCTATCCGACCCGCTTCGCGCGTTTCGAGACCGGCACGCACGGCACGCCGATCCGCATGGTCGACTGGCGCGGGACGCTCAACTGGATGCTCAGCAAAGCGCCGTGATCAAGGCGGCGTGTTGTAGTCCAGGACGGTTTCGGGGTTGATCTCGCCGTCATAGGATGCGTCGACGTCGTATTGCACCAGCGAGAAGTTGCCGTTGCGGAACAGATAGGTGCCGGTCGACGAGGCGTCGCCGACGCCACGCCATTTGTTCATCGAGGTGATCGTCTTGGTCTTGTCGTCATAGTCGGAATTGACCAACTGGTCGTCGGTCTGGAAGCCGATGATGTGAATGCCCTCGACCTTGCCTTCGCTGTTGTTGTTCTCGTAGCCGATGTCGAGCTCCGGCGAGGCGAACTGCAATTGGCGGACACCTGAAACATCGTCATAGATGTAATAGACCGCGCTTTCATTGTAGGCGGCCATCGAGCAGAAGAATCGGAAAAGCCGCGTCTCGCGCTCCGGCTCGTCGGCTGCGGCCTCCTTGTCCTTGTAGTGAATAGAGTAGGCGTCCGGCTCGCCGACCGGTTTGCCTTCCGGATTCTCCTTGTCGCACTGTTCGCCATAGGTGGCGAGGAAGGCCTTCCTGGCCTGTTCCAGCGCTTCGTCCTTCTTCGGCGGCGGTGGGCCGTCGCCGCAGCTGGCCGGCAGGGCGTCCTCGAAATCCGAGGTGGACGGTTTCAGCGCGCCCTTGTCGATGAAGATCGGCTGGAACGGCGGTTCCTGGATCTGCGCGTTGACCTGCCGCAGCGTGTAACAGCCGGCAAAGACCTTGGCCTCGCCCTTCTTGTCGGTCGCCTGGATGGCGACCGGAACGCTGTAATAGATGCTGCCGGCAGCACCCTCGTCGGATACGCCGCCGGTTTTCACATCCACTGTGTCGGTGCCGTCATAGCCTTTGACGAATGTGGCAAAATCCTTTGCCGGCTTTGTATCTCCGTAGTAACCCCAGGCGCGTGCGAATTCATGCCGGTTGATGGCGCTGTAGAGCGAGCGGACGACCGCCTCGGCGCTGGATCGGTCGTCGATATAGGGCGCTTCGGCCGCAAGCGCCGGTTGGCCGATACCGGCAAGGGAGAACAAGGCAGTCGCTGCGAGAAGGGCGCGTCTCATCGGGAATCTCCGCTCGATAACGAAAATACTACCACGGCGATTGCGGCGTCGCGGTGACGCGGGGGCAGGACTGCTTGAAGAATCGAAGGCAGAGGCGCTAGCTCACGGCTCGCGGCGCTTAGGCCGCCTGGGGAGATTACTCACGTGACCATATCCATGTACGACATTTCCGTGGCCGTCTTTTCAGCCCGGCTGAAGGCGCTGGCCAGCGTGCTGTCGCTGGCCGAACAGAACGCGGCCGACCGCAAGATCGACCCGCAGGTGTTCCTGACCGCCAGGCTCGCGCCCGACATGTTCGCCTTAACCCGGCAGGTGCAGATCGCCACCGACCATGCCAAGGGCGCGCCGTCGCGGCTCGCCGGCCGCGAGGTGCCCAAATATGAGGACAATGAGTCAAGCTTCGAAGAGCTTCACGCCCGAATCGCCAAGACGCTCGATCATCTGGCGACGTTCTCGGCCGCCGATCTGAACGGGTCGGAGGCGCGGACGATTGAACTCAGGCTTGCCGGGCGCGAAGTGTCGATGGGCGGGCTGCAATATCTGCTCAACGCCGCCATGCCGAACTTCTACTTCCACATCACCACGGCCTACGACATCCTGCGGCACAATGGCGTTCCGTTGGGTAAGTCGATTTTCCTGGGACGCTGAAGACCAAGAGGTTTCCCCGCGCCGCGGAGAAACCTCTTTTCATCGTTGAATCAGCGTATCGACATTTCCCGGGCGATGCGCGGAAAATCCGCCGGCTTGATGCCGATATCGGCGCGGTCGGCGTTGCTCATCGCATTCAAAAGCGCGAGCGCCGAGCGATAACGCTGCTGTTCCTGCGGGCGTGGCCGCGCAAACATTTCAGTGAAGAACCCCATATCCCAGGCCCCTAATTTGTCCTCCACACGCCCAGAATATAAGTGATTTGTTACAATTGTGCAGTGCAGCAATCGCATAGCTGCCATGTGTCTCGCGAATTTTTTTCCGCCATAATCGATTTTTTCTGAAACTTTTGCGGAAGCGCGACCGTACGCCCCATGCTGGCATATGGCCGGCTTTTTCCTCGCCACTCCTGGCGACCTTGCCGGGTTGCACGAAAATGCAGCCCGGCTTTTTGTTTCCGGCCGACGTTTGGAGCTGAATGCCCGCAATTGTTAACGTCGCCGGCATTCATTTTTAACGAGAGCGATCTATGGTCGACGGCGACAATGAATGCTGTCGCGACAGAGGGAGGCTGAGATCGGCACCGGGAACAAGCTCGATTTCGCTTCGTTGCTCGACGACCTGATCATCGCCTCGGAGAAGGGCGAGGACGGGGGCGCTCGGCCCTCTATTCCGTTCGACTATCTTTCGGTGGCAGACGAGCTTCACTCCGGCCGCATCAAGGTTGCCGGCGAGAGCGTTGCCGCCGAATACCGTGAGGCGGGCGCCGACCTTGCCGCTGAGTTCGCCGCGCTTCTCGACCAGGCCAAGCTCGCGCTCGCCGGCGAGGAGCATCGGCCGGAGGAAAAGCTGCCGCCGATCGATCCCGAATCGATTGCCGGCGAGCTCGGCCTCGACCACCCCGGCAAGAATGCCGATTTCGGCCGCATGCGGCGCAACTTCGCCTTCGCCAACCATCCGGACCGTGTCGCGCCGCATCTGCGCCAACGCGCGATGATCCGAATGCAAGTGGCCAACATGCTGATCGACGAGGCCAAGCGGCGGGCCCTGGCCGGCGCCCGACGCTAAGGTCTGCTGATATTTCAGCTGAGGCCGGCCTGCAGATGGCGGCTTCCTGCGCTTCCGGCCTTCGCCGGCCGAAGCATCCATGACATGGACATGGGAGTGGCGTGGCAGTTAAGGCTACAGCCGGCGTAGGCCGGTGCTCACGTACTTAAAGTACGCTCCGCTCCGGTTCTCGGAACCCATCATTTTCGGCTCGGCCTGAGCTGTATCTCAACAGACCTTGATGGCCGAGAAATTCGCGAGAAGTCGGCGGCGACAGGGCTTGGAGAACCTCCGGCCTATGCTTTATGCTTGAATTTCCTCCCCGCGCAGCCCGCGCAAAACCTCCCGCCGGAGACATTCCATGCAAAAACGCCGCCTTGGTCGGACCGATCTCCTTGTTTCGCAAATCTGCCTGGGCTCGATGACCTGGGGTCAGCAGAACACCGAGGCCGAGGGCCATGCCCAGATGGACCTGGCGTTCTCGCGCGGCGTCAATTTCATCGACACCGCCGAGCTTTACCCGATTCCGCCCAAGGCCGAGACGCAAGGGTGGACAGAGAGGATCATCGGCAGTTGGATGAAGGCGAAGGGCAACCGCGACAAGGTCATCATCGCCTCGAAAGTGGTCGGTCGTACGGCCAACACCTGGTTTCGCGGCGACCGGCCGTCGAAGCTCGTGCGCGCCGACATCTTCGATGCGATCGAGAAGTCGCTGGCGAAGCTCGGCACGGACTACATCGATCTCTACCAGATCCATTGGCCGGATCGGGACATTCCGTGGGGCTCGAACCCGACACGCGTCGGTGCGGTGGCACGGCGGGTTGACGCTGCCGGCGCGCCGGCGGGCGAGACGCCGATTGCCGAGACGCTGGCCGTCTTCGAGGAACTGGTGAAGGCGGGAAAAATCCGCCATTTCGGCCTGTCGAACGAGAGCTCGTGGGGCGTCATGCGTTTCCTCGCCGAATCCGACAAGGGCATCGGCCCGCGCGTCGCCTCGCTGCAGAACGCCTACAACCTCGTCAACCGCACCTTCGAGGTGAATCTCGCCGAGGTTTGCCAGCGCGAACAGGTATCGCTGCTTGCCTATTCGCCGCTGGCTCAGGGCTACCTCACCGGCAAATACGATCACGGCGCACGGCCGCAAGGCTCGCGCTCGCAGCTCTTCAATCGCGGCCAGCGCTACGAGACGCCGAATGCCGCGGAAGTGCTGCTCGAATACAATGAGCTGGCGCGCTCCTTCGGCATGGAGCCGGCGCTTTTTGCCAACGCTTATGTGTCGAGCCGGCCGTTCGTGACCGCAAACATCGTCGGCGCCACCAGCGTCGCGCAGCTCGATATGGCGCTGTCGTCAGTCGATGTCACCTGGGCGGAAGAGATGCAGAAGGCCGTCGACGCCATCCACCAGCGCGCCGGCAACCCGTGTCCGTGACCGGCAAATCATAGACCAACGACAAAGGGATGGAGACGATGGCGAACTTTCCGATCGAGGCTGTCCGCGGCAAGTTCCCGGCGCTTTCGCTGACGGACAAAGGCCGCCGCCGCATCTACCTCGACAATCCGGCCGGCACGCAGGTGCCGCAAGCGGTGGCCGATGCGGTGTCGCGCTGCCTGCTCGCGACCAATGCCAATCTTGGCGGCTTCTTCGAAACGACGGTCGCGGCGCAGCAGGTGGTCGACGATGCGCATGCCGCGATGGCCGATTTTCTCGGCGCCGCAAGCGTCGAGGAAATTGTCATCGGCGCCAATATGACGACGCTGACCTACCACATGTCGCGCACGCTCGGCCGGACGATGAAGGCCGGCGACGAGATCATTGTCACCCGCATGGATCACGAGGGCAATGTCTCGCCCTGGCTGCAGCTTGCCGAGGACCTCGGTCTCGTCGTCCGCTTCCTGCCGTTCGACGAGCGGAGCTGGCAGGTCGAGGAAGCGGCCCTGCAGGCGCTGCTTTCGGAAAGGACGCGGCTCGTGGCGCTGAACTATGCCTCGAACCTGACCGGCTCGATCAACCGGGTGAAGGCGCTGACGGCGATCGCCAAGCGGGCCGGCGCATTGGTCTATGTCGATGCCGTGCAATTCGCGCCGCACGGGCTGATCGACGTGCAGGACCTGGGCTGCGATTTCCTGGTCTGCTCGGCCTACAAGTTCTTCGGGCCGCATATGGGCATATTGTGGGGCCGCCGCGGGGTCATTGACGAGCTAAAACCTTACAAATGCCGCTGCTCGTCCACCAGCTTGCCGGAACGGTTCGAGCTCGGCACGCCGCAGATCGAGCTAATGGCCGGGTTGACCGCTGCCGTCGATTATTTCGCCGGTCTCGGCGCCGCGGCCGGCGAGGGCGGTTCGCGACGGCAGCAGGTCGCAAGAGCCTTCGAAGTGTCGATCGCGTACGAAAACGCGCTGGCCCGGCAGTTGATCGAAGGCCTGTCGGACATCAAGGGCCTGACCATTCGCGGCATCACCGATCCGGAGCGCCTCGGCGAGCGCGTGCCGACAGTGTCTTTCACGGTCGAGGGTATCGCGCCGGAGACGATCGTGCGGCAGATGAATGCCAAAAACATCTTTCTGTGGTCCGGCCACAATTACGCGTGGGAGATCGTCCGCCAGCTCGGCATCCCGCCGGAGCAGGGCGTCGTGCGCATCGGCATTGCGCACTACAACACGAGGGCCGAGATCGACGAGACGCTGGACAGCGTGCATCGCGTTATCGCGATGCTGAGGCAGCAGCGTTCCTAGCCCTTCTTGCCACCGAAGCCGGTCAGGAAAGCGGTAAGATTGTCGCCGAGCGCATCGCAGAGATAGCCGCCTTCCTGGACGATGACCGTCGGCAGGCCGAGCCCGGCGATCGCCTCGCCGATGCGGGCGAAGCCGGGTGTCGTCACCGAAAGGCCGCCGAACGGGTCGCCTTCGAAGGCGTCGAGCCCGAGCGCCACGACCAATGCCTCGGGCGCGAAGGCGCGGATGCGCTGGAAGGCCACCGCCAGCGCTTCGAGGAACGCAGCATCCCCGGACTTTCGCGGCAGCGGCAGGTTAAGATTGTAGCCGAGGCCGCAGCCTTCGCCGCGCTCATCGGCATGGCCCCAGAAGAAGGGGTAGAAGCGCACCGGATCGGCATGCAGCGAGACGGTGAGCACGTCCGGCCGGGCGTAGAAGATGCCTTGCGTGCCGTTGCCGTGATGCAGGTCGACATCGAGGATGGCGACGCGGGCAGCGTTCCTGCGCAGCACCTGCGCGGCGACCGCCGAATTGTTGATGAAGCAGAAGCCGCCGGCGACGTCGGCGAAGGCATGGTGGCCCGGCGGGCGGCAGAGTGCATAGGCCGAAGGCGCACCGGCCATCACTGCTTCGGCAGCCTCGACCGCGCTCCAGGCGCTCCACAGCGCGCTGTTCCAGGTCTCGGCCGAAATCGGGCAGGCGGTATCGGCCATGTGATAGCCGGCTTGGCCGCCCGCCGACGCCGGATAGGAGCCGTTGCGGGCAATCGGATGGATGTTCGGGATGACCTCCGGCGAGGCGCCTTCGATGCGCTGCCAGCGCGCGAAGATGTGCTCGAGGAAGTCGAGATATTCGGGTGTGTGCACCGCCGCGATTGGGCCGAGGCCATAGTCCTTCGGCCGTTCAACCGTCAACCCTGCCGATCTTGCTCCGGCTAACAGTCTCTCGACGCGTTCCGGCTTTTCCGGGTTGGGCTGGGGGGCGCCGCTGGAGAGGAAAGCCTTTGGGTCGTGGCGCTTCTGTTCCTCGGCATAGAAGGCTTTCATCGTTCTTCCTCCGGCGCGTCGGCAAAGGCGAAGAAGGCGTCGCCGACGACCTTCTGCACCTGCTCGTAGCTCGACCAGCCGATACCCAGTCTCTCATAGAAGGCCTTGGCGGTCTCGTTGTCGGTATCGACGGAAAGCCTCAAATAGACGCCGCCTGCCGCGCGGCACTCCCTGGCCACGCGCCGCAGCAGTTTTTCACCGATGCGGCGGCCGCGAAAGCGGTCCTCGACATAGAGGTCCTGTACGTAGACGCCGGGCCTGCCCATCCAAGTCGAGAAGATCGGGAAATGCAGGCAGAGCCCGGCGAACTCGCCGCCGACCTCGGCAATCAAGGTCGAGAAGGCCGGATTTTCACCGAAGCCGTAGCGGCGCAGGTCATCGGGCGTCGATGTGATTTCCTGGTGCGCACTGATGTGGGTGCCGAGGCGCAGGAGGGTGGCGTGTATGGTTTCGACGTCGTCGATGGTGCCGGGGCGGAGAATAACTGCACTCACGACAGGCATGGCGCCCAGGCACCCCCCTCTGGCCTGCCGGCTATCTCCCCCGCAAGGGGGGAGATCAGCTGTGTTTTTCGCTTTCGCCAATTTTCAACGTTGCAGAATTGGCGCCATGGCCAAAACTGCCAATCTCCCCCCTTGCGGGGGAGATAGCCGGCAGGCCAGAGGGGGGTGCGAAGGATCGCAAACATCTCAGGACGTCTCAAAACACCATGGCCTCAGCCTTCTACCGGCAGGTCGAGTTCCGCGGCCAGCGCTTCCAGCGAGTCGCCGATGATGGCGACCATCTCGCCGATCTGCTCGCGCGTGATGATCATCGGCGGCGCCACCATGAAATTGTCGCCGTCGACGCCGCCTTTGACCTTGCGGCCATAGATGATCAGGCCGCGCGCATAGGCAAGGTCGAGCAGGCGCTGGGTCGCCTTGCGGGCCGGGTCGATCGGCTTCAACGTTTCCGGGTCGGCGACCATTTCGGCGCCGAGCAGCAGGCCCTTGCCTCGCACGTCGGCGATGAAGGGAAAGCGCTTTTGCAACGCCTTCAACTCGCCGATCAGCACATCGCCCATGGCGGCGGCGTTGGCGATGAGGTCAAGCCGGTCCATCTCGCTAAGCACAGCAAGGCCGGCGGCGCAGGCAAGCGGATTGCCGGCATAGGTGTGGCCGTGCTGAAAACCTCCGGAGGCGAGCAGCGGCTCGACCAGCCGCATTGGTGCCGCCAGCGCGCCGAGCGGCGCATAGCCCGAGCCCAGCCCTTTCGACAGTGCGACAATATCCGGGCTGCAGTTCCAATGGTCGCCGCCGAGGAACTTGCCGGTGCGGCCGGCGCCGCTCATCACCTCGTCATGGATGAGCAGAATCCCGTAGCGGTCGCAAATCTCGCGAATGCGCGGATAGTAGCTGTCGGGCGCGACAAGCGCTGCCGTCGCGGCGCCCCCAATCGGCTCCATGATGAAGGCGAGAACGCTCTCCGGTCCTTCGGCCTGGATCTTTTCCTCGAGCATGTCGGCATAACGGATGCCGCGCTGCTCCATCGACAGGTTGTCGCGGTCGCGCCAGGCGGTCGGCGCCGGCACCGTCGGCATCACCCGCATCAGCGGCGTGAAGGTCTCGGCGAGCGCATCGTCGCCGGTTACGGCAAGCGAGCCGAGCGTGCCGCCATGATAGGAGGGGAAGCGGGTGATCACCTTCCAGCGTTTCGGCTGGCCGGTGGCGACCGCCCATTGCCGGGCGAGCTTGATGCAGGACTCCGTCGCTTCCGAACCGCCCGAGACGAAGAAGATGCGGTCCATGCCGGCGGGCAGTTTGTTCGCGAGTTCCTGAGCCAGTTCCTCGGCCGGTTCGTTCTCGAAATGCAGCCGGTAGGCAAAGGTGGTCTTGTCCATCTGCCGCTTCATGGCGTCGAGCACGTTGCGGTTGGAATGGCCAATATTGGCGACCATCGGTCCGCTCGATCCGTCGATGAAGCGGCGGCCGTCCTTGGTCCAGAAATAGATGCCCTCGGCGCGATCGACGAGCGGCCGACGCAGGCTGGAAAGGTAGAACAGGTGCGACGGCGGCCGCTCTTCAGTCTGAGATGAGGGCTGCGCTTCCAGTTTCGGCATGTCAGGACTTTCCAAGATAGCGGTCGAGAACATTTTTGGTCACGCGCTCGACCATCGCGTCCTGCCTTAGCAGGCCGGCGACCCATTCGCAGCTTCCGGCATGGAAGACCTCGCCCTTGCCGCGCGGGAAATTGACGATCATGCCGTTGCCGCGCTTGACCTTGTCGAGGTTGGCGTCGCTCGCCTCGCCGTACAGCGTCTCGGCGGTGAAGCGACCGTCCTCGTCGGTGAGGAACTGGTCCTCGATCGGGATGTCGGCGCTTTCCTCGACCTGGCTTGCCATACCGACGGCCAGCACCTGCAAGCCGTCCGGCGCGCCGCTGGTTGCTGTCGGGTAGGGCAGGCCGCCGCGGATCTCGAAGTCGAGCCCGTCGACCTCATAGCCATAGACATGGCTATCGGCGCCGAGCAGGTCGCCATAATAGATGCCGGTGCCGGCGAAGGCCCAGTGCTCGGGCCTGTAGACCGGGAAACCGCGCACGCCGCGCGGCGCGCAGCCGCCCCAGCCGGCATAGACGCCACGCGTCGCGTTGAGGCCGAAGGTGGCGCTGCCCGGACGGCCGATTTCGGGCGCTTCCCAGGAATTGGTGGCGCGAGTGACGTCGCCGCCGCGATAGGCCGGGTCCTCGGCGCGGGCGCGGTATTTGTAGCAGACCTGGCGGCGTCCTTCGTTCTCGAGCCTTGTCTGCCACATGAAATTGCCGGCGAAACGCGCCGCATGGCCGCCGCGGGTCACATAGGCGTCGACCGCGTCGCGCATCTCCCAGGTCCAGTATTCGTCATGGCCGACGAAGACGACGCAGTCGTAGCCGTCGAGGATCTCGGGCGAGAAATGCAGATCGTGCTGGCTGGCGAGATCGACAGCATAACCGGCGCGTTCGGCGAAGCGGAAGAAATGGCTGTCGTAGCTTGCCCATCCGGAAGAGGCGTATTTCTTCGAATGGCCGGTGGCAAAGGCCCATTCCATATGCGGGTAGCGCGGTACGGTCTTTGGCGGCACCGCGACTTCCAGCGGCACGCGCGGCGCGTCCCTTGGCAGTACGACGAAGCCACGGCACCACGGGCGCTGCGTCGAGACCATCGTGGCGTACTGGTCGCGGTTGGGACCGGTGATGCCCTGATAATGGTTGGAGCCGCCCCAGGTGCTATAGGCGAGCCAGGTGCCGGTGGCGGCGACCTGCAGCAGGCGGCCAGGCTTGCGGCCGGGCAGGGGCGCGACGATGAACAGGTGGTGGCTCTCAATCGGCCTGCCGCCTCGGCCATCAGCGGTAACCGTGACGCGGTAGGCGCCTGACGGCCAGTCGTCGCCGATGCGGAAGTCGAACGAGGCCGCCCAGCCGCAGCCTTCGACCGAGCATTGGTCGGGTGTATCCTGCCAGCGCGCCGACAAGCCGGTCTTCTCGAAGACTTTGGTTTCGACCGCTCCGTCACGGACAATGGCAATGCTGAATTGCGGCGCCGTGGTGCTCACATGCAGCGTCAGAGTCTCGCCCGGCCGATAGGAAAAGCGGTCGCTGTAGCACCAGATCTCGCCGCGCTCGCCATCCATTCCCGGCCATTCGTAATAGTGGCCGCGCACCGCCTCGCGGCGCTGCTCGGGCGTCAGTCCGAAATCGGGAAATTCGGTGGGCAACTGCGTCAATGAACACCTGAAACCAAGAGGCCGCCATTGAGACCATTGGCCGGCCAAGCGTCAATTGGAAACGATCGGGCCAGCAAGCGCTTGGCCATATCCGGCAAACGGACTATGTCATGCCGAGGCGATGTTTCAGGACCGGGAGCCAAGATGCTGCGCGTGCAAAGGGTCAAGGTCGACGACATCTATGTGCCGACGGCGCGGCGCAAGACGCTGCATCCGGAGACCGTGCGCCATCTCGCCGAGGACATCCTTGAGAACGGCATGAAGACGCCAATCCAGGTGCGGCACGACGGTAAGCGCCATGTCCTGGTCGAAGGGCTGCATCGGCTCGAGGCCGCCAAATGGCTCGGCGAGACCGAGATCGACGCCTATCTGGTGCAGGCGCGGCGGCACTGACTCCAGCCTACTTTTATTGCCGTGTCGGCGCCTGCATCACGGCAAGCGATCGCATCCCATCAAAGCTTTTTGATTGACGATAGGATGCCGGCCGCTACCGTGCCGGCATTTTCACAAACCGAGTGCTTGCGATGACTAAATACCAGGGCGGATGCCTGTGCGGCGCGGTGCGTTATCGCGCCGAGGCCGAGCCGATCAACGAACGCGTCTGCCATTGCCGGATCTGCCAGAAGGCGATCGGCGCTGCCTTCAACGCGCGGCTCCTGTTCCGCGTTGACGACGTGACCGTCGAGGGGCCTGTCGCGACGATCAATTCATCGCCGGACCTCAAGCGCGGCTTCTGCCCGGCCTGCGGCACGACGATGTTTTCGCGCCGTGACTCCAGGAACATTCTCGGCATCACCTCCGGCTCGCTCGACGATCCGTCCGTGTTCAAGCCCGACATGCATTTCTGGACCGCTTCCATGCAGCCGTGGGTGCATCTCGATGACGGTCTGCCGCAATATGAAGGCGCGCCTCCGGCCTGACTCATTTCGGGCCAAGCCTGCACAAAAATTTCATCTTCGATTCACGAGATAGCCGGCAAAGCGTCATTGGCGGGCCATCATTGGCTGCCTATCTAAGCGCCATGCGGGAAGGCATCGAGGAGGCGACGGATGAGCGAGAGCATCAACACCCTGGACGAGCTTTTGAACGACCCGATGATCCAACTCGTGATGGAGCGCGACCGCGTGCGCCCGGCCGAGCTTCGCCTGCTGCTGGAAAAGGCTCGCCACAGGGCTGCCGACGATTCCCGCATCGATCAGCCGATGCTGCCGCCAGCGCATGTGGTGGCCAGAAGCTGCCTGAAACAATGGCTATACCGCTAGAGCCGTGCTCTCATTCCCATCAGCTCGAATGGGCCGGCAAATAGCTGTAATGGCTGCGGAAATAGGCAATCCTGAAACCGATCCGCGCGTAGTTGCGATAGGCCGGACCGTCGCGTTCGGGGCGCGGCGCCTCGATATCGGCGACGAACAGTTTCGCGCCGGCGGCGATGCCGTCACGGACCAATCTTTCGCCAAGCATGGCGTCGAGATCGAAGCTCGGCGCCATGATGCCCGGCACCGGCGCGTCGATGCCGCTCCAGGCGGTGCCATCTGAGATGAACAGTGAACGCACCGCAGCCAACGCGCCATCGCGTTTCAGCATGTAGTGACGCCAGCCTTTGCGGCCGACCAGCGCCATGAGCCAAGGTGTCGTCGGCAGCCTGTACTTGGCGTCGATGAAGGAAGCCCATTCCGTGGCTGTTTCAGGCGTGACCTCCTCGACCGATACACCGTCGGTCGGGAAGACCGGCTCGGCGGCCAATGGCGTCGCATCGCGAAAGATGCGTTCCCAGCCGCTTTGATGCTGCAGCCCGCGCGCTTCCAGCCAACATCTCAGCCGCGACGGTTCTGTGTGCGGGCTGGTGTAGAACCACGGCCGCAAGATGCCGGCCGCGCGATAGTGCGCCAGCAGCGCGTCGACCTCGACCTCTGTGGCGGGGCTGTCGACGCCGATGTTTTTCACGCAGTTGAAATGGATGAACGGGATCGTCGTGCAGGTGGTCCAGACGAGGTCGCCGTCGCGGGCGATCGACAGGCCATGCCGCGCGGCGAAATCCGCGGGCGCGGCATCATAGAGATCGAGCCAGGCATTGACCTCGGCGCGCTCGATGGCGCGGCTCAGATCGCGAGAGACCTCCTCGATCGCGATTTCGGGAACGTGCGGTTCCGGGGGCACGACTGGCTGCAGTTCCGAGAGGGCGGCGATCGACATGCTGATCCTCCTCCGATTTACCTTACAGCGTAAGATTAGTGGATGATAATATGGAGATGTCCGTTGTCAAGCAGGATTAGCGGCACCTTACAAATCCGTCAGTTGGATTCACGGTATCGTGAGGCTAAGCCTGTCCTCGAGGGGCTTTCCGGAATGACGATTCACTTCGCCCTGAAAAGGACTCTGGGGAAAGGACTGGGATGACCGACGTCTGCACACAGGGACTGGACACCGGCTTTGTCGGCCTGGGTTATGCCAAGGTGGCGTTTCTCGGCATCGTGCAAGGCATCACCGAATTGCTGCCGATCTCTTCGACGGCGCATATGCGCGTCGTGCCCGCCGTGCTCGGCTGGCAGGATCCCGGTTCCGCCTTTTCGGCCGCCATGCAGCTTGCGGCGTTGGCTGCGGTGATAAGCTATTTCTGGAGCGATGTCAGAGAGGTCGCGGTGGGTTCGCTGGCGGCGCTCGCGCGGCGCGATTATGCCAACCGCCATTTTCGCCTGGCGGTCGGCATCGTGCTTGCAACCGTTCCGATCGTCATAGTCGGCCTCGCGCTTTCCGGCGTGCTCAATGCCTGCAATTCGCCATTGCGCGGCATCGCCGTGATCGGCTGGGCCTGCATCGTCATGGCCGTGCTGCTTGCGCTCTCCGAGATCTATGCCAGCCACAGGCTGACGCTCGACAAGGTCTCCGTGCTCGACGCCTTGCTCGTCGGCGTTGCCCAGGTGGGCGCCCTCATTCCCGGCGTGTCGCGCTCGGGATCGACGCTGACGGCAGCGCTGGGTCTTGGCTATGCCCGGCCGGAGGCGGCGCGGCTCTCCTTCCTGCTCGGACTGCCGGCGATCGCGCTTGCTGGGCTCAAGGAGCTTTGGGAACTGCACAAGATCCACCTCGGGGCCTATGGCTGGTCGGTCCTGGCCGTCGGCCTCGTCGTCGCGTCGATCTCGGCCTTCTTCGCCATATGGGGGCTGATGCGGGTGCTCGAGCGCTTTTCCGCCTGGCCCTTCGTCATCTATCGCGGCCTGCTCGGCGTCGTGCTTCTCATCGGCGTCGCCACTGGCTGGCTTACTTAGAGGCTTTCACCGAATCCGCTATACCGGGCACCTGAACCTTCGCTTCGGGTGTGCTGATGGATCTTGCGACGCTGCTGCAATCGGTGCCCTTGCTGGCGACGCTGGTGAAATCGGCGCTGCCGGCCGCTGTCGGCGCGGGCTTAGGCGCCGGCCAATGGCTGGCGGCGCTGCCGCCCTGCCGCGACCACACCTTCGAGAGCGCGACCTATCTCGTCTGCGAGGCCGATCCGAAACACTATTCGATCGAGCTGTTCTGGAAGGATCCCGACGGCAAGCTCTACCAGTCGCTGCACAATCTTCGAAATGCGCAGCAGGCTGCCGGGCGCACCATGCTCTTCGGCATAAATGCCGGCATGTACCATCCCAATCTCGCGCCGGTCGGGCTCTATGTCGAGCGAGGGCAGCAGATCGCGTCGGCGAAGACCGGGACCGGCACCGGCAATTTCTCCATGCAGCCGAACGGCATCTTCTTTCTCGGCGGCGGCAAGGCCGGCGTTCGCGCGACGAAGGATTTTCTGAAGCGTCCCCCAAAAGTGGATTATGCCACCCAGTCGGGACCGATGCTGGTCATCGACGGTAAGCTGCATCCGAAATTCCAGGCAGGCAGCCCTTCGCGAAAAATCCGCGACGGCGTCGGCGTGCGTGCCGACGGCGTCGCCGTTTTCGCGATCTCGAACGACGTCGTGACCTTCCACGAGTTCGCCCGCCTGTTCCGCGACGAGCTCGGCTGTCCCAACGCGCTCTTCCTCGACGGCTCGATCTCCAGCCTCTATGCGCCGGCCATCGGCCGCAACGACGATTTCTGGAATCTCGGGCCGATGATCGGCGTGTTCAGACGAGGCGGGTAGGCAACAGCTATCGATCAGCGGCGGAAAGCTGCATCAGCGGATAGGGCCGCAGTGCCCTTGCCTTTAGTTGGACGCGTCCTGGATCGCGGACAGCAGCCACGGCCCGCCGGCCTCGCGGGTGAAGGTCCACACTTCGGTCGCTTCGACCGGATTGTTCGGATCGCCCTTTTCGACGGCGCCGGTCTGGCGGTTGCGCATGACATCGATCGCCGACCAGCGCATTGCCGCCGTGGCGTAGTCGCGCGAGCCTTCCCGCCATGCCTCCGCGATATCGGCCTCCAGCAGCTCAAGATCGGTCACGTCGTTCTTGAGGCCATGGGTTGCGTTGTCCGCGAGCTCCTCCGAAAGGTAGGAAACCATTTCGGGGGTCGTCAGCCTTCGCAATCCCTGATGGTCCTCATGGCTGAACGCGGCCTGCACTTCGCCGAGGATACGTTCGAACGCGTCCCGATCGGCAGCCGTGATGCCGATTTCGTCGGCGCCGGATGCGCCGGCCGCGCCCAAACCCGTCGTGCGGGATGGGAAGCTGGGTTGGGAGCCTCCCCAGCTTTGCTGGCCGAAAGGAAAGCCGGAACTCCTCATATTGGCCGGCGCGGCATTGTCGCGGCTGAAAAACCGCATCGCCAACATGATGAGGCCGCCGATCAGCAGCAGCTGGAAGATGAAGCTGAAGCCGCCGCCGATACCGCCGAATCCATGGCCGAGCATCATGCCGAACAGGCCGTTGAAGAGCAGCCCTCCGACCAGACCGCCGACCAAGCCTCCACCGAAGCCGTTCCAGAATCCCGGGCGCGCCTGGCCGGGAAACGACTGCGACGGCGGTATCGACTGGGTGGTGTTCGGCGTCATCGAGCGCCTCACAGGTGCCGTATAGGGCGCGGTGTTCGTTGGGGCGGGGGCCTGGAAAGTCCTGCTGCCGCGGCTGCCGAAACTGCCGCCCATGCGCGCCTCGGCGGTGCCGATAGACGCGCTTCCAAGCGCCATGAGCAGGATCAGGAAGATCGACGCAACTTTGATCGTCCGTGATTTTGACATCGGTGACAAATCCTTGGGGTGACAATCCTTGGGGTCGGAGCGTTTCGAACGCATCTAGAGAGCCCCCTATATGGGTACGAATTGGGGCAGGGTTAGACCCTGTCTTTCAAGACGTCGGTTGTAACGGGGGGCCTGCGGCTATCCAACCAGGGCCTTTTGGCTTCCGGCTTCACGGCGGCACGGGCCGATCGCGAATCGCCCGGCCGGACCAAAAGTAAATTTTGATTCAAACTTTATTGGTAATTTCTCATTAGGAAAGGCGCTTCCGGCGGCGTCGTTCCTGCCCTCGGTCTGTTTTGTTTTGCGTACAGGTCAAGATGCGGATTTTTGGCGTCGTCAGTTTCGTGCTCGCAGCGCTTTGCCTTGCCGGCTGCTCGTCCACCTCGGGCGTCGATGCCTTGCAGGTGCCGTCCAGCGAGACGACGAGCTCCGTCGTGCGGCCGAGCGCGCCGGTGGCGAAGGCCGTGGGGGCGGCCGATACCGAGACAACCGTACAGACCGCGTCGATGACGGGCTCGGCGCGCATCAGGCCCCCGGCGCCGCTGCCTGGCGACGAGAATGCGCGTCTTGACGACGAGAACGCACGCCCCGACGACGGGAATTCGCGTCCTTTCGGCCTGGCCGAGGAAGAGACGGCGGCGTTCCCGGCGACCGACCTGCCGGACGCGGTCGAGCCGCCGGTTCAGGAGGCAGCGCTCGTATCGCCGCCGAAGCGGCTGTCGCGCGCAGCACCGGCGATGCTCGCCAGCCCGGTCACCCGCTATGCTTTCCGCGATGCCAAGCCGATCAATTTCGGCCGCTCATCGCCCCGGCATCTTGCGGTGCACGGCGTCGACGTCTCGCGCTGGCAGGGCAACATCAACTGGCAGAAGCTGCGCGCCCAGGGCGCCAACTTCGCCTATATCAAGGCGACCGATGGCGGCGACCATCTCGATCCGATGTTCATGAGGAACTGGCGCGGCGCCGACGCCGCCGGGCTGAAGCGCGGCGCCTATCATTTCTTCTATTGGTGCCGCACCGCCGGCGAGCAGGCCGACTGGTTCATCCGCAACGTGCCGCGGGTCCAAGGCGGGCTGCCGCCGGTGATCGACGTCGAGTGGAACGGCGATTCCTCCTGCCAGCGCCGGCCTTCGCGCGAAAAAGTGCTGGAGAAGATGCAGGTGTTCATGGACAAGCTGGAGCGCTACTACGGCCAGCGGCCCATCATCTACACGTCGCCGGACTTCTATCGCGACAATCTGCGCGGCGCCTTCCAGGACTATCCGTTCTGGCTGCGCGCGGTCGCCGCGCACCCGTCAAAGGTCTATCCGGGCCGCAGGTGGCTGTTCTGGCAGTATTCCGGCTCCGGCCTGTCGCACGGCGTGAGCGGCCGCGTCGACCTCAACGTGTTCCATGGCGACGAGCGGCAATGGCGCGCCTGGCTCGGCGGCGGGCCGATGGTGGCCGACGCGGATTGATCCGCTTACGGATTTCCTCGGCTGCTTGGCCGACCGGGGACGTGATTCCGTGAATGCCGCATAGGCGAGCACGCCCATGAAGATCGCAAAATAGGCCAGAACGACGGCGATGACGATCAAGGTCTCGGTGGGCATGGGTATCTCCTCGCAAGAACAGCCGAGGAGACAACAGGACGCCCTGCAGCGCCTTGACCTGGATCAGGCAATTTGCCGTTTGGCGGTTGAACGACATCCACGGCCTTGGCGGCAATTTTCAGCATTTCGCTAATCATCCGCTCACTTTGTCCCTTAGCGGTGCGGCAACGCCCTTCCGGTAACGTGTTCGTGATCGCGTCTTGGAGGGGTCTATGCGCAATCCAGTTGTGGCAATCGTTTTCGCAGCCGCTCTTGGCTACGGGTTCTTCAACGCGCTCGGCCACATGGCGAGCAACAAGCCGGCCGCCATTCCGGAGGCAGCGCCCGGCGCCTCGCCGACCGCGCCGCGCCCAATGAAGGAAAACGTGGTCGCCTATTACACTGGCGACAAGGCGATGCAGGGCGCCAAGGCCAAGGGCCATTCGACGCTGCCGCGCTTCCATGAGCTGATGGACGCACGTACGCCCGGCACCTACACGGTGAAGTTCCCGCTTACTCAGAACGGCGCCACCGAGCACATCTGGCTGCAGCTTACCGGCTACAGCGACGGCCACTTCGTCGGCCTTCTCGCCGACAAGCCGGTCAACGGCAACCAGTACAAGATGGGCGACCGCATGACGGTGGCCGAGGCGGATGTCGAGGACTGGATGATCCGCAACGGCGGCGACGTCTATGGCGGCTACACGGTGCGCCAGGCGCTGGCCGATATGCCGAAGGAGCAGGCGGCGAAGTACGGGATTGCGTTCAAGGATTGATGCGCATCTTCTACGCAGAGGTGGACGCTCGTCCTCGCGCTTCGTCATCCTCGGGCTTGGCCCGAGGATCCATGTGACCATTGCCGTAGGGCGCAACGGTGCAGAATTCTGAACCGCTGCAACGCCTTGATGTAACGGCGTAGATTCTAGGGTCTGCGCCGCGTCGCTTCGCTCCTTGCTCCGCCCTAGAATGACGACGCGGAAGGCTCGTTGATCATCGCCTCGATGTTGTAGCCATCGGGATCGAGCACGAAGCAGGCGTAGTAATTCTGAGCATAATCCGGGAGCGGACCGGGTGCGCCATTGTCCCCGACGCGTGCCTCGAGCGCTGCCCGATAGAACGCATCGACCTTCGCCTTGCTCTTTACCCGGAAGGCCACATGCAGATGGGTGAGCGGCGGTTTCTCGCCGGTGCGCTGGATCTCGAACAGGCAGCCATTGCCGACATCGAAGGCCCAGAACACGCCTTCCTTGCCGAAAGAGAGGCTGTATCCCAACGGCGCGAACGCCTTTTCGTAGAAGAGCTTGCTCTTCTCGAGGTCGCTCACTTCGATGGTGATGTGGTCGATCATTCGATACCGTCGCAGTATAGGGCAGCATTGCCAACTGATCGTACTGCAATCCCGACGGTTCTATGCCTCTACATATTCCGCCAAGCTGACGGCTTCAGGAATTTCCAAACCGTCGGCGCGCAAACCCTCGATATGGAAACGTATTGCGCCGCGAATTTCGTTTTCCACCTCAGGCACGGTCGCGCCGGTCGCGATGCAGCCCGGCAAGTCCGGCACATAAGCGGAAAAATTGTCTCCGGCTTTTTCGATCACCACCGCGTAACGCATGTCATCGCTCCTTCAGACCGGACTGCTTGAGGATGCTGTTCAGCGTTCCTGGGGCAACCTCTTCAGACGGCTTGCCGGCCACGGTGACGCGGCCGGCTTTGGTCTTGTGCTTATATTGGCGATGGCTGCCCTTGGTTGCAACCAGATACCAGCCGTCGGCCTCCAGTAGGCGAATGACTTCGCGAACCGTCAGCCGAGGCGGCATCCAGATCTCAGCTGCACCCGCTCGTCGAACCGCAGGTGTCGCACTTCTCGCAGGTGCCGTTCCGCACCATGGTGAAGTTGTGGCACTCGGAGCATTCGTTGCCGGTGTAGCCCTGCAGCAGCGACTGCTGGCGCCTGGTCGCGGCGAGCTTCTTCGCCTCGGCCGCTTCGTTCGCAGCGGCGTCGGTGAACAGAGCTTCGGCGCCGCCGGCGGCCTCGGCTTCCTGTTCCACCATCTCCTCGGCCAGTTCCCTGGCGCGGTCCTCATAGTCGCGCTTGTAGGCTAGGGCCTCGTCGCTCGCCGGCTTCAGCGCCAGCACGTTGGAACCGGCGAAGGCGGTCGGTGCTGCGCGGGCAGGGGTGGTCGTCGGTGCCGAGCCGCCAAAACCCTTGGGCTCGGTGCCGACGCCCGACACCAGCTTCACCGGCGAGGCGCCGCGATAGAGGCCTTTCGAGAAGGGTGTCGCCTTGCCTTCGGTGATGCCGCGGCCGAGCGCTGTCTTGTCGAAGTCCGACTGGTCGACATGGGCGAGGTCGTGGCGGCCGAGATAGGAGACGGCAAGCTCGCGGAACACATAGTCAAGGATCGAGGTCGCGTTCTTGATCGCGTCGTTGCCCTGCACCATGCCGGCCGGTTCGAACTTGGTGAAGGTGAAGGCCTCGACATATTCATCGAGCGGCACGCCATATTGCAGGCCGAGCGAGATTGCGATGGCGAAGTTGTTCATCATCGCGCGGAAGGCCGCGCCTTCCTTGTGCATGTCGATGAATATCTCGCCGAGGCGGCCGTCGTCGAATTCGCCGGTCCTGAGATACACCTTGTGGCCGCCGACGACCGCCTTCTGCGTGTAGCCCTTGCGGCGGTTCGGCAGTTTCTCGCGGTCGCGGTAAAGCCGCTCGATGACGCGCTCGACGATCTTTTCCGTCACCTGCACGGCGCGCTGGGCGGCCGGTGCGGCGATCAGTTGCTCGACCGCCTCGTCCTCGTCCTCGTCGTCATCGGCGAGCAGCGAGGCGTTGAGCGGCTGCGACAGCTTCGAGCCGTCGCGGTAGAGCGCGTTGGCCTTCAGCGCCAGCTTCCAGGACAGCATGTAGGCGTTCTTGGCGTCCTCGACCGTCGCCTCGTTCGGCATGTTGATGGTCTTGGAGATGGCGCCCGAGATGAAGGGCTGCGCCGCGGCCATCATCAGGATGTGGCTCTGGATCGACAGTGAGCGCTTGCCGATCTTGCCGCAAGGGCTGGCGCAGTCGAACACCGGCAGGTGCTGGTCTTTCAGAAATGGTGCTCCCTCAAGGGTCATCGCGCCGCAGACATGGATGTTGGCGGCGTCGATCTCCTTCTTGGTGAAGCCCAGCGCCGGCAGCATCTCGAAGGAGAAGTCGGAGAGCTGCTCGTCGGTGAAGCCGAGCGTCTCCTTCACCCAGTCGGCGCCGAGCGTCCACTGGTTGAACACGAACTTGATGTCGAAGGCCGACTTCAGCGCCGCGTTCAGCGCCGCGATCTTCTCGTCGGTGAAGCCCTTGGCCTTCAGCGTCGACGGATTGATGCCCGGCGCCTGGTTGAGGTTGCCGTGGCCGACCGCATAGGCCTCGATCTCGGCGATCTGGCTTTCGGAGTAGCCCAGCGTCCTCAGCGCTTCCGGCACGGCGCGGTTGATGATCTTGAAGTAGCCGCCGCCGGCGAGCTTCTTGAATTTCACCAGCGCGAAGTCGGGCTCGATGCCGGTGGTGTCGCAGTCCATGACTAGACCAATCGTGCCGGTCGGCGCGATCACGGTCGCCTGCGCGTTGCGGTAGCCATGCTCCTCGCCGAGCTCGATGGCGCGGTCCCAGGCAGCGCGGGCATGCTCGGCCAGCGCCTGCTGCTTGAGGTCGGACGCGACCAGCGGCACCGGATTGACGGCGAGCTTCTCGTAGCCGTCCTTGTCGCCGTAAGCGGCGCGGCGGTGGTTGCGCATGACGCGCAGCATGTTCTGGGCGTTGCGGTCATAGTCCGGGAAGGCGCCGAGCTCGGAAGCCATCTCGGCCGAGGTCGAGTAGGCGACGCCGGTCATGATCGCGGTGAGCGCGGCGCAGATGGCGCGGCCCTCGTCGGAGTCGTAGGGGATGCCCGAGGTCATCAGCAGGCCGCCGATATTGGCGTAGCCGAGGCCGAGCGTGCGGTAGTCGTAGGAGAGCTTGGCGATCTCCTTCGACGGGAACTGCGCCATCATCACCGAGATTTCGAGCACGACGGTCCACAGACGAACGGTGTGTTCGTAAGCCGCGATGTCGATCGTGCCGTCTTCCTTGCGGTAGGGCAAAAGGTTGATCGAGGCTAGATTGCAGGCCGTGTCGTCGAGGAACATGTATTCCGAGCACGGGTTGGAGGCCCGGATCGCACCGGCCGAAGCGCAGGTGTGCCAGTCGTTCATCGTCGTGTTGAAGTGCAGGCCGGGGTCGGCCGAGGCCCAGGCGGCGTAGCCGATCTTTTCCCAGAGGTGGCGTGCCTTCAGCGTCTTCAGCACCTTGCCGTCCTTGCGGGCGGTGAGCTGCCAGTCGCCATCGGCCTCGACGGCGCGCAGGAAATTGTCCTTCAGCGACACCGAATTGTTGGAGTTTTGGCCGGAAACGGTTAGATAGGCGTCAGAATCCCAGTCGGTGTCGTAGGTCTTGAACGACATCGAGGTGTAGCCCTGGCGGGCGAACTGGATGACGCGGTAAATATAGTTCTCCGGCACCGAGTTCCGCTTGGCCAACTTGATCTCGCGCTTCAACGCGGTGTTCAGCGCCGGATCGAAGCAGTCGTCGCCATTGCCTTCGCAATTGACGCAGGCCTTCATGATCGCTTCGAGGTGCTTCTTGACGATTTTCGAGCCGGTCACCAGCGAGGCGACCTTCTGCTCCTCATTGACCTTCCAGTCGATGAAGTCCTCGATATCGGGATGGTCGGCATCGACGATGACCATCTTGGCGGCGCGGCGCGTCGTGCCGCCCGACTTGATGGCGCCGGCCGCGCGGTCGCCGATCTTGAGGAAGCTCATTAGGCCGGACGAGCGGCCGCCGCCGGAAAGCTTCTCGCCTTCGCCGCGCAGCATCGAGAAGTTCGAGCCGGTGCCGGAACCGTATTTGAACAGGCGCGCCTCACGCACCCACAGGTCCATGATGCCGCCCTCGTTGACGAGGTCATCCTGCACGCTTTGGATGAAGCAGGCATGCGGCTGGGGGTGCTCGTAGGCGGACTTCGACTTGGTCAGCTTGCCGGTGAAGGGGTCGACATAGAAATGACCCTGGCTCGGACCGTCGATGCCATAGGCCCAGTGCAGGCCGGTGTTGAACCATTGCGGCGAGTTCGGCGCGACGCGCTGGGTGGCCAGCATATAGGCGAGCTCGTCACGGAAGGCGCGCGCGTCTTCTTCCGATTTGAAGTAGCCGCCCTTCCAGCCCCAATAGGTCCAGGTGCCGGACAGCCGGTCGAAGACCTGGCGGGCGTCGGTTTCCGAACCATAGCGCTCCGCTTCCGGGAGCTTGGCAAGTTCGGTCTCGTCCGCAACCGAGCGCCACAGGAAGGACGGGACGTCGTTCTCCTCGACCTTCTTCAGGCGCGCGGGCACGCCGGCCTTGCGAAAATACTTTTGGGCCAGGATGTCGGCCGCGACCTGGCTGAACTGGGCCGGCACATCGATGTTGTCCAGGCGGAACACCACCGAGCCATCGGGATTCTTGATCTCCGACAGGGCCTTGCGGAATTCGATCTCCGCATAGGCAGCCCTTTCTTGACCTGCTTGGTCTGGCTTGGTGAAGCGACGCTCGATGCGCATTGGTCCGGTCCCTTTTATCTATATATAGCGCTTTTCCCCAGGGATTGCTGCCCCAATGGCTAAAAGCGCGGTCCGCCGTTTGCCGGCATCGCGAGCAATGCCGGCATTCTCCTCGTCGCGGGTGCCGCCGTGCAGACAGCAAAACGCTTTGCCCAAGCATTTGCCCGGGCTGCAGGCCGACCCCCGCGGGTCCCTAACTGAAACTTTGGTCGATTCCCTCGTTCGAGGGAGGTTCACACTATCTAGGGTCGAGCCTGCCTGCAAACACTAAATATAGTGTTAACAGATCATTTTTTCCAGGCCGACAATTCTCCCTTTCGCCCACCCAAGCCCCAACATCCCAACGCTCCCGCCGGCCTCGTGAACAGGCGGAAATGCGGGCAAAAACGCACAAAATCCGGGAAAAAGACCGGCCTCTGAACTCTCCGGTCACGCCCGCAACAGGAGCGCATGGCCTATAAAAAGCGACTCGTTCTGACCCGTCAAGGATTCGTTTTTGTAGCTTTCGTGACCCCAATATGTTGTGTGTCACATATGTGGATAACGGGGACAGAAAGGGGCCTCCAAAAGCCTGGATTCGACGATCGTTGCGGACGAGTTCGCCGGGTGGCCCGGAGCCGAGCCCGACGAGCGGCTTTTCATTTTGGCTGGCTTGCACTATCTCTTGCGCTTGCGCGGGGGCGTGTCTTGTCAAGCCTAAAAGCATTCGTTACGCCCCGCTCATGACCATTACCGTTCGTTTCGCCCCATCGCCGACCGGCCGCATTCATATCGGCAACGCGCGCACCGCGCTGTTCAACTGGCTGTTCGCCATGAACAATAAGGGCCGCTACATCCAGCGCTTCGATGACACCGACGTTGCCCGCTCGACCCAGGAATTCGCCGATTCCATCCTGTACGACCTGCATTGGCTGGGCATTTTTCCGGATGTCACCGAATACCAGTCGCGCCGCGTCGAGATCTACGACGCGGCGGTCGAGCGGCTGAAGGCGGCGCGGGTGCTCTATGCCTGCTACGAAACGCCGGAGGAACTCGATCTGCGCCGCAAGGTGCGCCGCACGCGCGGCCTGCCGCCGGTCTATGGCCGCGAGGCGCTGACGCTGACGCCGGAGCAGGTGGCCGAATACGAATCCGACGGGCGCCGCCCGCACTGGCGCTTTCTTCTGCCGAACTTCACCGGCGACCCGCTGCAGCCCGAACGCACCGAGGTGCACTGGAACGACCTGGTGCGCGGCGAGGAGACCGTCGATCTCGCCTCGCTGTCGGACCCGGTCCTAGTGCGCGAGGACGGCACCTATCTCTACACGCTGCCTTCGGTGGTCGACGACATCGATATGAGCGTCACCCATGTCATCCGCGGCGATGATCACGTCACCAATACCGGCGTGCAGATCGCCTTGTTCCAGGCGCTGGGCGCCGAGCCGCCGGTGTTCGGCCACCACAATCTCTTGACCACCGTCTCGGGCGAGGGGCTGTCGAAGCGCACTGGCGCGCTGTCCATCGAAAGCCTGCGCGAGGACGGCATCGAGCCGATGGCGGTCGCCTCGCTCGCCGTGCTCGTCGGCACATCGGAGAACGTTACGGCCGCGCACGATCTCAACGAGCTCGCCGGGCATTTCGACCCGGCGGCGACGTCCAAGTCCGCCGCCAAGTTCGATCCCGACGAGTTGTTCGTGCTCAACCGGACGCTCATGCATCAAATGCCGTTCGAGGAGGCGCGCGACCGGCTGATCGTGCTCGGCATTTCCGGCGACAAGGCCGAGCCCTTCTGGCTGGCGGTACGCGGCAATATCGACCGCTTGTCGGACGCTGTCGCCTGGTGGAGAATCCTGAGTGACGGGCCGCAGGAGTCGGCGGAGTTCTCCGGCGAGGATCGCAACTTCCTCGACCAGGCGTTCGACCTGTTGCCGGAAGAGCCATGGAATGGCGCCGTCTGGAAGGACTGGACCGGCAAGATCAAGGAAGCGACCGGCCGCAAGGGCAAGCCGCTGTTTATGCCGCTGCGGCTGGCGCTCACCGGGCGGACTTCGGGGCCCGAGCTTTCAGATCTATTGCCGCTGATGGGTCGGGAAGGAACGCTGGCCCGACGACCCTGACCTTGCGCTGTTCCGGCGGCAGCGCCGATACCGGCGACTCCGGCACCTTGGTGGTCAGGCGCTTGATCGCTGCGCGGTCGAGCCCGCCTTCGGCATTGGCGAGCGTTTCGGGGTCGGCGCCAGGATCGGGTTTGGCGGCCGGTACCGGGACGAAGGGCGTGGCCTCGCTGTCCGGCTGCGACTGTTCCGGATTGGGCGGATTACCGGCGATGATCGAGAAGTTTTCAGCCTGGGCGTTGCAGCCGCATTGCGGCGACCGCGAGAAGTTCGCGCTCTTGTAGAGGTAGGCCGTCGGCAGCTCGCTGTAAGGGCGGCCGGTCACCGACGAGGTCATCGCCCCGGCATCGTCGTCCATGCCGCGCGTGTAGAAGACTTGCATCTCGGTGCCGGGGCAGCTCGATTCGCAATTCTTCTGGTCGCGCTCGAAATCGCCGTAGGAGGCGGCGTTCGACATCGGGAAGAAATAGCCGTCGCAAGTGCGTACGCACACCGTATGGAATTCGCCGTTGGGCTGCGGCAGGTCCAGGCCGTCCGGCTGGTTGATGATGCGGCGGATGTTGCGCACGCTGGGATCGTCGGACGGCACCTCCGATGCATCGGGCAACTCGAGAGGCTCGGTTTCCTGACCGCGGCCGAAAAGCTGTTCGAAGAGATTGCCGTTGCCATTGTCGCGCGCGGCCTCCTGAATAGGAGCGCGGCGCGGAGCGATCTCGTCGTCGCGGCAGCCATTGGCGTCGAGCGCCGCAAGGATGCGGCTGCGGTCGCGCCGGGTGCCGCCGCCGGCCAGCCGCTCGCGCTTGGCCTGCAAGGTGTCGAGATTGGCGTTCATGCGCTCGATCGAGGCATTGATCGCCGCGCATTGGCCGACATTGCGCGAAAACAGCGTGAAGCCGCAATTGGCATCGCTTGCCCGGCTGCGCGCCTTC
>NZ_JHQR01000091.1 GCF_014843825.1 Mesorhizobium silamurunense
CCGCCGCAGATGGCGAGCCTCAATTGCGGCAGCACGACACGCGCGAAGACCCGCCACGGGCCGAGGCCAAGCGCGGCCGCGGCATCCTCCAGCGCAGGGTCGAGCCGGCGCAGCGCGGCCGCGATCGGCAGATAGAGGAACGGGAAATAGGCGATGACGGAGACCAGCACGCCGGCCCAGAGCCCGTGCAGGCCAGGCACAAGGCTGATCCAGGCATAGCTGTGGACGAAAGCGGGAATGGCGAGCGGCGCAACCGACAGCCACGACCACAGCCGGTTGCCAGGCAGATCGCTGCGCTCGGTCAGCCAGGCGAGCGCGACCGACAGCACGATGGCGACCGGCACCGACACGACGACGAGCAGGACAGTGTTGATGAGGAGTCCGCCGACACGAGGACGGAAGATCAGCGCCACGACCGTTTCCCAGCCGGTCTGGATCGCCGTCCAGACGATGAAGGCAAGCGGCAGCAGCGCGATCAGCGAGACGAGGGCGGCGGCCAGCGTGATCCACGACGTGGACCGCCGGCGCTGCCTTGCGGCAGCCGGCAGGCCTGAGGGCGTGAGGTCGATCGCGGATACCATCAGAGGGAATGCATCACCAGGCTCGACGGACGCAGGCGATCCGATGAACCGCGAACGCGGCCGGAAAGGCAGCTGATCGTCATCGACGAGGCCATCTCCAAAACAAAAGCGCTCCCGCGGAAAGCGAATTCCCGCAGGAGCACGGTCGGTGTCCTTTTAGGACGAACGCGAACTAAAGCAAGCCGGCTTGCGTCATCAGGTCGATGACCTTCTTGGAGTTCAGCGTCGCCGGATCGACCTTCGGCGCCTGCAGGTCGGCCAGCGGCACCAGCTTCGGGTTGGACTCGGCACCCTTGCCGACCGCGTATTCATAGGATGTGCCGGTCTTCAGCACCTCCTGGCCGCCCTTGCCGGTGACCCATTTCAAGAAGGCCTGGGCTTCCTTCGGATGCTTGCTCGAAGCCAGCACGCCGCCACCGGAGATCGACACGAACGCGCCCGGATCCTGTTTCTTGAAATAGTGCTGCCCGATATTCTTGCTGTTCTCGCCGGTTTTCGCCTGGTCGCCGAAATAATAATAGTGGAAGATCACGCCGCCATCGATCTCGCCGGCATTGACCGCCTTCATCACCGTGTTGTTGCCCTTGTATGTGGTGGAGTTCTCCTTCATCGCCTTCAGCCAAGCAGTCGTCGCGGGCTCGCCCTTGAGCTGGAGCAGAGCGCTGACGATGGCCTGGAAATCGGCGCCGGACGGCGAGGCGGCCCAACGGCCCTTCCAGCTCGGATCGGTGAGGTCGAGCAGCGATTTGGGCAACTGGTCTTCCTTCAGCTTGTCCTTGTTGTAGACAAAGACGGTGCTGCGCGCTGCGACGCCCACCCACTTGCCGGTCGAGGGCTGGTATTCCTGCGGCACCTGCGCCAGCGTCTCGGCATCGACCGGCGCGAACAGGCCGGCCGCCTCGACGAGCGCCATCGCCGGCGAATTCTCGGTCAGGAACACGTCGGCCGGCGACGCGGCGTCTTCGGCGACGATCTGGTTGGAGAAATCGCTGTCGCCGCCATTGCGCAGCGTCACCTTGATGCCGGTTTCCTTGGTGAAGCCCTTCGCCCATTCCTTGGCGAGGCTTTCATGCTGGGCGTTGTAGACGATGATGCCGGCATCCTCGGCCAGGGCCGGACCGGCGATCAGGCTCGCCGTCAGCGCGACGGCGCCGGTAAGGGTCAAAAGGGCAAGTTTCATGGGCATCGTCCTCACATCTGGAGACAGGGTTCGGGCACGGCTGCACCTATCAATACCTGATTAGCATAGTCAACATTGTGATGCTGCTTCAATCAGTCGCCGCGCCGCAAACTTTCGTGATTTTCCGGCACTTTGGCTTGGACATTATTTCGCCGGCCACGTAACAAACCAGGGCCGAGACGCGAACATCGGGGGTACACTCTTGTGACCGGCAAGGACGAAGCCGAGCTCTCCCGGCTGCTCAGGGCCGCGATCGCGGGAGACGAAAGGGCTTATGCCGACTTTCTTCACCGGATAGCCGCCCTCGTCCGCGGCTTCGTCCGGCGCAAGATCGTTCAGGGCGGGGTCGACCCCGAGGATGTCGTGCAGGAAACCTTGCTGGCCATTCACGTCAAACGGCACACGTGGCGAGAAGACGCGCCGGTGCTGCCATGGGTCTATGCGATCGCCCGCTTCAAGCTGATCGATGCCTTCCGCCGGCGAGGCCGGCGCATCGAGGTCGAGATCGACGAGATCGCCGAGTCTTTCGCCGAGCCGGAAGCGGAGACGGTCAGCGAGCGCGACATAAACCGGGCTCTAGACGGCTTGCCGCCTGCGCAGCGCTCCGTGGTTTCCTCGATCTCGGTCGACGGCCATTCGATCGGCGAGACGGCAGCCAAGCTCGGCATCAGCGAGACGGCGGTGCGGGTGTCGCTGCATCGCGGCCTTGCCGCGATCGCCAAAAGGTTCGGACGACAGTGACATGAGAACCGAGGACCTCATCAAGGCGCTGGACGCTGATGCCCGCAACAAGGCGATGCCGCTTGGCCTGGCCTGGTGCCTGGCCGTCGGCGTGGCGGTGGTGGTCGCGGCGATGGTCTTTTTCATGACCATCGGTCCGCGCCCGGACATCATGCCGGCCATGCACACGATGCGCTTCATGTCGAAGTTCGTCTTCACCCTGGCGCTCACGGCCAGCGCCTTCGCCCTGGTCCGGGCGCTGTCGACGCCCGGTGAGGCGAGCAGGCGCGCCAAACTATGGATGCTCGCCGCGCCCGTGCTCGTCGTGATCGCCGTGATCCTGGAGCTTCTCGTCGTGCCGGAGGCGGAGTGGGGCAGGCGGCTCGTGGGCTCCAACATGATGATCTGCATGAGCTTCATCCCGCTGATCGGCATCGGCCCGCTGGCGATCTTCCTCGGCATGCTGCGCTATGGCGCGCCGACGCGGCCGGTGCTGGCCGGCGCTATCGCGGGTCTTCTGGCTGGTGGCTTGGCGGCGACCTTCTATGCCGCGCATTGCTTCGACGATTCGCCGCTGTTCGTCGCCACTTGGTACACGATCGCGATCACCTTCCTCACCGCGCTCGGCGCGCTTGGTGGGCGGCTTTTCGTTCGCTGGTAGGATCGCACACCGATCTTTAATCATGCCGGCAATTGTTTGCCGGTTAGCGGAGTGGCCGCCGCCGCTTACGCAACCATTCCTTAAAATCGATCCGCGAGGGTTGTGGCGACGCGCAGTTGCGCATTGGGTGGGATCGCATTTTGGCGTGGTTGAGTTGGAAAGGTCCGCGGGCCGGCAAGCGCGCCGTGCCCCTCTTGATGGCGGCAGGGCTCGTTACCCTGACTGCATCGGTCCTGTTGCCGGCGCTGGAGCTCGGCTCGGAGGCGCTGAGGGTCTGCCTGCAGATATCCGTCGCCGTCACGGCCGTGACGCTGTTTGTCTCGGCGCTGTTCATCCGGAAGATCATCGACGACCGCCGGCAGATCGCCGAGAGCGAGCAGCGCTTTCGCCGCGCGATGGAGGATTCGGCGATCGGCGTCGCCATCGTCGGCCTCGATGGCCGCATCCTTCAGACCAATCCCGCCTTCGCCGCGATGCTCGGCTACAGCCGCGCGGAAATCGAGGCGCTGACCTTCTTCCAGATCACGCATCCCCACGATCTGCGGATCGGCCGTGAGACGATGATCGCGCTGAACGAGGGAAAGATCGATTCCTTCCATTTCGAGAAGCGCTACCTCCGCAAGGACGGCACCCCGGTGTGGGCGCAGCTAGCCGGGTCCGTCATCCGCGATGAGGAAACCCGTCGCCCGCTTTATCTTGTGTCGCAGATCGAGGACATCGATGCGCGCAAGCAGGCCGAAGCGCGCATCGCCGAAGCCGAAACGCGCTGGAACTTCGCGCTGACCAGCGCCGGACAAGGCGTCTGGAGCCTCGACATGCGCAGGGGCGGCACGACCTACTCCGAGACCTGGGTCAGGATGCTGGGCTATGACGATGGCGAGTTGGACGGCGATCCCGACCGCTGGCTGACGATGATCCACCCGGACGACCGCGAGCGCGTCGCCGAGGCGGACCGGGCGCATCTTGCCGGCGAGACGCCTTTCTTCGAGGCCGAGTTCCGGATGCGTCACAAGGACGGCCATTGGGTCTGGATCCTCGACCGCGGTAAGACGATCGAGCGCGACGCCGAGGGCCGGCTGATACGCGCCATTGGCAGCCTGACCGACATCACCCAGCGCAAGCAAGCCGAAGAACGGCTCAAGGTTTCCGCCGCCATGCTGGCCGACGAGAAGGAGCGGCTCAGGGTGACGCTGCAGTCGATCGGCGACGCGGTGATCTGCACCGATGCCGCCAACCGCATCACCTTTATGAACCCGGTCGCCGAAAAGCTCACCGGCGTTGCCAGCGGCGAGGCGCTTGGCAAGGTGCTCGGCCATGTCTACCAGGCGGTCGACGAGGAAAGCGGGCAGAGGATCGGCCTGACGCGACCTTCGGCCGGCGATCGCCACCATTGCGACCAGAACGCCCGCGCCGTTCTCATCCGGCGCGACGACACGCGCTGCAGCATCCGCCAGGTGGTCTCGCCGATCATGAACGACCGCGACGAATTCTGCGGGCTGGTCATCGTCTTCCAGGATTTCACCGACGCGCGCGCCCTGCAGCGCCAGCTCGCCTACGCCGCCGCCCATGATGCGCTGACGGGGCTCGCCAACCGCTCGAGCTTCATCCGCACGATGGAGGAACTGGTCGATCGGTGCCGTCTCACCGGCGGCGAGCACCACTTCATGTTCGTCGACCTCGATCATTTCAAGGCGGTCAACGACACCGGCGGCCATGCCGCCGGCGATGCATTGTTGAAACGCGTGGCCGATGCGATCCGCAATGTGCTCGGGCCCGAGGACATCGTCGCGCGTCTGGGCGGCGACGAGTTTGCCGTCATCCTGAAGTCAAGCGCACCGGCACGGGCTGCAATAGCGGCGCGCTCCATCATCGATACCATCCGCAACCTGAATTTCAGCTGGGACGGTCGGCCGCATTCGATCGGCGCCAGCATCGGGCTCGCGCCGATCCGCGCCGGCTGCGGCGAGGCGGACGAGATCATCGCTCGAGCGGACGCCGCCTGCTATGCCGCCAAGGCGGCCGGACGCGGTTGCGTTTCGGCGGCCCCGGACGAAGCCTCGAAAGACGACGCGGCGCCGCTGCCGCTTGCCGCGGCATCCTGAGCGCCGCGACGGAGAGCGTTTGGTCGGGAGGATCAGCGCGTCGGCACCGGATGATCGCCGCGATAGTCGTAGAAGCCGCGGCCGGTCTTGCGGCCCAGCCAGCCGGCCTCGACATATTTCACCAGCAGCGGGCAGGGGCGATACTTCGAGTCCGACAGGCCCTCATGCAGCACCTGCATGATCGACAGGCAGGTGTCTAGACCGATGAAGTCGGCAAGCTGCAGCGGCCCCATCGGATGGTTGGCGCCGAGCCGCATCGCGGTGTCGATGGCGTCGACCGTGCCGACGCCCTCATAGAGCGTGTAGATCGCCTCGTTGATCATCGGCAGCAGGATGCGGTTGACGATGAAGGCCGGGAAATCCTCCGAAACGGTGATCGTCTTGTCGAGTCGGTTCACGAACGTCTTGGCGGCCTCGAAGGTCCGGTCCTCGGTGGCGATGCCGCGCACCAGCTCGACCAGCTTCATCACCGGCACCGGGTTCATGAAATGTATGCCGATGAAGCGCTCCGGCCGGTCGGTCTGCGCGGCGAGCCGGGTGATCGAGATCGAGGAGGTGTTGGTTGCGAGAATCGCCTCCGGATTGAGCTGCGGGCAGAGCTGCGCGTAGATCTTGCGCTTGACCGTCTCGTCCTCGGTCGCCGCCTCGATGACGAGGTCGGCAGCCGCGAGATCGGCCATGGCGGTAGCTGACGAGATGCGCGCCATCGCTTCGTTGCGCGCCTTCTCCTCGAGCTTCCCCGAACCGACCTGGCGGGCCATGTTGCCGCTGACAGTGGCGATGCCCTTCTCGATCCGGTCGGACGAGATGTCGTGGATCAGGACCTTGTAGCCGGCCAGCGCCGCGACATGGGCGATACCGCCGCCCATTTGACCTGCGCCGACAATGCCGATCGTCTCGATCTTGCTCATTACCCCGATCCCGTCTGGAGCATTTCCGCTTCTGCGACGCACGGAAACGCTCCCATCTCTTTGTTTCCCGCAATTCCGGACGCAACAACGCTGCGCCCTTTCCTGGAATTGCCTTTTTTGTTTGTCGCAATTCCCGACGGAAAACCGCTACCCACTTTTCCCGGAATTGCCCAGGCCTTTCACGGCCTGCTTTTTGTGCAGTGCAAACTAAAAGGGCGGGGCGACTTCGTCTACCCCACCCTTCGGATTTTAATATGCCTAAGCAGAACGCGTCAAAGCGCCTTTTGCAGCTCCGGCAGGATAACGAAGAGATCGCCGACGAGGCCGTAGTCGGCAACCTGGAAGATCGGCGCTTCCTCGTCCTTGTTGATGGCGACGATGACCTTGCTATCCTTCATGCCGGCGAGGTGCTGGATGGCGCCGGAGATGCCGACGGCGATGTAGAGATCGGGGGCGACCACCTTGCCGGTCTGGCCGACCTGCCAGTCGTTCGGGGCGTAGCCGGCGTCGACCGCCGCGCGGGAGGCGCCGACGGCGGCGCCGAGCTTGTCGGCGACGGGCAGGATCACTTCCTGGAACTTTTCCGACGAGCCGAGCGCGCGGCCGCCCGAGATGATGATCTTGGCCGAGGTCAGCTCCGGACGGTCGTTCTCGGAGAGCTTGTTCTCGACGAAGGAGGAGAGGCCGGGGTTCGCGGCGGCGTTCACCGTCTCGACCGAAGCCGAGCCGCCCTCGGGCGCGGCCGAGAAGGAGGCGGTGCGCACCGTGATGACTTTCTTGGCGTCGGTCGACTGCACGGTCTGGATGGCGTTGCCGGCGTAGATCGGCCGCTTGAAGGTATCGGGCGAGACCACCTCGATGATCTCGGACACCTGCGCGACGTCGAGCAGGGCCGCGACGCGCGGCGCGACGTTCTTGCCGGCCGAGGTGGCCGGCGCGACGATCGTGTCATAGGAGCCGGCGAGCGACACCACGAGCGCGGCCAGCGGTTCTGCCAGACGCTCGGAGAGCTCATCGGCTTCGGCCAGCAGCACCTTGCGAACGCCTTTCAGCTTGGCAGCGGCGTCGGCAGGGGCCTTGGCGCCCTTGCCGGCAACCAGCACGTCGACGTCGGAGCCGATCTGGAGGGCCGCCGACAGCGCCTTGGCGGTCTGGTCGGAAAGGGTTGCGTTGTCGTGTTCGGCGATGAGGAGAATTGCCATTTTTCTTGTCCTTTCCCGATCCCTTACAGAACGCCGGCTTCGTTCTTCAGCTTCTCGATCAACTCGGCGACGCTCTTGACCTTGACGCCCGCCTTGCGGCCGCCCGGCTCCTCGGTCTTGATCACCTTGAGCCGCGGCTTGACGTCGGCGCCGTAGTCGGCCGGGCTCTTCTCGTCGAGCGGCTTCTTCTTGGCCTTCATGATGTTGGGCAGCGAGGCATAGCGCGGCTGGTTGAGGCGAAGGTCGGCGGTGACGATCGCCGGCATCTTCAGCTCCACCGTCTGCAGACCGCCATCGACCTCGCGCGTAACCTTGGCCTTGTCGCCACCGAGCTCGATCTTGGAGGCGAAGGTGCCCTGCGCCCAGCCCAAAAGTGCCGCCAGCATCTGGCCGGTCTGGTTCGAGTCATCGTCGATCGCCTGCTTGCCGAGGATGACGAGGCCGGGCTTCTCGGCCTCGACCACGCCCTTCAGCACCTTGGCGACGCCCAGCGGCTCGGTCTGCTCATCCGTCTTGACCAGGATGGCGCGGTCGGCGCCCATGGCGAGCGCGGTGCGAAGCGTCTCCTGCGCCTGCTGCGGGCCGATCGACACGACGATGATCTCTTCGGCCTTGCCGGCTTCCTTGATCCGGATCGCTTCCTCGACCGCAATCTCGTCGAACGGGTTCATCGCCATCTTGACGTTGGCAAGCTCCACGCCCAGTCCGTCGGCCTTGACCCGGACCTTGACGTTCGCATCCACAACCCGCTTCACGGGCACAAGGATCTTCATTTTCCTGTCACCTCTCCTGAGATAGTCGGGCGCGCTATAGCAGTGTGCGCCTTGTCAGAGTTGTCGAAAGCCGACATTCCGGGCGGAATATCCGTCCAGTGTGGTGGGCGTTTCCGTAGTGGCGGCAATCCGGCGCGTCAATATGCACGACGCACTCAAATCGGTTCAGTCCCGAGGGGACGCCGCGCCGCGGCCCCATTGCGGCGCCGGCTGCGCCGGAGTTTCGGGGGTTGCCCCGGGCTCGGTCGGAACCGGCACCTGCTGGACCTTCGGCGTCGGGTCCGGCTCGCCGTCGGCGCCGGCAAGCAGCGGCACGCCCCGGCTGCGCAGCACCAGAACCAGAACGGCGCCGGCGATGATGCCGCCGATGTGGCAGGCCCAGGAAATCTGGTCCTCGCCGCCCGCGGCAAACATCACGATCTGGAACAGGATCCAGAGGATGAGCGGGATGAAGGCGGGAATGCGCAAGGGGATGCGGGCAAAAGCCAGCACCCACACCTTAACCCTCGGATAGAGGATCAGATAGGCGGCGACCACGCCGGCGATGGCACCGGAGGCGCCGATCAACGGCACCTGCGAATCCCAGCCAACCAACCCTTGAAAGAAAGCGCCCGCCGCCGCGCAGGCGAGGTAGAAGATCAGGTAGCGGATATGGCCGAGCGCATCCTCGACATTGTCGCCGAACACCCACAGGAACAGCATGTTGCCGCCGAGGTGGAAGATGTCGGCATGCAGGAAGGAATAGGTGAGATAGCTGAGGCTTTCGGGAATGACGACGAATTCGGGCGACAGCTCGACCTTGTCGTGGACCACCGAAGGGATGAAGCCGAGGCCGAGCACCGCGGCGTTGGTGAAGTTCTCGCCGCCAAGCGTGGTCGCGAGATAAACCAGCGCATTCACCGCGATCAGGCCGATCGTCACATATTGCAGGCGGATGTGGCGCAGCCTGTTGGTGTCGTAGAGCGGGATGAACATCGGACCCTCCCGCCATACGTCAGCGGTTCTTGCCGGGAACCCATAGCACGTCGGCATTTCCGTTGTCATTGACCGCCCGCGCCGCGACGAACAGGAAGTCGGAGACGCGGTTGATGTATTTCAGCGCCTCGCGGTTGACGTGCTCGGCAGGATGCTGCGCCAGCGCCACCATGACGCGCTCGGCGCGCCGCGCCACCGTGCGCGCCAGATGCAGGGCGGCGGCGGCCGGCGTGCCGCCGTTCAGCACGAAGGACTTCAGCGGCTGCAGGTCCTTGTTGAGAACATCGATATCCTTTTCGACACGTCCGGTCTGCGCGGCGACGATGCGCAGCGGCTCGTAGTCGAGCGGCTTGCCCTCGTCGGGCACCGCAAGATCGGCGCCGAGATCGAAAAGGTCGTTCTGGATTCGGGAGAGCATGGCGTCGATCGCCGGATGATCCTTTGCGGTGTGGACGCGCGCCATGCCGATGCAGGCATTAGCCTCGTCCACCGTGCCATAGGCTTCGACGCGCAGATCGGATTTCAGCCGCCGCTCGCCGCTGCCGAGACCGGTGGTGCCGTCGTCGCCGGTGCGGGTGTAGATCTTGTTGAGCTTGACCACGTCGCCCTCCCGGCCCGTTACTTGCGGGTGAAGTAGACGGTCAGCATGATCAGCACCAAGGCTATGAACTGCAGCAGCACGCGGGCCTGCATCAGCTTGTTCGAGGTGAAGCCGGAACCGCCGCGCATCATGTTGATGAGGCCGCGAATCAGCACGACCACGACGGCGGCCATGACGACGATTGCGAGGATGTTGAAGACGGTTGCCATGGGCGGGCTCCAGTTCGGTTTTGGTCAGGCGCGCCTGGCGAGCACGCGGTAGAGCGCTGATGCCGGCAGGATGCGCTTGAGCACCACGCCGATTCTGGCCGGCACCGTTACCACATAGTGCGGACGTGGGCGCTGTGACAGAAGCGCGTGGCGCAAGGCGGCATGAACCACTTCCGGTCCGGGCTTCAGACGCGAGACGCTGCCGCCGGCCTGCAGCCGCGCAAGCTGCGCCTGGTAGTCGGCGCGGTGGACGGAGTTCTCGACGTCGATATTTTTCAAGAACCAGGCCAGGCCGTTGCTGGCGATCTTCGAGGTCACCGGCCCCGGCTCGATCAATGAGGCATGGATACCGCTGCCTTCGAGCTCCTGGCGCATGCAAAGCATCAAGCCTTCGATGGCATGTTTCGACGCCGAATAGGCGCCGCGAAAACGGACCGGGGCGAGCCCCAGGATCGAAGAGCAGTGGACGAGGCGGCCGTGGCCCTGGCGGCGCATGACCGGCACGACACGGCGGGTCAGGTCGTGCCAGCCGAAGAAGTTCGCCTCGAACTGCTCGCGCAGCGCCTCGACGGGCAGGTCCTCGACGGCGCCCGGCTGCGCGTAGGCGCCATTGTTGAACAGCGCCGCCAGCGTGCCGCCCGTGCGCCCCAGCACGGCATCGACCAGGGCGGCGATGGAGTCGGCTTCTCGATAGTCGAGATAGAAGGCCTCGATGCCGTCCGCCTTGAGCGCGGCGATGTCGGCCGGCTTGCGCGCCGTGGCGAACACGCGCCAGCCTTCCGCCTTCAATGCCCGCGCGCAATAGGCGCCTATGCCGGAGGAGGCGCCGGTGACGATGATGCTGCGCAACTGTTCAGCGGTGGGCAACGTTGTCTGACCCCGGGGTTGCCATTTGCCGCAATCACTTCCCATATTCGCGGCGTCGACACAATCGAGCGGAGCGCGGGTCCTTGCTCAGGAATATCGTCGCCATCAAGCGCGTCCTCTACGATGCGATCGGCCATTTCACGACGGACGACGGCTGGGCGATGGCCAGCCATCTGGCAATCACCTCGCTGATGGCGCTGTTTCCGTTCCTGATCTTCGCCACGACGCTTGCGAGTTTCTTCGGCGCGCGCGCCTTCGCCGACACGGCCGTGCATCTGGTGTTCGACACCTGGCCGGAGCAGATCGCCAAGCCAATCGCGCGCGAGGTGCAGAACGTGCTCACCGTGCGGCGCACCGACCTTCTGACCTATGGCGTGCTGCTGGCCGCCTACTTTGCCTCGAACGGCATCGAGGCGCTGCGCACCTCGCTCAACCGCGCCTATCGCGTGACCGAGACGCGCGGCATCATCCACCGTAGGGTGCAGAGCATCATTTTCGTGCTGATCGCGACGGCCTGTTTTCTCGCCGTCAGCGTGCTTCTGGTGTTCGCGCCGCTGCTCGCGCGGCTGGCCGAGGCGCATCTCGAATGGATCAAGCCCTATATGGGCACGATCACCATATGGCGTTACGTCATCGCCTCGACGGTCATCGTCATCGGTCTGTTTTCGGTGCATATCTGGCTGCCGGCCGGCAAGCGTCGCTTTGTCTCGATCGTTCCGGGCATCGTCTTCACGCTGGTCGCCTGGCTGGCCGGCTCGACCATCTTCGCCACCTATCTCGACCATTTCTCGTCCTATGTGACGACCTATGCGGGGCTCGCCTCGATCATGATCGCTGTGGTGTTCCTGTACATCATCTCGGCCATTTTCATCCTCGGCGGCGAGCTCAACGCCGCGATCAGCCGCTATCTCGATGCGCGGGCGCGAGTCGGCTGAGCCCTGTTCCGGCGGGCAGTGGCCAGGCCGACGCCCAGCGTGGCGATTGCCATGCCGGCGATCTGCAGCGCATTGAGCGCTTCGCCGAACAGGGCCCAGGCGATGACGGCGGTGACGGCCGGCACCAGGTAGAAAAGGGAAGCGACCTTGGACATCTCGCCGCCCCTGATCATCACCATCAACAGGAAGATGGCGCCGACCGACAGCACCAGGACCAGCCAGGCCATGGCGAAGATGAACTCGCCGTTGACGGTGATCGTGCGCGTCTCGAAGGCGAGCGATCCGAGGATCGTCACGACGGAGCCGCCGACATACTGCCACATCGTCGCCGAAACGAGGTCGCCGCCGGAGGCGAAGCGCTTCTGCCAGATCGTTCCAGCGGCCATGCCGAGCACCGAGACCAGCGAGGCCGTCAGCGTCGCCGCGGTGACGCCGCCGCCGATCATGCCGAGCTTCGGCCAGAGCACGATAACGACGCCCAGAAGCCCGACCTCGAGGCCCGCCCAATGGCGCGGCAGGATCGCCTCGCCGAGGAATTTGCCGGCAAGCACCGCCGTGATCAGCGGCTGGAGACCGACGATCAGCGCCGATAGCCCGGCCGGCATGCCCCGGTGGATCGCCCAGAACACGCCGCCCAGATAGACGCCATGCATGAGAACGCCGGCCACCGTCGCGTGAAGCGCCTCCTCGCGGGTCGCCCGGCGCGAGCCGATGAGAACGGTCAGCCCCGCAAACAGGATCGCCGCCAGCACGAAGCGGACGGCGAGGAAGGTGAAAGGCTCCGCCCACGGCATGGCATAACGCGCGCCGATGAAGCCGGTCGCCCACAGGACGACGAAAGAGGCGGGAATGAACCGCTTGATGCTGTGCATTTTCGCGAGGGCTCTGGCTGCGGGTGAAAAGTTGATGACGGCAATTGCTCTAATGCCGTTCAATTCGGCAAGCAAAACGAAACGGTTGATCCATAAGCTCATTCGAATTCAACAAACGGTGCCAGAGGGGCATGGCGTTAAGGCACGCCGTGGGCAGACATGCTTTTGCATCTCGGTACGACTTGGCTTCTGTTCGCGGTCGCGACCGTTGCCGTCTTCGGTTTCTTTTTTGGCACTGCGCTCGATGCCATCATGAAGGACGACGGTTTCGGCTCGACCGGCAACACGCTGCTCTTCACGCTGGGGTTCTTCGTCGCAGTGATGGTCGCCAACGAGCACGGCATCACCTTCAGGGACCTCAGGCTCGCAGTGGCATGGGGCTTGAGCGGCGCCTTCATCTTCATCAGCGTGATGGCGCTGATCAAGGCCGGGCTGGCGCGCCTTTAATCAAAGCCCGACCAGCCGCCTGATCTCCTGCGGCGACGTCCCCGCATCCCGAAGTGCGGCAAGGCCGGTGTCCTTGAGGCTTTTCGACAGTTTCCTGCCGTCCGGTCCGAGAATCAGGCGATGGTGGAAGTAACGCGGCGGCGAGAGGCCCAGCAGCTCCTGGAGCAGGCGCTGCACGCCGGTGGCCGCGTACAGGTCCTGACCGCGCACGACATGGCTGACGCTCTGCAGCGCATCGTCGACAACCACGGCGAGATGGTAGCTGGTCGGGATGTCGCGCCGCGCCACGATGACGTCGCCCCAGGACTGCGGCCTTGCTTCGACGGTGTGCGTCGCAACCATGGTCCCGTCGGTGAACTCGGTCCATGACAGGGCACCCGACACCCGCGCCATGGCCGCGTCGACGTCGAGCCGCCAGGCGAAAGACGCATTCTCGGCGATGCGCCGCTTGCGCTCCTTCACGGACAAGGCCCGATCCAGCGGCGGGTAGAGCGGCACGCCGTCGGGGTCGCGCGGCCAGTCGCGGCCACGTTTCCCGGCCTCGGCAATGAAAGCGCGGATCTCGCCGCGGCTCATGAAGGCGGGATAGACGAGTTCCTCGGCGATCAGCCGGTCGAGCACAGCCTTGTATTCGGAAAAATGCTCGGACTGGCGCCGCACCGGCTCTTCCCAGGCGAGGCCCAGCCATTTCAGGTCGCGATATATGCCGGCCTCGAATTCCGGCGTGCAGCGCGTGATGTCGATGTCCTCGATGCGCAGCAACAGCCGTCCGTCCGCCCGCGCCGCCATCTGCTGGTTGAGCAGGGCCGAATAGGCATGGCCGAGATGCAATTCGCCATTGGGACTGGGCGCGAAGCGGAATGTCAGGAGCGTCATGTCTCAGGCGGCATTCGGGTTGAAAGGCGCTTTTGCCGGTTGATAGTTAGAGACCATCAATTGCCACTTCGCGGGCGCCTAGGGAACAAGCAAACGTGCAACGCATCGCCTCGCTCGACGACATTGCGGCAGGACTGGACGCGCTCTGCCTGATCGATCCGCGGCTGGAGAAGGTGCGCGGCATGGCGGGCGAGGTGCCGCTGAGGCTCTCCGAGCCGGGATTCGTCAGCCTTGCCTCGATCATCGTCTCGCAGCAGGTGTCCCGCGCCAGCGCTGATGCCATCTTCGCCCGGCTGACCAGGCTGGTCGATCCGCTGACGCCGGAGGAGATACTTGGCGCCGGCGAGGACATTTTTCGCGAGGCCGGCTTGTCGCGGCCGAAGCAGCGCGGGCTGATCGCGATCGCCGAGGCCGTGGCCGACGGGCTCGATCTTTATCACCTTTGCTCGCTCGACGCCGGCGAGGCGATCGCGGCGATGACGGCCGTGCCCGGCATCGGCCCCTGGACGGCGGAGTGCTATCTGCTTTTCGCCGCCGGCCATCCCGATGTCTTCCCTGCGCGCGATGTCGCGCTGCAGACGGCGGTCGGTCATGCGCTGGGCATCGACCCCCGTCCGCCGGAGAAAACACTGATTCGGCTGGCCGAATCATGGAGCCCGTGGCGAGGTGTCGCGTCGCGGCTTTTCTGGGCGTATTATCGGGAATTGAAGGGCAGGGATGCGGCGCCTCCTGTCGAGATCGCCAAAAAAGCATGAAAATCATGCGTTTTTGACCCTTTCGGCGAACGACAATCCGCTTCACATCCCTGTCATGTCGGGCTTACAGTATCCGCGCCGTTCGGTTCTAGAACCAAGGAGGCCAACAACGTGACGGTTGCCGTATCTCCGGATGGGCTTCCCGCGCTGGTGCTGAATGCGGACTACCGTCCGCTCAGCTATTACCCCCTGTCGCTCTGGTCGTGGCAGGACGCCATCAAGGCTGTCTTCCTCGACCGGGTCAACATCGTCGCCGAATACGAGCATGCCGTCTCCTCGCCGACCTTCTCGATGAAGCTGCCGAGCGTGGTGAGCCTGAAGGCCTATGTGAAGCCGTCCAGGCATCCTGCCTTCACCCGCTTCAACGTGTTCCTGCGCGACCGCTTTCAGTGCCAGTATTGCGGCACCACCGACGACCTCACCTTCGACCATGTCATCCCGCGCCATCGCGGCGGGGCGACGACCTGGGAGAATGTCGTGGCTGCCTGCTCTCCCTGCAATCTCAGGAAAGGCGGGATGATGCCGGCGCAGGCCAAGATGTGGCCGCTGCAAAAACCCTATCAGCCAACGGTGCATGACCTGCACAACAATGGCCGCCTGTTCCCGCCCAACCATCTGCATGAAAGCTGGATGGATTATCTCTACTGGGATGTCGAACTGGAGCCGTAGAGTTCGGCACAATCGACCAGCCACGCAAATTGTCGATCTTTGGCGCTGCCCCTCATCCGGCTGCCGCCACCTTCTCCCCGTATAGTGACGGGGGGAAGGGAACCGTCCGCGACCCCGGCACCCATTCTGCAACGTTGATGATTGGCGAAACCATTGATAACGGCGTCTTTCTCCCCGTCACTATACGGGAGAAATGCCCGGTCCCCCCTCCGCAGCTGCTGCGGAGGACGGGCAGGGCAATGAGGGGCGGCGCCGACCTTCAAATCCAGCTGCAGGCAGGGTGCCGCGAGTTCCGGGTCGCGCCGGCTCAGTCGCGCGAAAGCGCGCTGCGGAAGGCGACCACGGCGAGGATGAAGCTGGCGATGGCGTTCCAGCCGGCAAGCGACAGGCCGAGGATGCGCAAGGCCGCCTTGTCGCAGGAGGGCGGCACGAATTTGTCGAGCGCGTCGAGCACGCCCTTGCCGCCGGTGTCCACCGGGCCGGCGCCGGCCGTGCAGTCGGCGGGGCCGGGCCACCAGGCCCATTCGACGCCGGAGTGGTAGACGCCTAGATAGAGGCCGTAAAGCATCAGGAGGCCGCCGATCGCGAGCAGCCCGCGCGTCACCCAGGCCGGCGCGCGCAGCGTCGAGGCAACCACAGCTACCACCATGAGCGGCGCGCCGATGTAATAGGGCGTGCGCTGCTCCAGGCAGAGATGGCAAGGGATGTAGCCGCCGATGTACTGGAAGGCCAGCGCCGAGCCGACGGTGGCTGCCATGGCGACGGCAAGGAACAACGCGGCGCGCGTCCGCTGGCGTCCGGTGTCGGCATTCATGGTCGCTGTCATCGGTCCTGATCCGTTCGCTTGGGCTTATCCGTGGGCATATCTGACCGCGATATAGAGCAAAATAAGGGCAGCGGCGCCGGCGCTGACGATCATACCCAGGCGCTTCTCGATGAACTCCTTGATCGACTCGCCGTAGCGGCGCAGCAGCCAGGCAAGCAGCAGGAAACGGGCGCCGCGCGCCACGATCGCCAGCCCGATGAAGAGCAGCAGGTTCACGCCTATGACGCCGGAGAGAATCGTCACCACCTTGATCGGCGGCAGGTGTGCGGCGCCCGAGGTGACCAGCATCAGGATGATGAAGCCGACACCGGATGAAGTCCGCATCTGCTCGAACTCGTCGTATTTGCCGTAGAATTCGAGGACGGGCTTTGCCACGGCCTCATAGGCATAGTGGCCAATAAACCAGCCGAAGACGCCGCCCAGCACCGAGGCTACAGTGGCGATCAGCGCATAGCGATAGGCGCGTTCGGGTTTGGACAGCGCCATCGGCAGAAAGAGCACGTCGGCCGGCACCAGGAAGACGGAACTTTCGACGAAGGCGATGAAGGCCAGCCACCATTCGGCCGATTTCCTTGCCGCCAGCGACAGGGTCCAGTCGTAAAGTCCGCGAAGCATCGGCTCTCCTAATGCATGCCACCCGAAGCGCTTAGCGGTTTTGGGCAACGACAGGCAGGAAGACAAGGACCCAAAGCGCCGCAGCAGAGGGTCTCGGCACAGGTACGCCGCATGTCTAGAAAGATTTTCCGCGCCGCACAATGGCGGCGCCGCCACGAAGCCAAAAGCTGTGGCAGGGACGCGGGCGGCGCCGGCAAATCGGCAACAGGCCAGTTGACGAAAGCCCGTCCAACCGTATAGTCCGCGCCCATCCAGGCCGCCCGGCCTGAGCCCCTATGGCGGAATTGGTAGACGCGCTCGACTCAAAATCGAGTTCCGCAAGGAGTGCTGGTTCGATCCCGGCTAGGGGCACCATCCTTCGCTCTGCGAGCTCCGGATGACAGGCCACCCAAAAAGCGCCTTACCGCATATTCCCCGTATGCCCCTGCGAATATCGCCCGGGCTGCGGCCACACGGTCAGCCCATGCGGCTCCACGCCGACGCGGATCTTGGTTACGGCGCCTGACGTCGTGTCGATCAAGTAGACCTCGCTGTCGAAGCGGCCGGAGAGCCATAGCTGCTTGCCGTCGGCGCTGACATTGCCCATGTCGGGGCTGCCGCCGTCCGGGATCGGCCATTGGGCGACGACCGAGTGGGTGGTGAAGTCGATCACGGTCACGCTGCCCGGCCCGTCGGCGCGGCCCTGTTCCATCTTGTGCGAGCCGCGGTTCGAGACGTAGACCCGCTTGCCGTCGCGGCTGACGACGAAGCCGTGGGCGCCTATTCCCGTCGGAATGAAACCGATCTCCTTGAAGCTGTCGCCGTCGACCAGGAAGACGCCGTCATTCATCATGTCGGCGACGTAGAAGACCTTGCCGTCGGGCGAGAGCCTTATGTCCTGCGGCATGCCCATCCTCGACAGATCGAGATGGCCGAGCACTTTCTGGCTCTTGAGGTCGATCTTGGCCAGGCCGCCGTCGCCATATTCGCAGGTGAAGATCGCATAGGAATTGTCTGCCGCGAAATCGGCATGGTTGATGCCGGGGCAGGTCGGCGTCGGGATGATCGCTTTCAGGGCCATGGTCTGCGGATCGCGCAGGTCGAGCTGCCTCAGGGCCTCGTCGACGATGATGGCGGCGCTGCCGTCCGGCATGAAGTACATGTTGTAGGGGTCGTCGACCGGAACCTGCTTGCCGGGCTTGGCGGTCGTCGGGTCGATCGGCGTCAGGCTGCCGTTCTTGCCGGTGCCGTTGTTGGCCACCCAGAGCGTCTTCAGGTCCCAGGAAGGAACGACGTGCTGCGGCTTGCTGCCGACCAGAAACCTGTCGACTTCCTTCAGCGTCGCCATGTCGATCACCGAGACGCTGTTCGAGGAGCGGTTGGGCACATACACGCGCGGCAACGCACCTGCCGCGGCCTGGCTCATATGGCCGGCGGTGGTGTGGCTGTAGATGTTGACGGGCGGCGGCGCAGGCTCGGAGCAATCCTCGGGACAAGTATCGGCCAGGGCCCGGGACGGAAACATGGCGAGCAGGACAAGCGGCGCACAGAGGCGGGCGAAGCGCAGGAAGGTTTCGATCATTGGGAAATGCTTTGTGGTGAAGGCGGCCGGATCCGGCCATCGGATGCCTTAGCCGGTGTGCAGCCTTTCATCTAGTGGATGGAATCTAACACTTGGTG
>NZ_JHQR01000099.1 GCF_014843825.1 Mesorhizobium silamurunense
TGGGCGACGTCCTCGGCCTCGGCCGCGTCGCCGAGCATGCGGGTGGCGAGCGAAAGCACGCGCGGCAGCTTGCGCGCCACCATCGCCTGCACTGCGGCCGCATCGCCGGCACCGATGCGCCGTACCAGTTCCTCGTCCGGATCGGCGCCCATCAGCCGGGGCGCTCCCAATGATCATCGTGCTGCATAACCTCTCGGTCATTGCTCCTGGTTGGGAGCGGTTTTGTGGCCCGGCCTCTCGTCGACGCCGAGCATGCCGTCGCCATTCTTGTCGAGCCTGGCGAAGCGCTTGGCGAGAAAGGCGTCGAGTTCCGCCTTGTCGACGAATCCGTCCGTGTTGGCGTCCATCCGCGCGAAGGATCTGGCCGGGTCGCCCTTGGCCTTGCGCTCGGTCTGGAACGCCGTCCACTCGGCGAGGCTGACCTTGCCGTCGCCGTCGGTGTCGGCTCGCATGAAAGCCTTTTCCCGGCGCGCCTCGAACTTTTCCAGCGTGGTGCCGGGCTTGGCGGCGGCGGGGGTGGGCGCGCTTGGCGCCAGTTGCGCCGGTGCGGGGGTTGGCGTCGTTGTCTGGGCAGTCGCGGCGGCGGCCTGCAGGCCAAGGGCTACGACAAGAGCAATTCCAGGAAAAGTGTGAAACGGTTTTCCGTCAGGAATTGCGTAAAAACAAAGAGATAGAGCGGATCCCCTTCATTGAAACGGTGAAACGCTCTATTGTCGAACGGCGGATCATGCTCTCGTCTCCGGTTGCGCGCGACCATTGGCGGCCATGCTTCAGCCGTTAAACGCGGCAATAGTGAAAATCCGTCGGTCGTTCCGCCTACGAGACTGGCGGTTTCCGGAAGCGCTGGGCAGTAGCCTTCAGGGGGCGGAAACTATTTGCGTTCGGTGACCACCACTAACTGGTCCGGCTTGAAGCCTGCATGTTGCGGGGTCCAGACATCGCCTTCGCGGTTGAACCAGTGGCACAGATAAGTGCCCGAGGCGGCGCCATCGCTCACCGTCATGTCCGGGCCTCCGGATTTCAGCCTGACGACGTCTCCGGTCTTGAAACTATTAGGCATTTCGACCTCCCATGCTGACGCCGGGAGTTTCCCACCAACAGCGATTCCCGACAATGGCCGAGATGCGCCGACAAAGTGGTACAGGGCTGGAAATGCAAGGAAAACTGGTGCCGCTTGCGTGACTCGAACACGCGACCCCATCATGAAGCCGGACATTCGGCCCAACCAGCGCTTTTGACCCAACGGCGACATTTGTCTGGACCGTCGGTGGGTCTCGTCAGGGTGGAAACCGGAAGTTCGACGCGAACCCAACAGAGAGCTCGACGGCTGTTCACGGCTGCTCTACGCGCTCAGTACTCGGACAAGCCGGCCGAGACCTATCCTTCCAGAAGCGACACGGGATCAAGGGACGTCGCCTGGCCGGACGTGACGCGCAGGAGAGGGCATCTTTGCAACCGCGACGATCACTCCGGCACGCCGGCGATGCCCAGCGCCTCGACGTAACGCTCGGCGAACACCTTGTCCAGCCACGGGTTGATCTGTCTCTGCAGGGTGAGCGTGTAGGTCGGGAACGCGTCCATCAGCCGCCGCGCCGCGGTCTGCGCCTCGTCCAACCGGTTGAGTTTGACCAGCGCCATGATCACCACCCGGTGCGAGGAGCCGTAGTTCGGCATCTCGTGCAGCGCGCGTTCTCCCCATGCCAGCGCTTCCTCGTAGCGCTCGAGCATCAGGTAGCTCATCCCGATGCCGGAGAGCGCGATGCCCTTCTCGGGGTCGACCGGGCTCAGCCGCATTGCCCTGTGAAAGTGCTCGATCGCGACGAGCGGGCGGCTGGAATGTGCGTTCACCCAGCCGCTGCCCGTATGGCCCTGTGCCGAATTGGGGTTGAGCAGCAGGGATCGTTCGATCGTGCCCAGCGCCATCTCGTAGTCCTTCGCGCTGTAGGCCATCACCTGCGCGGCGAAGCGCAGGCTCGTGGGATCGTCGCGCGCTTCCGCCAGTACCTCGCGCGCCATGCGCGCGGCGACTCGCATATCGTCCGGCTCGTGCCAGCACTGGCTCACGGATAGGCTGCGGATATAGGCGCCGAGTGCCTTCGCCAAGTTGAAGCTAGGGTCGATGCTGAGCGCCTCGTTGGTGAGCCGGCGCACGTCGGCAAAGCCTTCGCGTGTCATGCTGTAGAAGCACGGCAGCGCGCGAAGGTAGAGGTCGTAGGCGCTGATGTAGTCGGTCGGCTTCATGCGCGCCTGCTTGATCTCCTCCAGCCGGATGCTCGGCTCGACAGCGCCGACAACGCTCTCGGTCACCTTGTCCTGCAGGTCGAAGATGTCGCTCACGTCGCCTTCGAAGCGGTCGGTCCAGACATGGTGTCCGCTGATCGCGTCCACCAACTGCCCACTGATGCGCACCCGCGATCCGGCTCTGCGGATGCTACCTTCGAGCACGTAGCGGACGCCCAGCTCGCGCCCGACCTGGCGCAGGTCCACCGCCCGGCCCTTGTAGGTGAAGGACGAGTTGCGGGCGATCACGAAGAAGGAGTTCACCCGGCTCAATCCCGTAATGATGTCCTCCACCAGCCCGTCGGCGAAGTATTCCTGGTCGGGGTCGCCGCTCATGTTGGTGAAAGGCAGAACCGCGATCGAGGGTTTTTCGGGCAGGGGAGGCGGTGCAGCCACCGAGGCGCTGGCGTCGGTCTCGACGCGGTAGGCGCGCACAGGCCGCTCGATGTTCTTGAGGCGCAGGTTGCCGAGCGGCGTGAAGCCGCAGTCGAGCTTGCCCTGAAGGTGGTCGTAGGCGGTGCCCGAGACGACCACGGTGCCGGGATCGGCGATGCTTTCGAGACGGGCGGCGATGTTGACCCCGTCGCCGTAGAGGTCGCCGTCCTCCTCGCAGACCACGTCGCCGAGATTGACGCCGATGCGGAAGCGAATCCGCTCTTCCTTGGGCGTCTCCGCCTCGTGTTCTGCCAGGGCCTGCTGGATCGCCATCGCCGAGGTCACCGCGTTAACGACGCTCGCGAACTCGCACAGCATGCCGTCGCCGGTGAGCTTCACGATCCGACCCTGGTGCTCGGAGACCAGCGGTTCGAGGAGGTCCTTGCGGTAGATCTTCAGCCGCTCGAGCGTGCCGCGCTCGTCGCGCTCCGTCAGGCGCGAATAGCCGACCACGTCGCAAGCCAGGATCGCTGCGAGGTGGCGCTGCGTGGTCATTGCACCGCTCAGCCAAGCGCCTGCACGCGGGCCGCCCCGCGTCCATGTCCTGCCAACTTCCAGACGCCTCACGTGCATGGTATCCATCTCTCCCAGTCTCCGCCCGTCGCCGATACAGAACGGAGAACGCAGCTTGACCTTGTCTTCACGAGATTTCGCTATTCCGCTTGCGAGGCGTGGAGCGTTCCAGTCGCCGCGCCAACAGCCAACCGACGACACGCCCACGCAGCCTCTGGGGACGCTGACACGCCACTCCCAGAAGGCCGGAGATATTTCCTGCCCTGTGTAACCGGTTGACGCCACCGTGGCGGTTCTTTTGTATCGGGCATCACACCAGACGTTGTGCGTGACGCGCTGGCTGAGCTCGCGTCGCTCAATGCGCAGATCGAAAGCTCAAGACCGAGGGACCGGCGAAAGTCGAATTGGAGCGCCAGCGTCGTCGTGACGATGCTGTTGAGACCGCACTGCGCGACTCGCTCAGCAAGGCGGGCGTCAAACCGACTCCATTTGTTGGGAAATTTTTGGTGCCGCTTGCGTGACTCGAACACGCGACCCCATCATTACGAATGATGTGCTCTACCAACTGAGCTAAAGCGGCCCGGGAAGCCCTTGGGCTTCCAAGATGCGCCGGTTGATAGACTCAACCGCCAGCTAATTCAAGATGGGTGCGGCGAAATCCGGTGCCTATGCGCGGCAATTTCGGTTGGTTGCTGCCCCACGACAACCTTCGGCGCCCGCCACAGCGGCTCGCAGGCCCGTTGGCGGGCTGGCGTCCGGTCCGCCGGGGTTGATCCGGCGGCGGCGACAAAAAATGTTGATTCTTCAACAAAAAACGCCGAAATGGGCGTTGGATGCGTCGGCTAGGCAGCCGCTCGTCCGTTGATTGATTGGTCGCCTGCGGCTAACGATCGATAACTGTGAGCGAACGCGCAGAGGGAGCTCGCTTGGACGCCATCGAGAAAGCGATCCGCAACGCCTTCGAGAAAGGCAATGCCGAGGACAGGGCGTTTCGCGAGAAGGTCTATCGCTCGGCCTTTGCCGCGCTGGACCGCGTCCTGCAGGCCAATCCGAACGTGACGGTGGAGGCCGCCATCAATCGCCGCAAGGCGGTGCAGGCCAAGATCACCGAGATCGAGTCCGAATTCCTGCCGGCCGTCCACGCAGTCCCGGACGTCACACTCCCGTCCGAGAGCGGCACGCCCGCCGGCAACGCCGCGCCCGCGCCCTCGGTCGATACGCCGACCCAATCTTCCGCGCCGTCGGTGGATGCGACGCGAGGTCCCGACCAGGCAGCGCCGTCGCCGTCGATCACTTTCGATGGTCCGGTGCAGCCCGATGCGTCGGATGCGCCGCGCTCGCGCGTGCTGCCCCGCGTGCCCGACATCATGCCGGACGAGGCGCTTCCGAACGCGCCGACCCTCGACGATTCTCCCGGAGCGTCCGTCGGCAACGGCGCCGAAGTGGCGCCGGACCGCGATGAACGGCGGATCAGGGGGCGGCGCCTGCCGCTCACCGCCATCTTCGTCGTGGCGACGCTGCTGGCGGCCGCCGGCATCGGCCTCTATTTCGCGAAACAGACCGGCGTCTTCAAGACGGCGGCTGAGCTCAACACCGGTCCGCCGGAGCCCACCCCGACGCTGGAAGACGAAGACTCCTCACAGCCGGGCGAAACCGAGTCGCCGCAAAAGCCCGGCGAGGCCGACCAGTCGAAGAACTGGATCAACGTCTTTTCGCCCGCCGATCCGACCCATGTCAGCACCCCGTCCGACGCCGGCGCCGACGTGATGAAGGACGACACCGGCCAGTTCCTGCGCATCCGATCCGGCGCATCCGGCTCGGCCATCGCCTTCGACGTCGGCCAGGGCGTGCTGGAAAAGCTCGTCGGCAAGCATGCCATGTTCGACATCATCGCCCGCTCGGAAGAGGGCAAGGAGACGCAGATCTCGGTGGACTGCAATTTCGGCGAGCTCGGCGATTGCGGCCGCAAGCGCTATGCCGTCGGCCACGAGCGCAACGAATACCTGTTCGATGTGCAGTTCCCCGACAAGCATCCGGGCGCCGCCGGCACCATCGCCGTCAATTCCGACTTCGACAAGCAGGGCAAGTCCGTCGACATCTACGAGATACGCGTCTCGATAGCCGAGTAATTGCGGAAGCAATTCACGTCCAGGATCGTTCTTCCGAGGGAAGACCATGAGCGGGCGCGCATCCGCTCGTCCTGGATCGTCTGCCGCTCCCAGCACAAGAAGAGGAAGACGCGATGAACGCCGTGCACTCGAAAGAAGTCGAGGAAATTCGAGGCCTTATCGAACACTGGGCCGATGCCGTGCGCCGGAAGGACATGGACGGAATTCTGCGTCATCACGCACCGGATTTCATCATGTTCGACGTGCCGCCACCGCTGCAATCCAAGGGCATCGAGGCCTATCGGGACACCTGGCCTTTGTTCTTTGGCGCCTCCCCGCAGAAACCTGTGTTCGATGTCGTCGATCTGAAAATCACCGCCGGTACGAATGTGGCTTTTGCGATTGCATTGATGCGCTGCGTCGAGGTGAAGGCGACCGGGTCCAACGACCTGGACTTCCGGCTGACCATCTGTTTCGAGAAAATCGCCGGACAGTGGACCTTCACGCACGAGCACCACTCCGTTCCGGCTGGGGACTAGCCTTCCTGAAGCAGCGCCTGCAGCGTCTCGATACGGTCGGCCTCCGCCGCGGGCTTGTCCCAGCGCAGCCGCGAGATGCGGGGAAAGCGCATCGCGACGCCCGATTTGTGGCGCGTCGAGCGGTTGAGGCCTTCGAAGGCCACTTCCAGCACCAGGCCGTTGTTGCGGTCGGCGCGCACCGAGCGCACCGGGCCAAAACGCTCGATCGTGTTGTCGCGGACATATTTGTCGATCTGCCGCAACTCCTCGTCGGTGAAGCCGAAATAGGCCTTGCCGACAGGCACAAGCTCTTCCGAGCCCTCCGGTCCGGCCCAGACGCCGAACGTGTAGTCGGAATAGAAGCTCGAGCGCTTGCCGTGGCCGCGCTGCGCATACATCAGCACCGCGTCGACCGTGTGCGGATCGCGCTTCCACTTGAACCAGGGACCCTTCGGCCGGCCGGCGAGATAGGGCGAATCCCAGCGCTTCAGCATCACCCCTTCGATGATCGGATGCGGCGGCGCCTGCCGCAGCCGCTCCAGCGCCTGCCAATCAGGGAATTCGACCAGCGGCGAGAGGTCGAAGCGGCTAGGGTCGAGCGTCTTGACGAAGGCTTCGAGTCGGCTTCGGCGCTCGACGAAGGGGAGGCCGCGCAAATCCTCCCCGTCGATCTGCAGCGCGTCGTAGCAGCGCATGAAGGCCGGATATTGCTGCTGGATTTTTGGCGACACGCTCTTGCGGTTCAGCCGCTGTTGCAGGTCGGAAAAGGTTCCGGTCGCCTCGCGCGGATCGCCGACCAGCAGCTCGCCATCGAGCGCCGCCTCGAAATCCATCGCCGCGGCAAGGTCCGGAAAGGCGCCGGAAACATCGTCGCCGGTACGCGAGTAGAGCCGGCGGATGCGGCCCTCGCACACCGCCTGCACGCGGATGCCGTCCCACTTCCATTCCGCCGCATAGTCGGCGTGGTTGAGCTTTTCGAGATCGCCGTCGTCGACCGCGTTGGAGAGCATCACCGGCCGGAACAATGCGAGCGCGGCGCTCCTCGGTTTTTCCGCCCGTCCTTCGAGCCACGCGAAAAGCTCGGTGTAGGGCGGCGTCAGCCCGTGCCACAGCTCCTCGATCTCGACGACGTCGACTTGGCCGAGATCGGCCAGGGCCTGCTTGGCGAGCCGCGCCGAAACGCCGATGCGCAGGCCGCCGGTGACCAGCTTGATGATGGCGAAGCGCGCCGAGATGCTGGCGCTGTCGAGCAGCCGCGCCAGCACCTGCGGCCCGTCCGAGCGGCTCGCCGCCTGCAGCTTGCCGACGACCTCGGCCAGCGTCGGCGCGTGGTTCGGTATATGACCGGGCGGCTGCGGCCAGACCAGCGATACCGTCTCGGCGAGGTCGCCGACATAGTCGTAGGAATAGCCGAACAGCACCGGATCCATGCGCTCGACCACCAGCGTGCGCAGCATCGCCGGCTTCACCGCCGCGATCGACAGATCGCCGGTGATCGCGGCGAGCGCCAGCCCGCGGTCGGGATCCTCGACGCTGCGGAAATAGTCGGTGAGCAGCGTCAGCTTGCCGTTGCGCGAAGGCGTCAGCACCAGCCGGTCGAGGAGCTCAGCGAAGCGGTTCATGGACGGATGCACCACGCCAATAGCGAAAGCCGGCGCGCGGCAGGCCAGAGGGGGGTGCGAAGGATCACCACGCTGGCGACTAGCGGATCGAAAAGCATCATCAATCGCCCTCGTCCTCATAGCCCACGAGGTGCAGCGGCCTTGCCGCGATGCCCTCCAGTTCGCACCAGCGCACCAGCGCTTCCTCGCGGCCATGCGTCACCCAGATCTCCTGCGCGCCCGTCTCCTTGATCGTGGCGGTGAGCTCGTCCCAGTCGGCATGGTCGGAAATGATCAGCGGCAGCTCGACGCCGCCCTGCTTGGCGCGCTGGCGGATGCGCATCCATCCAGACGCGAAGCAGGAGATAGGATCGGGGAAACGTCGCGCCCAGCGGTCGGCGAAGGCCGCCGGCGGCCCTACGACGATGGCCCCGGTGAAATCGGCCTTGCCGCCGCTTTCCACGGTCCCGGGTTCAAGGTCGCCGAGATCGATCCCCTGGCTCTGGTAATACTCGCTGAGCTTGGCCAGCGCGCCATGGATATAAATCGGCCTGTCGTAGCCGGCGTCACGCAGCAGCCGCATGACGCGCTGCGCCTTGCCGAGCGCATAGGCGCCGATCAGGTGCGAGCGTTCCGGAAACTGCGCCGCCGATTTGAGCACGCGCGCGATTTCCTCGTGGTCCGGCGGATGGCGGAACACCGGCAGGCCGAAGGTCGCCTCGGTGATGAAGACATCGCAGGGCACCGGCTCGAACGGCAGGCATGTGGCGTCCTTCTGACGCTTGTAGTCGCCGGAGGCGACGATGCGCATGCCCTGGTATTCGACCGCGATCTGGGCCGAGCCCAGCACGTGGCCCGCCGGATGGAAGGTGACGGCGACGCCGTTGATATCGATCGTCTCGCCGAGGATGGCTGCCTGGGTCGTACCGGCAAAATCCTCGCCGTAACGCAACCCCATGATGTCGAGTGTTTGCTGCGTCGCAAGCACCGAGCGGTGGCCGGAGCGCGCATGGTCGGAATGGCCGTGCGTGATCAGCGCGCGGCCCACCGATCGCACTGGGTCGATGAAGAAATCGCCTGGCGGGCAGTAGAGCCCTTCGGGTCGTGGCTTGAGCAGGTCGCTGGCACGCATCGCTTCAAGATAATGGCTAAATTCCCCGCGGGAAGCCTGTTGCAAGAGACTGCTGACTCGTCCTACAGCCGGCCGCCGGTTCGCTTTGCCGGTCGGATCCTTCGAACCATGAAACCGCTTCAGGCCTCGTCCGGTGACTTGAACGCCGATCGCCGCGTCGACTTCGCCGAGATGCTGCTGGCCTCCCGCGAGCCCGCGCAGGCGGCGGAGCTTTTGCTCGGCGCGCTGGAGCTGGCGCCGCATTGGGCGGCCGGGTGGTTTCGCCTCGGCGAAATGCAGGAGGCCGCGGGCTTTCTCGACCGGGCAGCCCGGGCCTGGACGATGGCGCTGAAGCTCGATCCCGCGGACCGGCTGGGCGCTTCGCTCAAGCTGCAATTGATCGGCCATGCGCCGGCGGCAGCCGCTCCGCCCAGCGCGTTCGTCGAGACCCTGTTCGATCATTATGCCGACGGTTTCGAGGAAGCGCTGGTCGGGAAACTCGGCTACCGGATGCCGGATGTGCTCGACCGGGTCATTCGCCTAGCCAGGCCAGGCCGGTTTCGGCTGGCCCTCGACCTCGGCTGCGGCACCGGCCTGATGGGCGAAAAGCTGCGGCCGTTCGTCGATCGGCTCGAAGGCTGCGACATTTCGGCCGGCATGCTGAGGAAGGCGCGTGCCAATGGCATCTACGACCTGCTTTCCAAGGCCGACCTTCAGCATTTCTCTCGACCTGGCGCGAAAGCCGACCTGGTGGTCGCCGCCGACGTGTTCATCTATGTCGGCGCTCTCGAACGCATTGTCGGAGCGGTTGCCGATACAATCGCCGATGACGGCGTGTTCGCATTCTCGGTAGAGACCACTGCCGGCGGCGATGACTTTGCCTTGCTGCCGTCGCGGCGCTACGCACATTCCGAGGCCTATGTGAGGCGCGTCCTCGCCGTCAGCGGGTTCTCCATCCTGTCGCTGGAGAGCACGACCATCAGGCATGACCGCGGCGAGCCTGTCGGAGGACTTGCCGTGGTCGCTGCGCGCAGGATGGCGGTATGAGGCACCGGCTGCTGCGAAAAAGCCCGAATCGCGTGTCGGGTTACCCAGAGCAATTCCAGGAAAAGTGTGTAGCGGTTTTCCGTCCGGAATTGCGTTAAGACCGATCTAGGGCGGATACCGCGCGGAGGGATACCATGCGCTGCAACATGGTTGTGTTGGCGTCTTGCCTGATGGTGGCGGGCTGCGTCGGCGGCACCTCGATGGCCGAACGCCAGGACGAGGCTGTGCAATCCTCGCTGCAATATGACGATGTGCCTTGCGACCAGTTGTTGGCGCAGCGCAATCAGGTGGCGCAGCAGAACAACCTGCCGATCACCGCCAAGCCGAGCTTCTCCAATCCGGCGATGGGTTTCGGCCCGTTCACGCCGGACATGCGCTCCAAGGCGCAGCGCGACGCCGACAAGGCGAGCGGCGAGATCGACGCCATGAGCCGATCGATCGACCGGCGTGACTGCGGCAAGCCGAAGAAGAAGGACAAATTCGCGCTGCCTGGCTCGAAGCCGTCTTCGCCGACTCAGTAGCCCGCTTCGCGGTCAACCAGGTTCTCGAGCTTTTCGCCGCGCTCGAAGGCATCCATCTGCAGAAGCATGATCGGCACCAGATGGGCCGGGTCGGAGGTCGCCGCCGCATGTGGCGTCACGAACACCTTCGGATGGCTCCACAGCGGGCTTGTCTTCGGCAGCGGCTCGACCTCGAACACGTCGAGGCTCGCTTCCTTCAGCGTGCCGTCGTCCAGCGCCCGCAGGATGTCGGCGTCCTTTTGCAGCCGCCCGCGCCCGGCATTGATCAGCACCGCGCCGCCAAGGCCGTTGCGCCTGCGCAATTCCTTCAGCACGCCGTAGTTGATGATGCCCTGCGTGCGCGGCGTGAGCGGCAGCAGCACCACCAGGATATCGGTGGCGTTGAGGAAGGGGATCAGCCCCGCTTCGCCGGAATAGGTCGAAACGCCCTTCATCGGCCGCTCGGTGCGCGACCAGCCATTGACCGCGAAGCCGAGTGAGAGCAGCACCGAGGCCGCGGCGCGGCCGAGATTGCCGAGACCCATGATGCCGACGGAGATGTCTTCCGCCGCGCGCTGCGGCGGCTCGCGCCAGATCTTCTTCTGCTGCTGCGCCCGGTAGAGCATGCTCTGGCGATGGTGGTCGAGCACCCGCCAGACGACATATTCGGTCATGTGTTGGGTGAGATTGTCGGCGACGACCCTGACGATCGGCACGTCGGGCAGGCCGGGATCGGCGAAGATGTGGTCGACGCCGGCGCCGATCGAGAAGATGGCGCGCAAATTGGGCAGCGACGACAAAAGGTTCGGCTTCTGCTTCCACACCACCGCATAGGTGATCGAGGGATCGCTGGGACCATCCGGCTCCAGCACCACCTCGCGCTCGGCTGCGAGCAGTTCGCGCCAGCGCTGCGGGTGAAAGCCGGTGAGGGCAAGCAGGATTTTGCCTTTTTCCATTTCTCGGAATTCTTTCCTGTATTTCCGTTCGGTTCAGCCTACTCGCTGACCACTCCGGTCGGCGCCGTTTCGATCCGGAACGCGGCCGAGATCAGCGCCCGGGTATAGTCGGTCTGCGGGCGGTCGAAAATCTGCTCGGACGGCCCGGCTTCGACGATCTGACCATTGCGCATGACGATGACGTCGTTGGCAAGGGCGCGGATGACCTTCAGGTCGTGGCTGATGAAGAGATAGGCGAGATTGTGCCTGGCTTGCAGGTTGCGCAAAAGATCGACGACCTGCGCCTGCACGCTCATGTCGAGCGCCGAGGTCGGCTCGTCAAGCATGACGAAGCGCGGGTTGAGCACCATGGCCCGGGCGATCGCGACGCGCTGGCGCTGGCCGCCCGAGAATTCATGCGGATAGCGGTGGCGCGTCTCGGGATCGAGCCCGACCTCCTTCAGCACCTCGACGACCTTGTCGTCCCGCTCGTCGGGCGAGAGTTTCGGCGCGTGGATCTTCAGCCCCTCCTCGATGATCTCAGCGACCGACATGCGCGGGCTCAAGGATCCGAACGGATCCTGGAAGACGATCTGCAGCTCGCGCCGCAGCGGCCGCATGGCGCTGAAGGACAGCTGATTGATGTCGCGCCCGTTGAAATTGATCGCGCCCGTCGAGGAGATCATCCTCGCCAAGGCGAGGCCGAGCGTCGTCTTGCCGGAGCCGGATTCGCCGACGACGCCGAGCGTCTGGCCGGCGCGCACGGTGACGTCGATGCCGTCCACCGCCTTCACATGGTCGACGGTGCGGCGGAAGAAGCCGCGCCTGATCGGGAACCAGACCTTGATATCCTTGCCGGTCATCACCGCTTTGGCAGCGGTATTCGCAGCCGGCGGCTTGCCCTTCGGCTCGGCGGCCAGCAGGTGCTTGGTGTAGGCATGCTGCGGGTTGGCGAATATCTCCCTGGTCGGTCCGGTCTCGACTATTCTGCCCTTGGTCATCACGCAGACGCGATCGGCGATCTTTCTCACGATGCCGAGGTCGTGGGTGATGAAGAGCATCGACATGCCCTTGCGGCTTTTCAGCCCCGCGAGCAGTTCGAGGATCTGCGCCTGCACGGTGACGTCGAGCGCCGTCGTCGGCTCGTCGGCGATCAAGAGTTCCGGCTCGTTGGCCAAAGCCATCGCGATCATCACCCGCTGACGCTGTCCGCCGGACAACTGGTGCGGATAGGCGTCGAGCCGCTTCTCTTCCGGCTCGTTGGCCAAAGCCATCGCGATCATCACCCGCTGACGCTGTCCGCCGGACAACTGGTGCGGATAGGCGTCGAGCCGCTTCTGCGGGTCGCGTATGCCGACCTCGTTGAGCAGATCCAGCGTGCGGGCCCGCGCCTGCCGGTCGCCAAGACCCTGGTGCAGCTTCAACACCTCGACGATCTGCTGCTCTATCGTGTGCAGCGGATTGAGCGAGGTCATCGGCTCCTGGAAGATCATGGTGATCTTGTTGCCGCGCACGCCGCGTAGCGTCTTTTCGTTGGCGCTCAGCAGGTCGGCGCCATGGAACAAGATCTTTCCCGATGGATGACTGGCCGAAGGATAGGGCAGAAGCTTCAGCACCGAGAGCGCCGAGACCGATTTGCCCGATCCGGATTCGCCGACCAGCGCCAGCGTCTCGCCCTTGGCGATGTCGAAGGAGATGTGGTCGACGGCCATCGACTGCTTGCCGCCTTGCGCGAAGGCGACGCTCAAATCGCGGATGGAGAGCAGCGGCTCGGTCATTTGAACGTCTTGCGCGGATCGAAGGCGTCGCGCGTCGCCTCGCCGATGAAGACCAGCAGCGACAGCATCAGCGAGATCACGATGAAGCCGGAGATGCCGAGCCAGGGCGCGTTGAGATTGCGCTGCGCCTGCTTCAGCAGCTCGCCGAGCGAGGCGGAGCCGGGCGGCAGGCCGAAGCCGAGATAGTCGAGCGAGGTCAGCGTCGAGATCGAGCCTGAGAGCAGGAAGGGCAGGAATGTCAGCGTCGCCACCATGGCATTGGGCAAGAGGTGGCGGAACATGATGGTGAGGTTGGGCACGCCAAGCGCGCGCGCCGCGTTGACATATTCGAAGTTGCGCGCGCGCAGGAACTCGGCGCGCACCACGCCGACCAGCGCCACCCAGGAGAACAACAGCATCAGGCCGAGCAGGATGAAGAAACCGGGCGGCAGGATCGCGGAGACGATGAGCAGGAGATAGAGCACCGGGATCGCCGACCAGATCTCGATGAAGCGCTGGAACAAAAGGTCCGTCCAGCCGCCGAAATAGCCTTGCACCGCGCCGGCCGCGACGCCGATCAGCGACGAGCCGAGGGTCAGGATCAGCCCGAACAGCACCGAGATGCGGAAACCGTAAATCACGCGCGCCAGCACGTCGCGCGCCTGGTCGTCGGTGCCCAGCCAGTTCCAGTTGCCGACGACGCAATTGGGATCGGCCTCGCCTTGCGGATACTGGCTGCATCGCGCCTTCTTGTCATAGAGCCAGGACGGCTTGGCGGGCGCCGCTTCGGGGATGGCGTTGTTGACCGTCTGGTAGGAGTAGCGCACCGGCGGCCAGATCATCCAGCCATTGGCATTGATCTCATCCTGGATGACAGGGTCGCGGTAGTCGGTGACGGCATAGAAGCCGCCGAACTTCTCTTCCGGATAGGCGACCAGCACCGGAAACAGGATCTCGCCCTTGTAGGAAGCGATGATCGGCTTGTCGTTGGCGATCAGCTCGGAAAACAGCGAAAGCACGAACAGGATGAGGAATATCCACAGCGACCAGTAGCCGCGCCGGTTCGCCTTGAAGTTCTGCAGCCGCCGCTGGTTGAGCGGCGAAAGCCACGGCCGGGCGGCGCGGGCCGGCTTGGTTTCGGCCGAGACCACCGCCATCAGATGTCTCTCCGCTCGAAATCGATGCGCGGATCGACCCAGGTGTAGATCAGGTCCGACAGCAGGCCGACGAACAGCCCAAGCAGCGAGAAGATGTAGAGATTGGCGAAGACCACCGGATAGTCGCGGTCGATCACCGACTTGAAGCCGAGCAGGCCGAGCCCGTCGAGCGAGAAGATGTTCTCGATCAGCAGCGAGCCGGTAAAGAAGGCCGAGATGAAGGCGCCGGGAAAGCCTGCGATGACGATCAGCATGGCGTTGCGGAAGACGTGGCCGTAGAGCACCTTGCGTTCCGACAGGCCCTTGGCCCGCGCCGTCACCACATACTGCTTGCGGATCTCCTCCAGGAAGGAGTTCTTGGTCAAAAGCGTTGTCGTGGCGAAGGCCGACAGCACCAGCGCCGTCAGCGGCAGTGTCATATGCCAGAAATAGTCGATGATCTTGTCCGGCCAGGACAGCTGGTCCCAATTGTCCGAAACGATGCCGCGCAGCGGGAACCAGTCCCAGAACGAGCCGCCGGCAAACAGCACCATCAAAAGGATGCCGAACAGGAAGCCGGGGATGGCGTAGCCGACGATCACCACGCCGCTCGTCCAGACGTCGAAGGTCGAGCCGTCCTGCACCGCCTTGCGGATGCCGAGCGGGATCGAGATCAGGTAGGACAGAAGCGTGATCCACAGCCCGATCGAGATCGATACCGGCATCTTTTCCAAGATCAGGTCGAGCACCGAGATGTCGCGGAAATAGCTGTCGCCGAAATCGAAGCGGGCATAGTTCCACAGCATCATGCCGAAGCGTTCGAGCGGCGGCTTGTCGAAGCCGAACTGCTTTTCGAGCTTCTTGATGAATTCTGGGTCCAACCCTTGAGCGCCGCGGTATTTCGAGCTGACGTTGCCGGCGACATCGAGATTGCTCGCGCCGGCATCGCCACCGCCGCCGCCGAGCCGATCGGTGCCGCCCTGGTTGGTGAGCTTGGCGATGACCTGCTCGACCGGGCCGCCCGGCGCGAACTGGATGACGGCGAAGGAGATCGCCATGATGCCGAACAGCGTCGGGATCATCAAAAGGATGCGGCGCAGGATATAGGCGCCCATCAGGCGGCCTGCCCAGCGCGAAGGGGAGTGTCAGGCTTTGCCAATTTTTGCCGCCTTGCCCTTGTCGACCCACCACAGCGCTTCGACCGGAAAGCCGAAATCGGGCTTCTGCTCGGGAAAGCCGAACATGTCCCAATAGGCGCTTCGGTGATTCGCCAGATACCAACTTGGAATCCAATCGCGCCGCGCGCGCAAGGCTCGATCGAGCGCCCGCATCGCGACGGTAAGGCTTTCGCGGTCCTTGGCCGCGCCGACGGCATCGATCAGCGCGTCGATGGCCGGGTCCGCTATGCCCGGCAGGTTGCGCGAGCCCGAGACGGACGCGCTTCGCGAATGGAAGAAGATCTCGAGGTCGTCGCGGGTCGGCGTGGCGCTGAAGGAAAAAGCGGCCGAGATCAGGTCGAAATCGAAGGTCGATTGCCTGAGCTGGTATTGAGCGGAATCGACCAGCCGGATGGAGGCATCGATGCCGATCGCCTTCATGTTGGCGACCCAGGGCGAATAGACCTGCACGAAGGTCTCGTCTTCGACCAGGAACTCGGCAGGCAGCCGAGCACCCTTGTCGTTGACGACGAAATCGCCGGAGCGTTTCCAACCGGCCTCGGCAAGCAGCTTCGCCGCCTTGCCGAGCAGCTTCCGGTCGCGCCCGGAACCGTCCGAGGCCGGCTGCGTCACCGCCTCGCCGAAGGCCTCCGGCGGCAGCTTGTCACGCAACGGCTCCAGCAGCGCGAGCTCTTCCGGCGATGGTGTGCCTGCGGCGCGAAAGTCGGATTTCTCGAAGCAGGATTGCGAGCGTTCGTACGAGCCGTAGAAGAAGTTGCGCCGCGTCCATTCGAAGTCGAAGCAGAGCGCGATCGCCTGCCGCACGCGCGGGTCCTGGAACTGCTCCCGCCTGTGGTTGACGGCCGTGGCCTGCATCGATGGCACCGTTTCGGCCGGGAATTCATGCTTGACCACCTTGCCGGCGGTGAAGGCCGGGAAGTCGTAGGCCGTCGCCCAGACGCGCGAGGTGAACTCCTCGCGATAGAGGATCTCGCCCTTCTTGAAGGCCTCGAAGCCTGCGGTGCGGTCCTGGTAGAATTCGATGCGGATGCGCTGGAAATTGTTCTGCCCGCGATTGACCGGCAGGTCGTTGCCCCAATAGTCGGCCACGCGCTCATATTCGATGAACGTTCCCGCCGACCAGCGCCCGACCTTGTAGGCGCCCGATCCGAGCGGCGGATTGAGCTGCGAAGAATCGAAGGGATTGGCCGAAAAGAAGGCCTTGGACAGGATCGGAAACCCGACGACGTTGAGGATGGTGCGGGCCGACTGCTTGCCCGAGAATTTGAGTTCGACGGTGTGGGCGTCCACCGCCGCCGCGTCGTCCAGATGGGTCAGCGACAATGCGTAGTCCGGATGCCCCTTGTCCTTCAGCAGCTTGAAGGTGAAGGCGACATCGTCGGCGGTGAGCGGCGTGCCGTCATGGAAGCGCGCCTGCGGGCGCAGCGAGAAGGTGAAGCCATTGCGGTCGTCGGAAATCGTGACGCCGTCGGCGATCAGCCCGTAGACGGCGTCAGGCTCGTCGAGCGCCCGCACCATCAGCGAATCGAAGCACATTTCCATGCGCTGCGGTGCATCGCCCTTGGGCACGAAGGAGTTCAACGTGTTGAAGGTCAAAGGGCTCTGGTTCTGGCCCCAATTGGGCGGCGAGAAATTGAAGGTGCCGCCTTGCGGCGCATCGACATTGACATAGTCGAAATGCGTGAAATCGGGCTTGTATTTCAAATCGCCGAAGGCGGACAGGCCATGCACCTTCACGCCCGTCGGAATGTCGGCAAAGGCGCGGCCGGGGAGCAGTGCCGTGGCCGCCGTTGCAGCGCCGAGCGCCAGGAAGTCGCGACGAGGAAGCAATGTCTGCCGCCTCATCAGTTGCCCCTGTATTTGGTGGCCAGCGCCTTTTCCTTCTCAGGGTCGATCCACCAGGAATCGATATCGGCGCCACGGTAGCTGGGCTGCTTTTCCGGCATGCCGAACTTGTTCCAGTAGGCAAGCCAAACCACCGCGCGGTAGTATTGCGGCACGGTATAGTAGTTCCACAACAGCACGCGATCGAGCGCATGGGTGGCGGCGACGAGATCGTCGCGGTCGGTGGCGAAGATGATGCGGTCGACCAGCGCGTCGACCACCGGGTTCTTGATGCCGGAATAGTTGCGCGATCCCGGCGTGTCCGCCGCCTTCGAACTCCAGAAGTCGCGCTGCTCGTTCCCGGGCGATTCCGATTGCTGGAGGATGCTGGTGATGACGTCGTAATCGAAATTGTTGACGCGGTTGATGTACTGCGTCTGGTCGATGATCCGCAGCGTCGCGTCGACGCCGATCTTGCGCAGGTTGGCGATCCACGGACTGGCGATGACCTGGTCGGTGTCGTTCGAGCCGAGTATCTCGAACTTGAATGGCGCGCCGGTCTTGGCATTCACCATCTTGCCGCCCTTGATCACCCAGCCTGCCTTGGCAAAGAGGTCGACAGCCTGCTTCAGATATTTTCGTTCGGCCTGCGGTGAATCGTAGACCGGCAGTTTGAATTCCTGCGTGAACAGCTCCGGCGGCAGCTTGTCGCGATACTTCTCCAGGATTTCGAGCTCCTTGCCTTGCGGCAGCCCGCTCGACGCCAGTTCCGTGCCCTCGAAATAGCTGTGGGTGCGCGTGTTCGAATTGTAGAACAGCGTCCGGTTCATCGTTTCGAAGTCGAACGGATAGGCCAGCGCGGCGCGCACCAGCCGATCCTGGAACAGCGGCCGCCGCTCATTGAGCACGAAAGCCTGCATCGGTTCGGGCGAGGTTGTCTTGAATTCCTTTTTGACCACGTCGCCGGCGCTCACCGCCGGGAAGTTGTAGGCCGTCGCCCAGCGCCGCGAACTGTTTTCCGGCTTGATGTCGTCGAGCCCGCCCTTGGTGAAGGCCTGCCAGGCGGCATTGTCGTCCAGGATGTAGGTGAAGCGCTGGGTGTCGAAATTCTCGCGGCCGATCTTCACCGGCAGCTTGGCGGCCCAATAGTCCGGCACGCGCTGCCAGACGATCTCCGAGCCCGGCTTGAAGCTGGCGATCTTGTAGGCGGCGGAGCCCAGCGGCGGCTCCAGCGTCGGCTTGGTGATGTCGCGCTTCTTGCCGCTGGCGTCGGTGCCTTCCCACCAGTGCTTCGGCAGCACGACGAGATCGCCGAGGATCTTCGGCAGTTCCCGATTGCCCTTCTGGTTGAAATGGAACTCGACCTCGCGGTCCGAGAGGGCGACCGCTTCGGCCACGTTCTCGAAATAACGGTTGTACATCGGGCTGTTGGCCTTCAGCACATGGAACGACCAGACCACGTCGTCGACGGTGATCGGCTGGCCGTCATGCCATTTGGCTTGAGGGTTGAGCCGGTAGGTCGCCGAGGAATAGTCGGCAGGGTATTTGTAGGCCTCGGCGATCAGCGGGTGGCTGACGCTGCCTTCGTCGGTCGCCTGGTCCATCAGCGTGTCGTAGAGCAGCCCGCCGCCGAACTGTGCGAAGCCGGCGGCCGGCGATCCCTGCACGATGTATGGGTTGAAGCTGTCGAAAGTGCCGACGACCACGGAGTTGTAGCTTCCGCCCTTCGGCGCATCCGGATTGACGTAATCGTAGCGCTGGAAATTCTCGCCGTATTTGGAAGGGCCGATCAGCGAGGAGGTGGTGTGCCATTCGTCGGCGAAGCCGGCCTGCAGACTGACGACGAAGGCGAACGCCAGCATCGATGCGAAAAGTGTCGTCGATGGGAAAAGTGTCCGGGAGCGGCCGACCGTCATGCGTTCTCCTCGTCGCGAGCAGTACCCACCGGCAATCTAGATCATTTGACGCCAGTGAAAACCGCAAGTGGCAGTCTTTGTCGCCCAATATGCGGCTTTCCTAACAGAAAAGCCGGGACGAACCCGGCTTTTCCAAGGTGCCTTCATGACAAATTGTTTATTGCGCGGGCGCAGCCGGTTTGGCCGGCGCGGCTCCTTCGGCAGGCTTGGCGGGTGCGGCACCTTCCGCGGGCTTGGCACCTTCCGCGGGCTTGGCTTCGGCCGAGGCACCCGGCTGCGGCAGCGGCTTCGGATTGTCCGACAGCGTGCGCAGATAGGCGATCACGTTGGCGCGGTCCTCGTCCTTCGGCAGGCCGGCGAAGCCCATTGCCGTGCCCTTCACGAACTTCTTCGGCGAGGTGATGAAGTGGTTCAGGTTGTCGTAAGTCCACTTCTCCTGGCCGCCCTTGGAAAAATCCTTCATGCCGGCCGAATACGCAAAGCCCTCGTGCTCGGCGACAGGGCGGTCGACGATGTCCCACAGATCCGGACCGACCTTGTTCGGGCCGCCCTTCTCGCCGGAGTGGCATGCCTGGCACTTCTTGAAGATGGCGGCGCCCGCCTCGGCATTGGCGGTTGCGAGCAGATCGGCGATCGGCTTGGCTTCTGCGGCTGGGGAAGCTGCGCCACCGCCCTCGGTCGGCTCCTGAGCCTCGATGGCGAAGCCGGGCTTTTCGGGCGCAGGCGAAGCGAACAGCGCGTCCGAGACGATGCCCACGGAAAAGACGACGAAGACGGTTCCGAGGAATCCGGCGAGCAGCTTGTTGACTTCGTTGGAATCCATACGCCCCTTGCTCCCTTTTCCGGCGGACCGTCCCGTCCACTCCGTCCGTCGGTATCGCGAAAGGCCCGGGAGGGCCAGTCAAATCGGGCGGAAACTAGGTCTTTTGCTTCGGCGTTGCAACACCTATAAGGGCGCTTCCAGTGAGACGTTTTGCCACTTTTCCATCCGCTTTCCCGGCCGCCCCGAAAGTCCCATGTCGACATTGATCCTGATCCCAGCCCGCATGGCTTCGACCCGCCTGCCGGGCAAGCCGCTGGCCGACATCGCCGGCGCGCCGATGATCGTCCATGTCGCCCGCCGCGGCGCCGAGGCGGGGCTCGGCCGCGTGGTGGTGGCGACCGACACCGAAGCGGTTGCCACGGCAGTTCGCGAGCATGGTTTCGAGGCGGTGATGACGCGCGCGGACCACGAATCGGGCTCCGACCGCATCTTCGAGGCCCTCACAGCGCTTGACCCGGAGAAGAAGGTCGAAACCATCGTCAACGTCCAGGGTGATCTGCCGACCATCGACCCTGAGATCATCGGCGCATCGCTGCGGCCCTTCGCCGACCCGTCGGTCGACATCGCCACGCTCGGCGTCGAGATCGTGCGCGACGAGGAAAGGACCAATCCGAACGTCGTCAAGATCGTCGGCTCGCCGCTCTCCGCGACAAGGCTGAAGGCGCTCTATTTCACCCGCGCCACGGCGCCGTGGGGCGAGGGCCCGCTCTATCACCACATCGGCCTCTATGCCTATCGTCGCGCCGCGCTCGAACGCTTCGTCGCGCTGAAGCCGTCGCCCTTGGAGCGCCGTGAGCGGCTGGAGCAATTGCGGGCATTGGAAGCGGGCATGCGCATCGACGCCGAGATCGTGCGGTCGCTGCCGCTTGGCGTCGACACGCCGGACGACCTCGAGCGCGCCAGGCAAATCCTTTCAAACTGAGACATCCGTAAGCGAGACATCGGCGCATGCCTGAAAAGACCAACAGAATATCCTTCCAGGGCGAGCCGGGCGCCAATTCCGACACCGCCTGCCGCAACATGTTCCCATCGATGGAGCCGTTGCCTTGCCCGACCTTCGAGGACGCCTTCAACGCGGTCGAGACCGGCAAGGCCGAGCTCGCCATGATCCCGATCGAGAACACGATCGCCGGGCGCGTCGCCGATATCCATCATCTCTTACCGGAATCGCGCCTGCACATCGTTGGCGAGTATTTCCTGCCGATCCACTTCCAACTGATGGTGCTGCCCGGCGTCAGGCGCGAAGAGATCAAGACCGTGCACAGCCATATCCACGCGCTCGGCCAGTGCCGCAAATACATCCGCAAGAATGGCTGGAAGCCGGTGGTCGCCGGCGATACGGCGGGTTCGGCGAAGATGGTCTCCGAGGTCAAGGACCGCACCATGGCGGCGCTTGCCCCGGCGCTCGCCGCGGAACTCTACGGGCTCGATATCATCGAGAAGAATGTCGAGGACACCGACTCCAACGTCACCCGCTTTGTCGTGTTGACCAAGAACAAGCAGTGGGCCGAGCGGCCGTCGCCGGACGCCAAGATGATGACCACCTTCATCTTCCGCGTCCGCAACGTGCCGGCGGCGCTTTACAAGGCCATGGGCGGCTTCGCCACCAACGGCATCAACATGACCAAGCTCGAGAGCTACCAGCTCGGCGCCTTCACCGCGACGCTGTTCTATGCCGATATCGAGGGCCACCCCGACGATCCTCTGGTGAAGCTCGCGCTCGACGAACTGCGCTTCTTCTCGCGCGAGATGCGCATCCTCGGCGTCTATCCGGCGAGCGCGTCGCGCGAGCAGTGGAAGGTGGCGGATTAGACCCGTGGCGCTCTAAAATCCCAGCGGCACGTAATCGATCTCCATGAACGCTTCGACCTCCGGCACCCAGCGGTCGCGCACAAACGCGACGTGGTCGGGGTGCTCGTTGTACCTTGTGTAGGCGGCCTGGTCGGCGAACTCCATCGAGAAGCCGAACTGATAGTCGTTCTTGGGGCTGACCTGGCGCAGCTGCTCGAAATGCGTCACACCATTGATCCCGGTGAGGATTTTCTTCGCATCATGGAGGAACCGTTTCGCCTCCAGCGAATGCGGCGGATGTTTCAGCGTGAACACGACGGTATGACGGATCATTTTGCTCCCTGCTCCTATTCGCTGTCGACCCAGGCGCGGATGAGATGGTGGGCGATCGCGCCTTTCGGCGGCGTGATCAAGCCACCGGCATGCTGCCTGTCCAGCATCGAGCGCACCTCGTCGCGTGGGAACCAGCGGCAGTCTTCCAACTCGTTGAGGTCGGCCTGGATATCCTCGTTGAGCGGCTCGCCGAAGCAGCCGATCATCAGCGAATAGGGGAACGGCCAGGGCTGGCTGGCGTGGTAGACGACTCGGCCGAGCCTTATGCCGGCCTCTTCCAGCGTCTCGCGGCGCACCGCCGCCTCGATCGTCTCGCCGGGCTCGATGAAACCGGCAAGGGCCGAATACATGCCGGGCGCGAAATGCCGGCCGCGGCCGAGCAGGCATTTCTCGCGCGTCACCGTCAGCATGATCGCCACCGGATCGGTGCGCGGGAAATGATCGGTGCCGCAGGCCGGGCAATGCCGCCTATAGCCGCCGGCGCGCATTTCCGAGCGGTTGCCGCATTTCGAGCAGAAGCCGTGGCTGGCGTGCCAGGCAAGCAGCGCCGCCCCTTGCGCCAGAGCGCCGGCCGCCGCCTCGTCGATCAGCCCTTGCATGTAGACCGAGCGATAGTCGATCGCCTTGACTGTCTCGGGGAGCTTTTCCGGTTCGACGCCGGCAGGCACGGCAAGCACCGGCCCACTGTCTGAAAAGCCGAGCAGGACGCCGCGGTCGAGCGAAACGTCGAAGGCCTGGCTTTCCGCCGCCGCGAACCATGGGTCGAAGCTGCCGTCGTTGAGCTTCAGATAAAGCCTGCCGCCATGCATCAGCATCAGCCGCGCCGTCTGATTGGCAAGCGCCTTCTCGACCGCGTCGTCGGCGCGGTTTTCCGATTGCCGGTCGATCTGGTTGCCGGCGAAGCCGACGAACTGGCTCGGCTCGCGCAACGGCGCGTCAAACAGGCGAAAGCTCATGGGAAACTCAAGAGTAGCGCAGGCTCGGAAGTGGACACTGGTCAGCTTATAGCGCTGCCTTGATCGTTTCGGCAAACCGGCGGATGTCGGAGCGCTGGTAGGGCTCGCGCATGCCGTGCCCCCAGACCGGTCCGGGCCAGCCGGGGTCGCCTTCGCTGCGCGCGACGACGTGGACATGCAATTGGCGCACGATGTTGCCGAGCGCGCCGGTGTTGATCTTGGTACAGCCGGTCACCCTCTTCAGCGCCTGCGCCACCATATTGGTTTCGAAGGTCAGCATTGTCTGGTCGAGCGGCGTCAGCTCGTGGATCTCCTCCACGCCCGGCCGCTGCGGCACCAGGACCAACCACGGCCAGCGGCGGTCGTTCATCAGCCTGAGCTCGCAAAGGCCGAGCCACATGAGCTGCTCACTGTCCGCCTCCAATCGGGCGTCCAGCGTGAAACCGGCCTTGAGGCCAGGCAGCATGGGCGTTTCCTTCGCTTTTGTATTATTTTCAAACCGGGGAACGCTAGAGCGGCGGCAAGATGGCTGCAAGCGAATCATTGGCTGCTGCTGCGGATTTGAAGGTCCTCTCTGCTGCATGGCCTGCCCGGTCATTCACCTCTGCCCTTGCATTTCGCCGCTGAATTGCCGATATGGAGCGCGGGAGGTTGGTGGTGGACGATCCACTCGCCAACCGGGTCAGGTCCGGAAGGAAGCAGCCCTAACGAGCCCGGAACGGGTCATTGTTCCAGCCTCCCGCCTCTTCGCCTTTCTCCCGCGACATTGACGGCGCCGAGCCGTGCGGGCGAGATTATGCGCAGGAATCGGCCGCCCTCCGTCGCGGCCGTTGGAGCTTTTGACGGCGAATGAGCGAAGCCGGAAATTTGGGGACGGAAAGCCTGGTAACAGGAAAGGCCGGCGCCTATCGCGTGCTGGCGCGCAAATATCGCCCCTCGAATTTCTCCGAGCTGATCGGCCAGGAGCCGATGGTCCGCACGCTGACCAACGCCTTCGCCACCGGCCGTATCGCCCAGGCCTGGATGCTGACCGGCGTGCGCGGTGTCGGCAAGACGACGACCGCGCGCATCCTGGCACGGGCGCTCAACTACAAGACGGCGACCGTCGACCAGCCCTCGGTCGATCTTTCTATCCCCGGCGAGCACTGCCAGGCGATCATGGAAGGCCGCCATGTCGATGTCATCGAGATGGACGCCGCCTCCCACACCGGCATCGACGACATCAGGGACATCATCGACCGCGTTCGTTACGCGCCGGTCTCGGCCCGCTACAAGGTCTACATCATCGACGAAGTGCACATGCTCTCCACCCAGGCCTTCAACGGCCTGTTGAAGACGCTGGAAGAGCCGCCGCCGCACGTCAAATTCATCTTCGCCACCACCGAGATCCGCAAGGTGCCGATCACGGTTCTGTCGCGCTGCCAGCGCTTCGATCTGAGGCGCATCGATGCCGGCGCTCTCGTCGCGCATCTTTCCTCGATCGCCGCCAAGGAAGGCATTTCCGTCGACGACGAGGCCCTGGCGATGATCGCCCGCGCCGCCGAAGGCTCGGCGCGCGATTCGCTCTCCATCCTCGATCAGGCGATCGCCCATGGCAGCGGCGCGGTCAGCGCCGAGGCCGTGCGCGCCATGCTGGGGCTCGCCGACCGCGCCCGCATCATCGACCTGTTCGAGCATGTCATGAAGGGCGATGTGGCGGCGGCTTTGGCCGAATTCCGCGCGCAATACGATACAGGCGCCGATCCGGCCGCGGTGCTGACCGATCTGGCGGAATTCAACCACCTCGTCACCCGGCTGCGTTTCGTGCCGACCGCCGCCGATGACGCTTCGCTCTCCGAGGACGAACGAAGGCGCGGCGCCGAATTCGCGAGCGCGCTCTCGGTGCGCGTGCTGTCGCGGACCTGGCAGATGCTGCTCAAAGGCATTCCGGAGGTGCAGTCCTCGAACCGCCCGGTCAGCGCCGGCGAGATGGTGCTGATCCGGCTGGCGCATGCCGCCGACCTACCGACGCTGGACGAGGCGTTGAAATCGCTGGAAGGCGCCGCACCTGTGCCGAATGGCGCGCCGCGGCCCAACGGCGCGCCGGCCGGCAATGGCG
>NZ_JHQR01000089.1 GCF_014843825.1 Mesorhizobium silamurunense
AGACGCACTCGATGCATCTGTCGCTGCTCGGCCGCCTGTGGCCGACGCCGATCAAGGCGCGCCGCAAGGCGGTCGACAAGCTCGGCGAGCTGCTGGGCGAGCTGCATGACGTCTTCGTCATGCGCGCGCTGCTCGCCGCCGACGGCGAGCCGCTCGGCCCGCCCGAAGACACCAAGCTTCTGCGCAAGCTCCTGAAGCGTTCGGAAAAAAGCCTCAGCAAGGCCTGCCTTGCCGATGCTACCGAACTGTTCGGCGACAGCCCCAAGCGCTCGGCCAAAAGGCTGGCGCGCAAGGCGCGTGACGATCTCGCCGTTCCCCACGAGGAAGCCAAGGCGGCCTGATCATGGTCTAAGTGGCCGGCCTGTGCTAATCGGCGTCTGGCATGACTGCGCCGGCCGACACCCTTCTGGATCGACTTGGCCGCTGGCTCGCCGGCCGGCTGCAGGATGAATCTTCGGGCTATGAGCCCTATACGCCGTCCGATGCCGACACGCTGCGCCGCACGCTGCAGCCTGGTGACGTCCTGCTCATCGAAGGCAACCAGAAGATCTCGGCGGTGATCAAGTATCTCACCCAGTCGACCTGGTCGCATGCGGCCTTCTATGTCGGCGATGCCTTGCCGCAGCCCGAGGACGGTTCGGAGCGGCCGCGCCTGATCGAGGTGACGCTCGGCGAAGGCTGCGTTGCCGTGCCGCTGTCGCGCTACCGCACCTACAATACCCGCATCTGCCGCGCGAGTGGGCTGACGCCCGAGGATCGCGACAAGGTCGTTGCCTTCATGATCGGCAAGCTCGGCCTCAGATACGATCTCAAGAACATTTTCGACATGCTGCGCTTTTTCCTGCCGGCGCCGCCGGTGCCGGTGCGCTGGCGCCGCCGCCTGCTGGCATTCGGCTCCGGCGATCCGACACGGGCCATCTGCTCGACGCTGATCGCCGAAGCTTATGGCCAGGTCCGCTATCCGATCCTGCCCGAGATCACCCGAGCGCCCGGCCGCGCCTCGGCGCAGTCGAGCTATATGCGCCGCGAGATCCTGCACATCCGCCATCACTCGCTCTACACGCCACGCGACTTCGATCTGTCGCCCTATTTCCGTATCGTCAAGCCGACGCTGGAATATGGCTTCGACTATCGGGCGGTCGCGTGGGAGGACACCGCGGCCGATTCGGAAGAAAAGGCCGCCGAGTAGCTCTGCCTGAGACGAGGGCCCGGTCGGCAGGTCACGCCGGCAGCGGTCGCTTCGAGGTCTCGGCGCGCGCGCCGGCATCTCGCGGGTGCGGCCCAATCGGCATGATCGCCGGAAACGGCGTCGCGCCGAAGGCAAAGGTCCATTTGTAGCCGATGAGCTGATCTTCCGGCGTGGTGTGCTGGTCATGGTGGGCAAGCAGCCTTGCCCGCTCGGCAAGGTCCTCCGCCTCCCGCCGCACCATCTCCGCCGTTTCCGGCCGCATGCGCCGCGAGAAGCTGACGAATGTCGCTTGGCCGTCCATATGGCCGATCGCCCAGCCGATGAAGTTCTTGTTGGTCGTCTCGAAATGCGGCTTCAGCGGGCCCTCGAAATCCCACTGGATCGGCGTCTCGACAAGGAGCCTTGCCGACAGGCCGCGCCCGAGCGCCACCAGGCCAAGCTCTTCCAGATCGCGCAGGTAGAGGAACATCGAGGCTTCGCTGAGGCCCTGCGAGCGCATGATGCCCTCGGGCGTGAATTTTTCGGAGAGCATGATGAAGACGAAGAGCAGCGCCGGCCGTGCGGCGAGCTTGCGCTCGATCTCCGGCGCGACGTGGTTGGCCGGTCCCGGCCCCCGGCTCATCGAGCCCAGCACATTCTCCAGTTCCACTTCCGCCGCGGCGCAGATCTCCATCAGCCGGTCGAGCTTGCAGTTGCGCTCATGGAAGATACGCTTCACCGTCGGCTCGGAAACGCCCATGCGCTCGGCCAGCGCCCGGTAGGTCAGGCCCTTGGCCTTCAGCGTCCGTTTCAGCGCCTCGAAGATCGGACCGTTCATGGAATGCACCTCGTTTGCGTGAATTCGTATCGATCTTCGATACTAGTCCCGAAGCGCCTTCCGGAAAAGTATCGAAAAACCTAGCTCTCCGCCGTCATCACAGGAGAGCACCATGAAAACCCTCATCGCCTCGACCTTTCTCGCCATCATCAGCATCGCGACGACTCCCGCCGCCCAGGCCGGCGAGATCTGGCGCGCATCCGGTTTCGAGCAGCCGGAATCGGCGCTTGTCGACGCCGCCAACAAGCGCATCGTCGTCTCCAACATCGTCGGCAATCCCGGCGATGCCGACGGCAACGGTTATCTGTCGCTGCTGTCACTGGACGGCAAGGTCATCACCCGCCACTGGGTAGACGGCATGGATGCGCCCAAGGGCATGGCGATCGCCAGCGGCAGGCTCTACGCCGCCGACATCACCAAGATCCGCGTCGTCGATCTCGCCAGCGGCAAGCTGGTCTCGACCATCGACGTGCCCGGCGCCGTCTTTCTCAATGACATGACTTCCGATGCCTCGGGCAAGGTCTATGTCAGCGACATGCTGGCCGACACGATCTACCGCATCGACGGCGACAAGCCGGAGCTGTTCGTCAAGGATGCGCTGCTCGCCTCGCCCAACGGCGTCTTCGCCGATGGCGACCGGCTGATCGTCGCGTCCTGGGGCAAGGGCATCAAGCCCGATTTCAGCACGGCGGAGCCCGGCAGCCTGCTCGCGGTCGATTTGGCCAGTAAGAAGGTCACGCCGCTGCCCGGCGCTCAAGAATTCGCCGACCTCGACGGCGTCGTCGCTATTGGCGACGATATCTACGCCACCGCCTACATGACTGGCACGCTCTACCGCTACCGTGCCGGCGGCAAGCCCGAGGTTGTCGCTTCCTTCAAGCCGGGCAGCGCCGACATCGGCACCGATGGCAGCTCGATCATCTATGTCCCGCTGATGAACGAAGGCGCGGTCGCGGCGCTGAAGATCGACTGAGAGCCGTCGGGGGAACGACGTCAATCGGGATTGGACCGCTATATCGACGGGGCTGCCATCTGGTTCCGCCGCTCGCTGCCGGGTAGCAGTCCGCCGCATGAGCGAAGCCGCGAAGACATCCAGCCTGACCTGCGCCGTTTCCCCGACGATCCCGGTGTTCATATGCGCGCTGGCGATCTTTCTGCTGTCCGGGATGGACGCGGCGATGAAGTCCCTGGTCATCGCCGTAGGCGTGTACAACACGGTGCTGTGGCGCAGCATGGTCGCGACCTTGATCGCGGGCACGGCTTGGTCGACCGGGCCGCGCTCGAAACCGGCCCTTCCGGTGCTGGGGCTGCATGCGCTGCGCGCTGCGGTTGTCGGCATCGTCCTGGTGTCGTTCTTCTGGGGTCTCGCCAGGTTGCCGCTCGCCGAGGCGATCGGGCTCAGCTTTGTCGCGCCTCTGTTTGCGCTGTTCCTCGCCGCGCTGTTGTTGGGCGAACGTATAAGGCGGCAGGTCGTGTGGGCGTCGCTGGCCGGCATCGCGGGCGTCGCGATCATATTGGCCGGCCAGTTTGGGGCGGCAAGCCATTCGCAAGATGCCCTGCTTGGCACGGCTGCGGTGCTCGTATCGACGGTGTTCTATGCCTATAATCTGATCCTCTCCCGGCAACAGGCACTGTTGGCCAAGCCAATCGAGATCATGCTGTTCCAGAACCTCTGCGTCGCAATCATCCTTGGTCTCGCCGCGCCGTGGCTTGCCGTTGCGCTGCCGAACGACCTCTGGCTTCCCCTGGTCGGGGTGGCGGTGCTTTCGCTCGCCGGTCAATTCCTGATGAGTTGGTCCTACGCCCGCGCCGAGGCGCAATATCTCATCCCGACGGAATACTCGGCCTTTATCTGGGCAATCGCGCTTGGTTGGTTCTTCTTCGGCGAGGAGGTGGCCTGGACAACGCTGACAGGGGCATGCCTGATCGTCTGTGGCTGCCTGATCGCCGCGCGCGCAAACCCGAAGCTTGCCGAGCCGATCGAAGCGGCAGTTTGAGGACGCTGCGACGGTTTGATGTCGGTTGCGGCTCAGCGCTGCTGGGTCTGCGCCGCGGAGGACTTCAGCCGCACGCCCCTGCCGCCGCGCTCGCTGGCCTGGTTCTCGCCGATCAGCTCCACCCCGATCTCGTCGAGTGCCTGGATGACCTTCATCAGCGAGTCGACAACGCCCCGGACGACGCCTTCGCTCGCTTCCATGCGTTGTATGGTCGGAAGCGAAACCCCGGCGCGCTCGGCGAGCGTTCTCTGGTCGATGCCGGCCAATGCCCTCCCAGCGCGCATCTGTGCGGCAGTCATCATCGGCCGGAATCCATGTCTGGACGTGCAGTATCGATGTATAATATAAATATTACAATGTCTCAAGCATCATCGAGAGTTTAGAAATAGGCGCGGGATCAATCGCTGTCAGCCACCACCTTGCGCCGCTGCAGCAGGCGCGCCGCGAGCCAGCATAACGTGGCCCAGGCGAAGCCGGCGCACCAGCCAGCAAGCACGTCCGACGGCCAATGCACGCCGAGATAGACGCGGCTGGTTCCGACCAGCACCGTGGTGAGCACGGCGAGGCCGAGCACGAAGATCTTCGTCCTGCGGTTCGGCAGGAAGCGCGCGGCGAGTGAGCCCAGCGTGAGATAGGTCACCGCCGACAGCATCGCGTGGCCGCTCGGAAAGGACAGTGACGTCTCGTTGACGAGATGCGAGACAAGATCGGGGCGGGGCCGGTCGACCTCGTGCTTGAGCAGGCTGGACACCACCTGCCCGCCCGCCACCGAAACGAACACGAACAGTGCCGTCGCCGGTCGGCGCATCAGCAGAAAATAGACGATCGCCGCAGTCGTGATCAGCACCACCACGGTGGAGCTGCCCAAGCTGGTGATGTCGCGCATCGCGCCTTGAAGCCAGGGTGGACCGATCGGGCTGTCCGGCTGTCCGGCATGGCGGAAGGCGAGCAGGATTTCCGTGTCGAAGGCGTGCGGGGTCGTGGCGCGCGCCACCTCCATGAGTTCCAGCAGGCCCCATAGCCCGCAGGCGATCGCCAGCCCGGCCAGAAGCACCGGGAATTCTATTCTGTTGAGCAGCGCCTTGGCGGTCGATTTCATTCGATGCCCACTTTGTTCGATGCCCACTTTGTTCGATGCCCTTCGGTCCAGCTACAGCCGCTGCATATAGGGCCCGAGCGTGATCAGCGCGACGGCGGCGATCGCCAGCACGACGCCGGTCGCCTGCAATGCATTCAATCGCTCGCCGAAGAAGACCAGTGCAACGACATTCACCGACACCAGTTGGATCACCGCCGACAGGCTGAACGACACCGACATGCCGAATTCGCGGATCAGCCGGAGCATGATCAGATTGCCGGCGGAATAGAGCGCGAGCGTCAAAAGGATCTTGGCCAGGCTCGGCGCCAGTCCCCATTGTTTGGCCGCCATCGCCGCCAGCAGGAAGATCACCGTCGAAACGCCAAGCTGCGCCAATCCCCAGAAACTCACGTTTTCATCCCTCCTGAAGCGGCCGTCGCCGCGCCCGTCGCCGTTCTTGTTTCCGAAGCGCGCGAAGCCGTCAAGCTGATCGCGTCGGGCGAGGCACGCTGCGACGGGATCGAAGCCGGATGTCGCAAAATACGCCTCGCAGCCATGGTTGGCGCCTTTGCGTCGAGGCCGCTCTTGGATCCGCTCGCCGGGTTGTTGTGCCCGTAATTGGCACCGGTGCATGCGCGGCCGGAGGCGAACAATCGTCAGTCGGCAAATCGACCTTGTTTAATCATGCCGATGTCACGAAAATGTGATCGGCCGCCTATAGGGATCGACAGGTCACACGTTCCAGCCACCTCAAGAGCCAGAGGACAGCTTATGACCCAATCCCCCGAGACCCGCTTCCGCACCAGCCTGCTCGAGGAAAATGACGGCCCGCCCGTCAATCCCACCGACAACCGCACCATGGGCGAGATCATCGCCGCGCGCTTCTCTCGCCGCGGTTTCCTGAAGGGTTCGCTGGCCGTCTCGGCCATTGCCGCCACCGTCAGCCCGCTTGCGCTCGTCGCGGCAGACGACGCGCGCGCCACCGAAGGCTCCGCCTTCAAATTCGACGAGCTCGAGGCTGGCATCGACGACAAGCACCATGTCGCGCCGGGCTACGACGCCGACGTGCTCTTGCGCTGGGGCGACCCGCTGTTTGCCGATTCGCCGGGGTTCGATCCGACCAGGCAGTCGGCCGAGGCTCAGGCCAGGCAGTTCGGCTACAACAACGACTATGTCGGCTATATCCCGATCGACGGCTCGGCCGAGCATGGTCTGCTGGTCGTCAACCACGAATACACCAACCCGCATCTGATGTTCCCGGGCATCGTCAAGACCGTCGACAAGGACGGCAAGAAGGCCGCCGAGGTGGCGCCGCTCAGCAGGGAGCAGGTCGATGTCGAGATGGCGGCGCATGGCGGCACCATCGTCGAGATCCGCAAGGAAGGCGGCAAATGGCAGGTGGTGCGCGACGGCAAGCTCAACCGCCGCATCATGTCCACCACCGAAATGGCGCTTTCCGGTCCGGTCGCCGGCCATGATCGCGTCAAGACCAATGCCGATCCGTCCGGCACCAAGGTCATCGGCACCGTCAACAATTGCGCCGGCGGCGTCACCCCCTGGGGGCACCTATGTGATGGCCGAGGAGAACATCCATGGCTATTTCTCGGGCGAATTGCCGGAAGGCCACAAGGAAGCCGGCAACTACAAGCGCCTCGGCATTCCGGAAGGCGCCTATGAATGGGGTGCCCATTACGACCGCTTCAACCTTGCCAAGGAGCCGAACGAGCCCAACCGCTTCGGCTGGATCGTCGAGGTCGACGTCAACGATCCGAATTCGGTGCCGAGGAAGCGCACCGCCATGGGCCGCTTCAAGCATGAGGGCGCCGAATCGATCGTCGCCGAGGACGGCCGTGTCGTCTTCTATCTCGGCGACGACGAACGCTTCGACTATGTCTACAAATTCGTCACCGCTGGGAAGTTTAATCCCAATGACCTCGCGGCCAACATGGACCTGCTCGACGACGGCACGCTGCATGTGGCGAAGTTCGCCGAGGACGGCTCGGTCGAATGGATGCCGATCGTGTTCGGCCAAGGCCCGCTGACGGCGGAGAACGGGTTCGCCAGCCAGGCCGACGTGCTGATCGAGACCCGCCGCGCCGCCGACCTGCTCGGCGCCACCAAGATGGATCGCCCGGAAGACATCCAGCCCAATGCCGGCAACGGCAAGGTCTATGTCATGCTGACCAACAATTCGAAGCGCAAGGCCGACCAGGTCGACGCGGCAAACCCGCGCGCGGAAAACGCCTTCGGCCACATCATCGAGATCGTCGAGGACGGCGGCGACTTCGCCGCCACCAAGGGCAAGTGGGAAGTGCTGTTGAAATGCGGCGACCCCTCGGTGGCCGATGTCGGCGCCACCTTCTCGACAGCGACCACCGCCAATGGCTGGTTCGGCATGCCTGACAATTGCGCCGTCGATTCCGCCGGTCGCCTCTGGGTCGCCACCGACGGCCAGGGGCCGAAGGCCACCGGCCGCACCGACGGCCTCTGGGCGGTCGACACCGAGGGTGCTGCGCGGGCGACCTCAAAACTGTTCTTCCGCGTGCCGATCGGCGCCGAAATGTGCGGCCCGCTGTTTTCGCCGGACGACCAGACCGCTTTCGTCGCCGTCCAGCATCCGGCCGACGGCGGCGACGACTGGGAAGGTTTTGGACGCCCGTCCTACTACGAGGACCCGTCGACCCGCTGGCCGGACTTCAAGCCGGACATGCCGGTGCGGCCGGCCGTCGTCGCGATCACCAAGCAGGGCGGCGGCAAGATCGCGGTTTGATAGGCCGGGTCTCTGCAGACCAGAAGGAAGGGTTCCGGTGATCCGGGATCCTTCCTCTCATGTCGACAATCACCCCGCACGTCGAATCACGGCCATGTTCAGGGTGCTTCTCAACCGGAAGCCGATGGACTCGTAGAGCGTTATGGCGGCAGCGTTGCTGTCATAGGCGTGGAGATAGGGAATCTCTCCGCGCGCCATGATCCGGTTTGCCACGAAGAGCGACAGCAGCCTGGCAAGGCCGCCGCCGCGGAAGTCCGGATGCGAGCAGACGCCGCTGAGTTCTGAGTAGCCGGGCTGCTTCATGCGCTCGCCGGCCATCGCCGAGAGCCTGCCGTCGATCTTCACGCCCCAGAACTCGCCGAGGCTTAAGGCTTCCAGTGTGAACGGGCCTGGCTTGGTGAGCGATGCCAGGGCGAGCATCTCGGCCGCATCGTGCCGTGTCAGTCGCTGCACACGCTCATCGGACACCGTCTGCACCGGTTGCTCGGCGACCATCTGCACCAGGGACGCTGTCGAAACCGCGGAAAGCTCCACAGGCAGGACGATCCTGTCCGTCTGAACCAGGATCGAGCTTTCAAGCGATGGGAGAAGCTTGCCCAGCGCGCGCAGGCTTTCCGCATCGTCCGCCGCGGTGGCGGCGAAAGGAACGATCGACGGCCGGTACCGCCGGGCAAGATTGTCGCCTTCCGCGAAGGCCTGATGGCGCGTTGCAAGCGCGCTCCAGATGGGACGGTCGAGAACGTGTTTCATGGCGCGACGGCCTTGGGCGCGACGGCCTTGGCTTTTTCCGCGCGCCGGTGGAGCGGGGTCGCGGCCAGCCGATCCTCGTGATGGCGGCGAGCTGGCCGAGAAGAGGCCCGGAGAGGTCCGCGCACAATTGCGCGACCGCGTCCTCGATGCGCGGCCAGACGTCGCGCTTGGCGGTGTCG
>NZ_JHQR01000092.1 GCF_014843825.1 Mesorhizobium silamurunense
GGCCGCCGGACAGCGTCGCCGGCCAGGCATCGGCCTTGTGCGCCATGCCGACCTTTTCGAGCAGCGCCGTCGCCCGCTCGCGCGCCCGCGCCTGCGGCCATTTCAGCACCGTCACCAGCCCTTCCATGACGTTCTCAATCGCGGTGCGATGCGGAAAGAGCTGGAAGTTCTGGAACACCATGCCGGTCTGCAGGCGCACGCGCTGGACATCCGCCGCCGGAACCTTGCCGCCGGGCCGGAACACAAGCGTCTCGTCGCCGATGCGCAAGGTGCCGGAGGTCGGAACCTCCAAGAGATTGATGCAGCGCAAAAGCGTGCTTTTTCCCCCGCCCGAAGGCCCGACCAGCGCCGTGACGCTGCCTTCGTCGATGCTGACGGTGACACCTTTCAGGACAAGATTGTCGCCGAAGCGCTTCTCGATGTTGGTGAGGCCGATCATGCATTGGCCTCCAGGAAGCCGCCATAGCGGTTGAGCCGCACCTCCAGCCGCGCCTGCAGCGCCGACAGCACCGAGCTCATCGCCAGATAGAGCGCAGCCGCCTCGACATAGAGGATCAGCGGCTCATAGGTGGTGGCGACCACGCGTTGCGCCGCCTGGAACATCTCGGGCACCGTTATTGCCGCCGCGAGCGAGGTGTCCTTGACCAGCGAGATGAAGGTATTGGAGAGCGGCGGCACCGCGACGCGGCCTGCTTGTGGGAGGATCGTGCGCCGCATCGCCTGGCTCCAGGTCATGCCGATCGAGTAGGAAGCCTCCCATTGCCCTTTCGGCACCGAGCCGATGACGGCGCGGATGATCTCCGACGTGTAGGCGCCGATGTTGAGCGTGAAGCCGATCAGCGCGGCGGGAAAAGCATCGAGCAGGACGCCGACCGACGGCAGGCCGTAGAAGATCAAAAACAGCTGCACCAAGAGCGGCGTGCCGCGAAAGATCCAGACATAGAACCGGGCGAGCGCGACCAGCGGCTTCGGGCCGAACAGCCTGATCAGCGCCGTGGCCAGCCCGGCGATAAGCCCCAAGGCGAAGGACAGCAGCGTCAGCGGCACGGTGAAGATCAATGCCGCCCATAGCAGCGTCGGCAATGATTCCAGCATCAATTGCAACCAATGCGGCACGAAGCCCTCTCTTTTCCGGATGCGAAAGCGTCTGCCCGGTATTTGGATGACTATCACGCAAAAACCGGCGGGCCGTCAAAGACGACCCGCCGGGATCAAAAGAACGAAGCTGTGTCTTACTGCGAGACGTCCTGGCCGAAATAGGTGTCGGCGATCTTCTTGTAGGTGCCGTCGGCCTTGATGTCGGCCAGCGCCTTGTTGATCGCCGCCACCAGTTCCGGGTCGCCCTTGCGCACGATGACGCCGGAATAATCGGCGTTCTCTTCCTGAGCGGCGATCTTCACATTGGCGTCGGGCTTATGCTTCTTGAAGTCCAGGAAGGACAGGCTGTCGTTGATGGTGGCGTCGGCGCGGCCCGTGAGCAGCAGCTGGATCGACTGGTCGAAGCCGTCGGTGCCGACCAGCTCGGCGCCGTTCTTCTCGGCGAGCTTGCCGAAATTCGAGGTCAGCGACTGTGCCGCTTTCTTGCCCTTGAGATCGGCGAAGGTCTTTATCTCGGTTTCGTCGCCGCGCACAATCAGCACCGCCTTGGAGGCGATGTAGGGATCGGAGAAATCATACTTGGCCTTGCGCGCGTCGGTGATGCCGACCTCATTGATGACGGCGTCGTAGCGGTTGGCGTCGAGACCGGCGATCAGGCCGTCCCACTTGCCTTCGAGGAACTGGGCCTTGACGCCGAGCTTCTCGGCGATCGCTTTGGCGATCTCGACGTCGAAGCCGACCAGCGCGCCGGATTCGTCATGATAGGTGAAGGGTGCGTAGGTGCCCTCCGTGCCGACCTTGATGACCCCTGCCTGCTTGATCTGGTCGAGATTGGCGCCGGCGTGACCGGCTGTAACCGCCAGAACCTGCAGCGTTCCGGCGACGAGGAGCGATTTGAGCCATTTCATTTTTCTGTGATCCCGTTTTGACCGGTGCCCCGGCGCATTGTGAGAGCCGCAAACTGACAGATAGATGTCCGCGAAATAAGGAACCAGATTTCAAAAATTGGCTCAGCCAGAAATCTGGTCCTCAATATCAACGCAAATCACAACAGGCGAACGCCCCGGGTCGATAACAAAACCGTGCGTGGCGCACTGCATGCGCGCCTCCGCCGCAACGGAACCATCCATGCGCCTGACACGTTGCAGGCTGTTGTAGGGCGCGGCAGCGTCTTTTCAACCGCCATCGGCGCAACGACCTCCAAGAGGAGCCGGCATGATCGAGGATGTGGCAGGGCGGACACTGGTCCGGGCGGCAATGAAGGCTCCCTATCTCGAGCGCGACGAGGAGCATCTCCTGGCCATACGCTGGAGGGAAAAAAACGACCAGGACGCGCTGCATCTGATCACCGTCGCCCATATGCGCCTAGTGATTTCGATGGCTTCTAAATTCCGCCATTACGGCCTGCCGCTCGGCGACCTGATCCAGGAAGGCCATGTCGGCCTGCTGGAAGCCGCGGCCCGCTTCGAGCCCGCCCGCGAAGTGCGTTTCTCGACCTATGCCACCTGGTGGATCCGCGCTTCGATGCAGGACTATATCCTGCGCAACTGGTCGATCGTGCGTGGCGGGACGAGCTCGGCGCAGAAGGCGCTGTTCTTCAATTTGAGAAGATTGCGCGCGCGGCTCGCCAACGGCGCCGAGCCGATCTCCAACGCCTCGCTCTATCGCGAGGTCTCGGCCGCGCTCGGCGTGCCGGAAGCCGACGTGGCGATGATGGATTCGCGCCTTTCGGCTCCCGACAGCTCCCTCAACACCCCGCTCGCCGACGAGAACGGCGCCGCCGAGCGGATGGATTTCCTGGTCTCGGAGGATCCGCTCCCCGACGAGGTCGTCGGCGAAACGATCGATATCGAGCGCCGCGCGGTCTGGCTGAAGAGCGCGCTCGGCGCGCTCAATGCGCGCGAGCTCCGGATCATCGAGGAGCGCCGGCTGAGCGACGACGGCGCCACCCTGGAATCGCTCGGCGAGGCGCTCGGCATCTCCAAGGAGCGCGTCCGCCAGATCGAAGCGCGGGCCATGGAGAAGCTGCGGGCGGCACTGGTCAAACAGAACCCTGAATTCCTGGCGGAAGCAGCCTGAGTAACAACTTCAAGTTGTTACTGTGAGATATTTTATCAAATAAAATATATCGTCGTCGCAGCAGGTTTTCTTCTTTTCCATATGTGCGTATTGTGAATTCTTTAACAGACCCGCGTGCCGCAACTGGTCTTTGTTGAATCAACAGATCATGTGTATGGGGGATTTGCCATGCTGCGATGTTGCGCCTTCCTTGCGGCCTTGATCCTCGTGAGCTTCACGGCGTTCGAAGCTCACGCCGATCGCAGGGTTGCCTTTGTGATCGGCAATTCCGAATACCGAAACATTCCGGCCCTCAGGAATCCGGACACGGAGGCCGAGGATGTCTCGAAGACGTTCCGTCTGGCCGGTTTCCAGGTGTTCGTCGCCAAGGACGTCACCAAGCTTCAGTTCGAGGAGCGGTTCCGCAACTATCTCGCCGCGGCGGACGGCGCCGATTTGGCGGTCGTCTATTATTCCGGCCACGGCTTGCAGATCGGCGGCGAGAATTTCCTGATCCCGGTCGATGCCTCGCTCAAGGAAGCCGCGGACATCGAAGTCCAGGCGATCAAGCTCGACGACATACTGGAGCAACTGCGATCCAAATCGAAGATCCAGATCGTCATCCTGGATGCCTGTCGCAACAATCCGTTCCCGCGCAAGGACTATTGGCTCAGGGACCAGCTGATCGCTGCCAGCGGCACAGGGCTCGCTGAGGTGAAAAGCTCGCAAAACACGCTCATTGCCTTCGCCACCGGGCCTGGTGCGATCGCCTATGACGGCACGGGGGACCTCAGCCCGTTTTCGTCCGCCTTTTCCCGCCGAGCGCTGGCGCCGAACCAGGAGATCCGCACGGTGATGGCCGCCGTACGTCGCGACGTGGTCGCGGCCACCAAAGGCAGGCAGGTCCCCTGGGAGAATTCCTCGCTGATCGACGAGGTGGTGCTGATGCGCCGCGCCAGCCGCCCAGCGCTGCCGCCGGTGCTGGAGAAAGTCGTGCCGTCGGGCGTCGGGCCTGTCGCGCTGGGCCTGCCGGAACCGCTGGATGTCGATGGCGCCGCGGTGACTGTCAGCATCGAGAAGGCGCCGGCGTTCGGACGCCTGATGCTGGATGGCAAGCCGGTCGCAATTGGCAGGCCGATACAGGGCAAGGATTTGCCGCGTCTGAAGATGGACGCGCCCAAGGTGGTTGGCGCGTCGGAGCAAGTGGATACGCTGGCCTACATTACCCATAACGACTGGGGCGGCGAATCCCAGGGCATCCTGTTGTTGCGGGTCAAGAACGGCGAGAATGCCGAGGGCCAGCAGATCATGGCCTCGCTCAAGGCCGAGCAGAAGCAACAAAGATTGGAGCGCGGCCTCCGCATCACCGGGGTCGCCGAGGCAATCGAGAACCGTGACGTCAGCGTCCCTGTCGGTGTCGGGCCGGTGCCGCTGAAGCTGGATTTCCCGACCAAGGATCCCGCCGTCAGCCTGAAGCTCGCGAACTATCCGGCAACCGGAACGCTGTCCCTGCCGGATCGGACCTTGTCTCCGGATTCAAGCCTGATGGCCGATGAAGTCGACCATTTGCGTTACGAACCGCAGATCGGCTCGGCAGCTCCCGTCGAGGTCGGCTTCGAAATCCGCGCCGGCAACGCGTCCAAGCCGGCGACGATGAAGCTGTCGCCAAGCATCGACCCTTGCGATCAGGCAGCGGGAGAGCCGCTCGACCTGCAGGGCGTCGCCCCCGGCAGGCTGCCGAACGAGATCGGCGGCGGAGCAGTGGAAGCCTGCGAGGCGGCAGTGAAGGCCTATCCCGATGTCGCCCGCTTCCACTACGCACTCGGACGGGCGCTGCTGGCAGCCGGCAAGGTCGACGAGGCCAGGAAGGCCATTCAGGATGCTGCCGACAAGGGACATGTCCGGGCCGTCTTCGAGCTCGGCTATGTCGCTTCGTCCGGAATTGGAACGGCCGTGGATTTCACGAAAGCAAACGGCTTCTACTCGGAAGCGTCCGACAAGGGAGACCCTTACGCGATGGCCGCCTGGGGACGCGCCTTGTTCAACGGTCTCGGCGTCGAGCGCGATACACGCAAGGGCTTGGACCTGCTGCTCAAGGCAGCGGCGATGGGCCAGATCAACGCCATGAACGATCTGGCAGTGATCTTCCAGGAGGGCCGCAATGGGGTGCCCGCCGACCCGGCCCGCGCCTTGGCTTTCCTCAGAGCCGGCATCGAGCGGCAAGACGCGTATTCGATGAGCATTCTCGGTCTCCCCGCGCGCAGCGCCTTAGTGGTCGCGGTGTGCAAGCCCAAGGTCGTGCGGAAAATAATCACGAAGATAAAGGTGGTCCAAATACCCACGCCAACGACGCCACCGATCACCTCGACACCGGTCAAACCAATACAGAAAGATACCGGACCGGCGCTCTGGCGCGGCAGTGGCGGCGATCATCCCGAACCCCGCGGCGGCAATAGCGGCGGCTCTGACAGCGGCAGCTCTGACAGCAGCAGCGGCAGCTCCGACACCGGCAGCACCGGCACCTCTGATACTGGCAGCACCGGCACCTCTGATACCGGCAGCACCGGCACCTCTGATATCGGCAGCACCAGCGGTTTCGACAGCGTCAGCACAGGGTTCTGACGGATAGCAGCAGCGATGGCCTGCGCGGGGCCGACCGAATAGACAGCGTCGAGCCGTTTCCCGGCGCAAGCTGCCCGAACGCGGCCGCCGGCCCTATTTGTCGGTGACGATCTTGACCTTGTCGCCGGCCGACACGGTCGCGCCGGGCGACATTGCATTCAGCACGCGGAAGAGGTCGAGCTTGCGGTCGACGCCGACCATCTGGGCGGCAAGCGTGCCCATGTTCTGGCCGGGCTGCACGGTGACCACCCGGATATGCAGCGGCTTCAGCGCCGCCTTCTCGGTTGCGCTCAACGTGCGGAACGAACCGCTGACAGAGCGCGCGACCGGCTCCAGCGCGGTGCTGGCCGAAGGTGCGGCGGTCAGCAGCCGGTAGACCTGCCCGCCGGCGCGGATCACCGCGATATCGAACTGCCACCCTTGCGCGGTTGCATGCGCCATCGCCGCCTCGTTGCCGTTGACCATTTCCTGGCGGACAGTCGAGTCGTCCAGTCCGGCGACCCAGCCGCTGCGGATGTAGTCGGTCAGCGAGACCGACTTGTTGATCGCCACGCCGTCGAAGCGGATGGCGATGTCGCCCGGACCGGTCGCGGTCACGGCGGCCGCCGAATTGTCGATGACGAAGCCGTCCGGCACGGAGAACGACACGCCAAGGCCCGGATGCAGGAAGGTCTGCCCGCGCACATAGCCTTCTTCCGGCGTGTCGCCGTAGAGCAGGCCGTCTATGCCAGCGAGGAAGGCGTCGCGGTCGCGCGTGCCGACACCGGGCGGGCCGAAATTGCGGGCGAGGCGCTGCGCCAGCTCGATGCGCTGCGGCGTGTTGGGATGCGTGGCCAGGAAGTCGAGGCTGGCATCGGTGGCGCCGCTGACCGAGCGGAAATCGGTATAAGCCGACATCGACTGCAGGAAGCGGCCGGCCGCGTAGGGATCGTAGCCAGCCTCGCCGATCGACTTGATGCCGATGGCGTCGGCCTGAAGTTCCTGGTTGCGCGAGAATTGCGCCAGCTTCAGCTTGCCGCGGATGAGTGCGGCCTTGGCTGTCGGGCTGTCGCCGAGCACATCGGAGACGACCTTGGTCGCCAATCCCTCCTCGGCCTCGAGCTGCTGCCGCTGCAGGCCGTGATTGGCGGTGACGTGGCCCATCTCATGCGCGATGACGGCCGCGAGCTCCGAGGAATCGTTGGCCAGCGCCAAGAGCCCGCGCGTGACATAGAGATAGCCGCCCGGCAGCGCGAAGGCGTTGACGTTGGGCGAATTGAGAATGGTGATGCGATAGGTCTGCGTCGGGTTGGCCGACACCACCGTCAAATTGCCGACGACCTTGGCCACCATGCGCTCGAGCTTCGGATCGGAATATTCGCCGCCATAGGTGGCGAGAATTCGCGGATGCTGCGCTTTCGCCATCTCGGCAAGCTTGGCGTTGGCGACGACATTGTCGACCGTGATCGGCTTATCCGAGGGCTGGAAACCGGACTCCTGCACGTCCGGCGGTGTGAACATCTGGCAGCTCGCCAGCGCCACGGCAAAGCCGGCCATCGCGAAAAATCGCGCCAGCGGCCTCGTCCACGCACTCTCGATGCCGGTCGTCAGATCGGCTTCCTTTCGAAATCTTTCGGCAAATCACGGCCACTCCGGACCAGCATGGCCGGACCTAGCCACACTCCCCCGGACAAGGCAAGCAAACGCCGGATTACCCGCAGCCGGTTTGGCCGTAAATTATGTCCGCTTCCGGGCAATATGTTGTGATCCGGCAACGCTGCCGCCTCGATCGCCGATATAGCGCCGGAAGGCGTCCGGTCCAGAGCCGTCGAAGAAATCGGCGGCCGACCCCGTTGCCGCGACCCTGCCCTCGTCGACAAACACTATCTCCTGGCCGATGCGGCGCGCGTCCTCCGGCTGGTGCGTGACGAAAAGCACCGTCATCTGCCGCTCGGCATGGATGCCGGCCACAAGGTCGAGCATGTCGTCGCGCAGTGCAGGGCCGAGCGAGGCGAAAGGCTCGTCGAGCAGCAGCACCGGACGGTCGCGCAGGAGCACCCTTGCCAGCGCGACGCGCTGCCGCTCGCCGCCCGAAAGCTCGCGCGGCAGCCGCTTCTCCTTGCCGGCAAGGCCGACGCGCGCCAGCGCCTCCGACACCGCATGGCGGTCGGCGGCAGAGAGCTTGAGCGATGGCGAGCGGCCGAGCCCGACATTGCCTTCGACCGAAAGATGGGCAAACAGATTGTTTTCCTGGAACACCATCGACACCGGCCGCGCGGAAGGCGCAGTGTCGCCGACATCGATTCCGCCGATCAGCACCTTGCCGGCGCCGGGCGATTCGAAGCCGGCGACCAGATTGAGCAGCGTCGACTTGCCTGAACCGCTCGGCCCCATGACAGCGGTGATCCTGCCGGCGGCGAATTCGGCATCGAAGCCGAACGATGCCTCGCTATAGCTGAACGAAACGTCGTCCAGCGTCACGGCCAGCGCCTTCTCCGCCGCTATGCCATTGTTTGCCGTTGTCATGCCTTTGCTTCCCGCCCCAGCCAGTCGGCGGCGATAACCAGCATCAGGCAAACGAGGCCGAGCAGCAAGGCAAGCCCCGCGGCGTCGGCGGTCCGGTAGCTGCCCATGCGCGCGAGCAAGAGATAGGGCAAGGTCTGCACCGAATCGCTGCCGAACAGCGCGATCACGCCGAGGTCGCCGAGCGACAGCGCCATGGCGAAGGCAAAGCCGGTGGCTAAAGGCCGCCGAAGCGAAGGCCAGTCGACCAGGCGTAGCCGGTTCCAGCCGGAAATGCCGAGCGCCAGGCAGAGCCGCTCATGGCGCTCGCTCGCCGCGTCGTAGGCCGGGCGAACGGCGCGGATGGCGAACGGCATCGCCATAACCGCGTTGACGGCAACGACCATGACGGGTGCGATGGCGAACACATCCGTGATGTTGCGCAAAGCCAGGAACCAGCCGGCGCCGACCACGATCGGCGGCACGACGAGCACGAAACCGGCGCCGGTGTCGGCGGCATGCTCGAGCAGCGACGTAGCGCTGCCCGCACGCCGCAAGGCCAACGCGCG
>NZ_JHQR01000100.1 GCF_014843825.1 Mesorhizobium silamurunense
CGATCGAGGCCGCGGCCGAGCGCATGGCGGCGGCGCCTGGCGTGGACGCGATCTTCATCTCCTGCACCAGCCTGCGCGTCGCCGAGGCGGTGGCCGGGCTGGAACGGAAGATCGGCATTCCTGTCACCTCCTCGAACCACGCCATGGCCTGGCACTGCCTGCGGCTCCCCCCCCCCCCCCCCCTGCCGGCGGCAGGCTGTTCGCGCTGCCGGCCAGCTGAGGGCAAGGACGCACGATCGTACGCTTCCCGATTGGAGAGCGGCGAGGCGGACCTAATTCACTGGGCTAGGGCTCTATTCTCACCACCCCGTCGACCACGGAGCCGACCGACCCTAGCGACGTGTCAGGCAGGCTAGCCCGGTCGGCGGGCGTTCGTGCTTCGGCGTGACCTCGCCGACCAATCAGCGCCACGGCATCGGCGCGAGCCCTGGAAGATAGGTCCAGGATCGTCGCCTGCGAAGTGGTCACCGCTTCGACCAGCCATTCGGCCAGAATCCGGCGCATCTGGCCGGCGAGCAGAGCTTCATTGGCTTCCTCGATCGAGTAGGCGAGCGGCCAGCCGATGCGGTTGAGGATCGGTTTCACCTTGCCCGTCCCCCTGATCTGGTCGATGGCGATCACCGGCTTACCTTTCGAGAGTCCGTAAAGCGAACCGTGCAGCCGCGTCGTCAGGACGAGATCGACGATCTCGAACTGGCGCTCGATCTTCGCTGCCTCGTTCCCCGGCCTCAACACTGTGTCGATCGGCTCGGTATCGAGACCGAAGGTTTCGGCGAGCTGCAACAAGAGCCGTTCAGCCCTGGCCCATTCGCTCATGCCATTGCCGTAATCCCGCTGGTCGCCACGGAAGCATAGCCCGGCTTTCAGCCGCTTGCCGGGTGGTGGTACCGCGCAAGGCAGAGAATGCGAAATCGCGAGATCGAAGGATTGTCTCGACAGACCGTCGCGCGCCAATACGGCCTCGAAGCGCGCCGCCATGTCCCGGTGCCGGGAAATGACGCTGACGCCAACGGCGATCTTCCTCGCCTTCCGGTGCACGGCCAGCAGGTCGACCAATTCGTCGGTCTGAACGATCGGGCCGCAGACGAACACCAGCGTTTCGATTTCGCAGCGCATGTCGAACAGGTCCCTCACCTGACGGTGGCCGGCAATGCCAAGGGCCGGATGGCTCAGAACGTCATGGTCATGGCCGGCCTGGCGCAGCGCCGCGGAAAGATTCTCCACCGCATGCAGATCGCCCACAGTCGCGCCGCCGCCGCCTTCGAAGCTTCCCCACCAGACAAGCGTAAGGGGCGAGGCGGCGGTGCGCCTAAGCAATCTGTGACGACGGTTGAAGGATCGGCATTTACGGCTGAGCAGCGACATAAGGTTTTGAGTTTCTTTCGAGATCTACTAGACAGCGGTCTTTCTGCAAGTGTGCTAGGCGCTTCTGCGTCGCATAGAGAAAGACGAGAAGGCAGGCAATATTGGCAGCCCCAACGGTCAACATGCTGTGGATCGGCGATGGGCTCGGTCGCATTGAGTTGCTGTCCATCGCCTCCTGGCTCGCTCATGGCCACGCGGTGCGCCTTCACGCCTACCAGCCGGTCGCCAATGTGCCGCGCGAAGTCGATTTGGTCGACGGCGGACGCTGCGTTCCCTTTGCCGATATAAAGCGCCTTCGTCACAGCAAGACCGGCTCGTATGCTCTGGCTTCCGACTATTTCCGCTACCGGCTGCAGCTGGTTTCTGGCGGGCTTTGGTCCGACCTCGACATAGTTTGCTTGAAGCCGGTGACTATTGAAGGGACATGCCTGTTCGGGCTCGAGGATGAGACCACTATCAATGGCGCCGTTCTCTATCTCGATGCCGGCTTGCCGGTGACGGTTGAGTTGGCAGGCCTGTTCCGCAATAACTATTTCCCGCCCTGGACGCGCTTGAACCGGGCGCGCAAGGCCCGGTTCAGGCGCCTCCTCGGCCTCCCGGTGCGGCCGGCCGATCTTCCCTGGGGAACCTTCGGCCCCAACGCGCTGACGGCGCTGGCGCGCAAGCACGGATTGTTCGAGCGGGCGCTGCCGCGGCACGTCTTTTACCCGCTCCATTTCGGCAAGGCACGTTCTGTCTACGATCCGACGTTCTCGCTGGACGCGGTCCTGCGCGAGGACACGCTGACATTGCATCTGTGGAACGAGATGCTGCGAGATCTGAAGCACGGTCCACCCCCGCCCGGTTCGCCGCTGGCGAAGCTTTTCGCCGAGTTCGGCATTTAAGCGGCGTTCTTGCGAAGGCGGGCCGCCTCTATCCTGTCGCGCACGATCTTCAGATTTACCGCGGCGCGGCTCGGATCGGCCTGCTTGTGCCAGATATGCAGCACCTCCGTCGCCCACGTGCCGGCGCGCCGGATGATGCCCCTGTCCTGCAGGCGAAAAACGAAGTCGATGTCCTCCGAGCCCCAGCCCGTGAAGGTCTCGTCGAAGCCGCCGACGGCAACCGCGTCGCTTTTCCAGCAGGCGAGATTGCAGCCCTTGATGCGCCGGAAGACGAAGGAGCGATAATCCGACATTGGCCGCCAGGGCAGCCGCACGAAAAACGCGACGATCTTGGAAATGTCGCCTTTCAGGCGGTGGCGCAGGATGTTCCGACGGAAGACTTGGTAGTCCCATGTCCCTGCGGCCAGCAATTGCTTGCTGAATTTCCGACCAAGCAGAATGCGGCTGCCGGTGATGAGGTGGTTCAGCCTGGCCAGCGCGCAATGTTGGGCAACGAAATCCGGCTGCAGGATGCAATCGCCGTCGATGAAGATCAGATAGGAGCCGCACGCCTCGGCTATGGCCTTGTTGAGGATTGCGGCGCGGCGAAAGCCGACATCCTCATGCCACACATGCTTGACGGGGACCGATGAAGAGCCGGCAAAGGCCTTGACCACGTCGGCCGTGCCCGGGCGCGAACCGTCGTCGGCAACGATAACCTCAAAGCAACGTTCGGTCTGGCCGGCGAGCGACTGGAGGCTGAGCCTTAGCGCCTCCGGCCAGTTGTAAGTATTGACGATCACCGAAACCGATACAGCACCGGCCGGGGTCATGAAAACGCCCCTGCCGTTTCTTCGCGTTGATCAAAAATGTTTCGGATAAGGCCGCGACAACGCAGCCTTTCGCGCGCAAATATTGCGCGCACCATCCCCCCAAGCATCCCCCACACCCCACAAAGAAACCCCGTTCGCTTTCTATTGGTGTCGAACTGCCTTCGTCAATATAATTAGAATTCGCTTATTTATAGGACATCGGATCGGGCGAACTGCCAAGGCGGCTTGCCGACCAGCTGATCGCCGGTTTCCGAGATTGCCGGGTTAACGGTTCCGGAAGGGGTTGTTTAACGCTTCGCTACTATGTCCCGCCCTCGGGAGGCATGACAGAGTGAGCGCGATGAACGACAGCCCCGAAAAGCGCAATGAATGGCGCGCCATCTTCTACGTGCAGGCGCGTGTGGCGATCCTGTTTGTGCCGATCATTGTCAGTCTTTTGATCATAGGCGCGCTCGCCGGCAACGACCGCGATCCCGGCGCCATCGACCGGACTGTCACCAGTTCGGTGAAGTAACTCAATAAAAGCGCGGGATCGGACCGTTCTGCGGCGTCGTGCGCTCGCCAAGGTCGATGAAAACCTCATCGACATAGCACCATGCCCAGCCTTCCGGTGGGTCGTAGCCTTCGATGATCGGATGCTGGGTGGCATGAAAATGCTTGGTCGCGTGGCGGTTGGGCGAGTCGTCGCAGCAACCGACATGGCCACAGGTGCGGCAGAGCCTGAGATGCACCCACCAGGAACCGCTCTTCAGGCATTCCTCGCAGCCGAGCGCGCTCGGCGTCACGTCCTCGATGTCGCTGGTATGCCTGCATTCGTCCATCACGATCTCCTGACCAATTCGGGATGACTGGCGCGGCCGCCGTTCCGCGCAAGATAGGCATGCAGCGCTGCCACCACCTGGGCGCCTTCGCCGACGGCGGCCGCGACGCGCTTCGTCGAGCCGCAGCGCACGTCGCCGATGGCGAAGACGCCGCTGCGGCTCGTTTCCATCAGGCCGTGGCCGGGCGCCACATCCGGTCCGGTTCGGACAAAACCCTTGGCGTCGAGCGCCACGTTGCAGCGCGCCAGCCAGTCGGTATTCGGGTCGGCGCCGATGAACAGGAAGAGGTGGCGGATGGGCCGCGTCGTCTTGACGCCGGTAGCCTGGTTGCGCCAGCGCAGCTGGTCAAGGTTGCCCTCATGTCCCTCCAGCGCCTCGATCTCGGTCTCCGTCAGCACCTCGATGTTCGGCTGCGCCTCGACGCGCTCGACGAGATAGCGCGACATGGTCTCGTTGAGACTGTCGCGACGTACGAGCATTGTCACCTTTCGTACCTGGCTGGCCAGATAGACTGCCGCCTGGCCGGCCGAATTGCCGGCGCCGACCAGCGCCACTTCCTGGTCCCGGCAAAGCCGCGCCTCGATGGGCGAGGCCCAATAGTGCACCGACGTGCCTTCGAATTGCGCGAGGTTCGCGATATCGAGGCGGCGGTAGCGCGCCCCGCTCGCGATCACCACCGTGCGCGCACGCACGGCCTCGCCGTCGCCGACATCGAGCCTGTAGCGTGCGCCGTCGCCGTCTGCGCCGAGCAGCTTCGCTTCGTCCGGGATCACCATCTCGACGCCGAACTTCTGCGCCTGATTATAGGCGCGCGCCATCAGCGCCATGCCTGTAATGCCGGTCGGAAAGCCGAGATAGTTCTCGATGCGCGAGGATGCGCCCGCCTGCCCGCCGAAGGCGCGGCAGTCGAGCACGATCGTCGACAGCCCTTCCGAGCCGGCATAGACCGCTGCGGCAAGCCCCGCGGGTCCGGCGCCGACAATGGCCACGTCGTAGATTTTACCGGCATCGATCGGCCGCAGCAGGCCGACGCAGCGGGCGAGATCGCTTTCGCCCGGATTGTGCAGCAGCTTGCCGTTCGGGCAGAGCACGATCGGCAGATGGTGCGGATCGACATGAAAGCGCTCGATCAGCGTCTTCGCGCAAGGATCGGTTTCGGAATCGAGCGCCCGGTGCGGCTGGCCGCTGCGGGTGAGAAACCCCTGCAGCCGCAGCACATCGCCATTGCCGGGAGGTCCGATGATGATCGGCCCGCTGATGCCGCTTTCGAGCAGACCGACACGACGCAGGATCAGCGCCCGCATGATGCGCTCGCCAAGGTTCGCCTCCTGCACCATCAGGTCGCGCAGGCGTTGCGAGGGGATGACGATGGCCTCGACCGGCTCGATCGCTTCCGCATTGACCAGCGACGGGCGGCTCGAAAGCTGCGCCAGCTCACCGATGAAATTGCCCGGGCCGTGAGTGATGATCGCCGCGCGAGGGCCGAGCCCGCCGGCCTGCGTGATGTCGACTTTGCCCGACAGGATCACGATCAGCCCGGGTGAGACCGTGCCGGCGGTGACGATATGCTCGCCGGCAGCATAGGGGCGCGCCTCGCCGAACCGGCGCATGCGCTCGATGTCCGCGTCGGTCAGGACGGGAAACATCTGGTCGCGGCGGGCGGCGATGGTCGGGCTGACGGAAGGGGCCATGCCGTGACCGTACCGTCCCGGTCGCCGGGTTTGAAGCGGTTTGTTCGGCGCCTGGCCGGAAGAGGAGGTTCGCCCTTTCCGCCCTTCGCTCTTGCTACAGTTGGATGCCTCGCCAAGAGTGCAAGTCAGTTCCGCGACGACTGATAGAGGCTTACAAGGCTGTCGTGGAAACGGCAGAGCAACCAACGTCCGTCGGCAGCCAAGATAAAGCAGGATGATGGCATTGGAATGCGCTGACTTCTACGACACGGAACTGGCACGGCACAATCGGCACCTTGGGGCCGCTGCCGCTGTCGCGATACGTGACCGGGTGCTGGACATCGGCTGCGGCGCGGGACAAACGACCCGCGAGGCCGCACGCGTCGCTGTCGACGGAAAAGTTGTCGGCGTGGATACGTCCAGTGAGATGCTCGAAGTTGCGCGGCGGCGTTGCGCCGAAGACGGGCTGCGCAACGTGGCCTTTGAGCGGGGGGACGCGCAATCTCACCCGTTCCCTGCCGCCAGTTTCGATCTTTGCATCAGCCGATTCGGAGTGATGTTCTTTGCCGATCCGGCGGCGGCATTCGCCAATATCGGCCGGGCGATGCGGCCGGGCGCGCGCCTTGTGTGGATGGTCTGGCAGAACCAGGAGCGCAACGGGTGGTCAGGAGCCATTCGGCAAGCCTTGAACCCGCAAAGCATGCCGTCCGAGGATGTTCCCATGGCGTTTTCACTTGGGGATCCTGCCGTCGCTGCAGATCTTCTCAGCGCGGCCGGATTTGTATCCATCGACTTCACTGAGGTGCATGAGCCGGTCTTCTACGGGCCGAATGTCGATGCCGCGTTTGAGGCTGTCAGCAGCTTCCAAATGGTGAAGGAAGCGCTTGTGCGTACGGCTGAGCCGCCCGGGAAGGTGTCGCAGCGGCTGCGCGATATGTTGGAGGCGCACATGACGACCGAGGGCGTGCTGTTCGACTCGCGCGCGTGGCTCATCACTGCCCGCCGAGCGAACGGATAGCCGGCGAAGCCTGAAAATCAGCTGCTCATACCGTGCAGTCCTCCTTCGCCAAGGCTTCGGAGGATACCCCTTCGCTCTTGGAACTCCGGATGGCCTGTCCTCCTTCGCCAAGGCTTCGGAGGATATCCCTTCGCTCTTGAAACTCCGGGTGGCCTGCCATCCGTAGCTCGAAGAGCGAAGGATGGTGCCCAGAAGAGGACTCGAACCTCCACTCCTTGCGGAACACGGACCTGAACCGTGCGCGTCTACCAATTCCGCCATCTGGGCTGGTGGGCGCTCATGTAAGCGGGCGAACGAAGCGTGTCAACGCGCTTTTTTCAAACCCGCATGGCTGCGCTGGTTCACCCCTCCAGCACTTCCTTCTTCGCCACGGTCGAATCGGCGTTGAGCTTGTAGATCACCGGCACGCCAGTGCCGAGTTCGAGCTTGACGATCTCCTCGCCGCTCTTGCCGTCCAGCGCCATGATCAGCGCGCGCAGCGAATTGCCGTGGGCCGCGACCAGCACCGTCTCGCCGCGCAGCACATGCGGCTGCACGTCGTGCAGATAGTAGGGCCATACGCGCGCGCCGGTATCCTTCAGGCTTTCGCCGCCGGGCGGCGCCACGTCGTAGGAGCGGCGCCAGATATGCACCTGCTCCTCGCCCCATTTCTTGCGCGCGTCGTCCTTGTTGAGGCCGGAAAGGTCGCCGTAGTCGCGTTCGTTGAGCGCCTGGTCGCGGATGGTCTCGAGGTTGCTCTGGCCGACCACGTCGAGAATGTGCTGGCAGGTCTCCTGCGCCCGCTTCAGCGCCGAGGTGAAGGCGATGTCGAATTTCAGCCCGCGCGCCTTGAGCTTCTCGCCTGCGGCGAGGGCCTCCGTGTTGCCCTGCTCGGTCAGATCGACATCGCGCCAGCCGGTGAACAGGTTCTTCAGGTTCCATTCGCTCTGGCCGTGGCGCACGAGCACGAGAGTTCCCGACATGTTTGCTCCTTCGTTAGAGCAATTCCAGGAAAAGTGTGTAGCGGTTTTCCGTCCGGAATTGCGTAAGACAATATGGAAAGGCCGCCTCAGCTCAGGCCGAGCACGTCCCGCATGGAATAGAGCCCGGGCTTCTTCGCGCGCGCCCAAAGCGCCGCCTTGACCGCGCCGCGGGCAAAGATCGCCCGGTCCTCGGCCTGGTGCGAGAGCGTGATGCGCTCGCCGGTGCCGGCCAGGATCACGCTATGCTCGCCGACCACCGAACCGCCGCGCAGTGTGGCGAAGCCGATCGTGCCGGGCTTGCGCACGCCGGTGTGGCCGTCGCGCACCCGCACGCTGTTGTCCTTGAGCGCGATCTCCCGGCCCTTCGCCGCTGCCTCGCCAAGCAGCAGCGCCGTGCCGGACGGCGCGTCGACCTTGTGCTTGTGATGCATCTCCAGGATCTCGATGTCGAAATCTTCGCCGTCGAGCGCGCGCGCCGCCTGCTCCACCAGCACTGCCAAAAGGTTGACGCCGAGGCTCATATTGCCGGATTTGACGATTGTCGCATGGCGCGCGGCGGCCGCGATCTTCGCATCGTCTTCCGCCGAGCACCCGGTGGTGCCGATGACATGGACGATGCGCGCCTGCGCGGCGTAGCCTGCGAATTCGACGCTTGCTTTGGGTGCCGTGAAATCGAGCACGCCGTCCGCCTTGGCGAAGGCCGGCAGCGGGTCGTCGACGATCGGCACGTTGATGGTGCCGATGCCGACGAGCTCGCCGGCATCCTTGCCGAGATGCGGCGAATCCGGCCGCTCGACAGCACCTGCAACGCGCGCGCCGGGAATGGAGTGGATGGCGCGGATCAGCGTCTGGCCCATCCGGCCGGCGGCACCGACCACCACCAGGCCCATATCGCCCGTTTCACTCATGCGCTTCTCCTGACAGCCTTCTTCGCGCGCGTGCGCGGCAGCGGAGTTTGGATTGGCTTGGCGTCATCGACAAGTCCCAACCCCTTCTTGCCCTGTATGCGATGAAAGCGGGCATAGATGCTGTGCGGGTCGGCCATTAGCGTCGCATGGGTGCCTTCCTCGACCAGCCGCCCTTCTTCCAGCACGATGATGCGGTCGGCGTTGACCACAGTCGACAGCCGGTGCGCGATCACGATGGTGGTGCGCCCCTCCATGACATGGGTGAGCGCCTCCTGGACGCGTGCCTCCGCCTCGTTGTCGAGCGCCGAGGTCGCCTCGTCGAGCAGAAGGATCGGTGCCTGGCGAACGATGGCGCGCGCGATCGAGACCCGCTGGCGTTGGCCGCCCGACAGCGTCGCGCCGTTTTCGCCCACCGGCGTGTCGTAACCCTGCGGCTGCTGACGAATGAAATCGTCGGCAGCGGCCTGTTTCGCGGCCTGTTCGATCTCCGCGTCGGTTGCCGAAAGCCGTCCGTAGCGGATGTTGTCGCGGATCGTGCCCTCGAAAAGATAGGGCGCCTGCGAGACGTAGGCGATCGAGCCGCGCAGCGAGCGCTTCGTCAGCTTCGAGATGTCCTGGCCGTCAACCTCGATGCTGCCCTTGTCGACGTCGTAGAAGCGCTGCAAGAGGGCTACCAGCGTCGACTTGCCGGCGCCCGAGGCGCCGACGATCGCCGTCACCTTGCCGGCGGCGGCGGTAAAGCTCAGATCCCTCAGCACCGGCATGTCGGCGCTGTAGCCGAACGTGACATTGTTGAAGCGCACTTCGCCGGAAGTGATCTTCGCTTCGACGGCGTCGGGCGCGTCGTTTTGTTTCGGCTCGAGGTCGAGCAGTTCGTAGATCATGCGCGCGTTGACCAGCGCACGTTCCATCGCCACCTGCATGCGCGCCAGCCGCCTTGCCGGATCATAGGCCAGGATCAGCGCGGTGATGAAGGAAAAGACCGCGCCCGGCGGCTGTCCCAGCACCAGCGCCCGGTAGCCGGAATAGGCGATCACGCCGGTGACGGCGAGACCGGCCAGCATGTCGGAAATCGGCGACAGCCGTTCCGAGACGCGGGCGATCTTGTTGCTGCGCTGCTCGGCCGTGTCGGCCATGACGCCGATGCGGCGCGCCAACTCGTCCTCCATGGTGAAGGCCTTGACGATGGCGATGCCTTGCGTGGCCTCCTGCACGGACCCGCTCAGCCGTGAATTGATCAGCACGGATTCCCGGTTGATCTTGCGCACCCGGCGGGTGATGTAGACGACGGCCCAGATCAGCGGCGGCCCGATCAGCAGCGAACTGAGCGACAACACCGGATCCTGATAAACCATGAGGCCGACGAGGCCGGCCAGGGTCACCGCGTCGCGGGTGATCGAAATCAATGTCAGCGACAGCAGATCGCGGATGCCGCCGATATTCTCGTCCAACTGCGCCGCCAAGCGGCCGGAGCGTGTGTCGTTGAAAAAATTGACGCCGAGCCTCATCAGATGGTCGAAGGTGCGCTTCTGGTAGCGGGCCACCAGATTGTTGCCGATCGTGGCCAACGCCACCGCCTGGCCGTAGCCGGCGAAACCACGCACGAGGAAAGCCCCCATGAAACCGGCACAGATCCACACCACCGCGTCGCCGCGCCGTTCGTAGAAGATTTCGTTGACCATCGGCGCCATGACCCAGGCCGAGAAGGCAGTCGCGCCCGAAACCAGCAGCGAGCAGACGATGGCGACTACATAGGACCAGCGATGGTCGTGGCCGTTTTCAGCGATGATCCGGCGTAGCACCGCCGTGACCTCGCCGGGTCGGACCTTTTGTTTGTTTGGATTTTGACGTGTCAAATCAGAAGCGCTTCGTGGTTCTCGTAAGACGATCTCGCAGGATCGGGCCGCAATTCGGCACTCCTCTTAGCGTCCCGGCTACGGCTTGCCTATGGCGAAACTTCGTCGCGGCGGCCGATGGCCATCCCGAACCCCGGCGCGATCACGTTCGCCAGTGCCGCCCCGCCGTCTGCACCCCGAACAGCGACGGGGTCCTGGCATAGGCGGCGAGGCCGAGAAGCGCCGCCAGCGGGTGGGTAATGACATAGACCGGCATCGCGCGCATCAGCGCGCTGTGCGGCGCCTTGTCCTCGAAGGCGGCGCGGAAATTGCCGGCTTTCAGCGCCGGCACGATTTTTTGCGCGATGCCCCCGGTGAGGAACACGCCGCCACGGCTCATGAACACCAGCGCCAGGTCGCCGGCGGTGCGGCCGAGGCAGGTGACGAACAGTTCCAGTGCTTCCTGTGCCACCGGATCGGATTTGGCGAGCGCGGCCGCGGTGATCTCGGCCGGCGTGCTGAACGGTGCCGCCTTTGCGTCGGCCTTGGCCACCGCGCGATAGAGATTGACCAGCCCGCGGCCGCACAGGATCTGCTCGCCGGAGATGCGGCCTTCGAGCTTCTCGATGTGCGGGAACACCTCGAAGTCGCGCGGCGTGCGCGGCCCGATATCCATATGCCCGCCCTCGCCCGGCACCGGTATCCAGTGGCGAAGCGCGTAGATCAGCCCGGCGACGCCGAGCCCCGTCCCGGGGCCGAGCACGACCCGGCCGGCGCCCGGCTCGGGCGTGCCGCCGCCGATCTTTTCCATATGCTCTTCGCCGAGTGCCACCACCGCCAGCGCCTGCGCCTCGAAATCGTTGAGCACCACGATCTCGCTCAAGCCCAGATTGGCAAACATCTGGTGCGGCTTGACCACCCAGGGGCAATTGGTGAGCCGGATCTCGTCGCCGTCGACCGGCCCGGCAACCGCCAGCACCGCCGAATGCGGCTGGATCGACGAGCGGTCGAGCACCGCCGCCTGGATCGCTTCATCGATGGTCTTGAAATTGGCCGTCTGGACGATCTGCGGCTCGGTCGCTTCCGAATTGGCGTCGAGCACGATCGAGAAGCGCGCATTGGTGCCGCCGATGTCGCCGATCAGGACCGGAAACCGCAACGCTGTGTCGTCTTCGCCTGCCATGCTCTTTGTTCGTCCCGTTCCGGCCGCCTGCCGTTTGTCTGTTCGTTGAACTAGCGCATGGGCTTGCAAAGGGAAAGTCGGTTTGGCCTCAAGGTTCGTGGCATTTGCTTCAGCGTTCAGGCCGCCCTCGCTCACCCTTTCAGCGTTTGCGCTGCCCCTCACCTGCCTGCCGGCATCCTCTCCCCCCTTGAGGGGGAGATGTCGCCGAAGGCGACAGAGGGGGTCGCCGCGCGTGAAGCGCCGACGCTTTCCGAGACGAAAGACAAAGCCGGCGATCTATGTGAGACGACCCCCTCTGACCGCTTCGCGGCCATCTCCCCCTCGAGGGGGAGATTACGCAGGCTGGACCTCAATTCCCCGGCCTTGGTCGCGGCAGCGGAATGCCGATTTTCGGTGTCGGAGCGAAGGCGCTCGCCTGGGCCGGGAGCGTCGGCGTACTGCTAGAGATCGTCTCCACCGGCTCGGTCGCCTCCGGTTCGGCCGCCGCGACCGCTGCCGCGCCGCCGCCTTGATAAATGACGGCTTCCAGCGAAGGCGCGTCCGGCGCGGCGAGCACCGCCTGGCACTCCCTCGGCAGGTTGGCCATCGTCATCAGGTCGCGGGCCTTCGGCACGTCCGGGTTCTTGTTCGGGCGCCACGGCTCCTCGGTGAACCACCAGGCAAGCGGCTTGCCGCAGCCGTCGTCGTCCGGCGTCGCCTCCTGCGCCTTGCAGCCGGCCGAGCCAGGCTGGCAGCCGATGCGCATATGGAAATGATAGTCGTGGCCCCAGAACGGGCGGATCTTGCGCAGCCAGGAACGGTCGCCCGTGACGGTGTCGCAAAGCTTCTTCTTGATACCCGGATTGACCAGGATGCGCTCGACCTCCGGATAGCTCGCGGCGCGCCTCAGCAGCCGCGTATGCGCCGGCGTCCACAGCGCGTCCTTCACCAGATGCGTCTTTTCGTCGACCATCAGCGTCGCGCTCATATTCTCGCGCTGCGCCATGGTCAGCGGGCGCCTCGGCATCGGCGTCAGCCAGATGTCGGCATCGAGGCCGATCTGGTGCGAAGCATGGCCGGTCATCATCGGCCCGCCGCGCGGCTGCGAGATGTCGCCGATCAAAAGCCCGGGCCAGCCGTCGGCATGGGCGTCGCGCGCGAGCTTCTCGATCAGCGCGATCATCGCCGGATGGCCCCAGCGGCGGTTGCGCGAGGGGCGCATCACTTCCCAGGCCGGTCCGTCCATCGGCAGGGCGACGCCGCCGGTGAAGCAGCCTTTGGAATAGAAGCCGAAGGATTGCGCCGGCGCCACCGCCGGCAGCTTCTTGGCGCCGAACAGGTCTTTTGCGCGCGGTTCGGCCGAGATCGCGGCCGCAGCCAGCGCGGCTAAAGTCACCAGCGCAAGCGCGGCGGTCAGGAACGGCTTGCTGTCAGGCAGCGATCGCAACGTCATCAGGTCGGGTCCCCTCTCCAGTGGCGCGACGCAATCTCGGCGACATGCTTCAGACGCGAATCATACCATGTCCCGCGCGTCGCTTCGATCACCGGCGCTTCATCGGGCTGCGCGGCTCTCCGTCCCGCCAGTTGCCGTCCGCCCACATCCGCTCCAACGCCACCCGGTAATTCGGGAAACGAAAGCTGTAGCCGGCCGCTTTGATCGCCGCGTTGGCGACGCGCTTGTTCTCGCCATAGAAAGAACGCGCCATGGGCGAAAGTTGGGCGGTCTCGAACGGAATCTCCGGCGGCGCCTCAACGCCCATCAGCCCGGCGGCATAGGCGACGACGTCCTGCGGCGGCGCCGGTTCGTCGTCGGTAACGTTGAAGATGGCGCCGAGATTCCTATCGGCCAGGTGCCGGAGCGCGCCGGCAATGTCGTCGCAATGGATGCGGTTGAACACCTGATCCTTCTTGACCAGCCGCCGCGCGGTGCCGTCTTCGAGATTGACCAGCGCGTTGCGGCCCGGACCGTAAATGCCGGAAAGCCGCAGGACCGCCACCGGCCTGCCGGCCTCGCGGCCGAGCTTCAGCCATTCCTGTTCGGCCGCCACCCGCATCACCGAGCGCTTCGACACCGGTTTGCAGTCGGCGCTCTCGTCCACCCAGGCGCCGCCATGGTCGCCATAGACGCCGACGGTGGAAAGGTAGCCGATCCATTCCAGCGCCGGCATCTTCGCCCGGATGGTCTCGCCGGCAGCGTTGAGCACCGGATCGCCGGACTCGTCCGGCGCGACCGAGACAATGAGATGCGTGGTTTGCCGAAGCGCGTCGCTGATCTCGGACGTCAACGAACCATCGAAGCGTAGCGGCTCAATGCCCGCCCGCCGCAGCGCCTCGAATTTTTCCGGCGAGCGCGTCGTGCCCAGGATCGGCGCACCCTGCCCGTTGGCTCGGGCAAAGGCCTTGCCGGAATAGCCGGCGCCGAAGAAGAAGAAGTGTTTTTCGCCCATCAAGGAACCTCTGCTGAATTTCGCTGCGCCGACAGCCATTCGTCGCGCACGGTTGTGTCGCCTTCGGTCTCCAAGGCCGATGCAGCGAGCTTGGCAAAATCGCGCTCAGGCAGCAGTCGCGATAGCGCCCATACTGCCGCACCCCGCACCAGCGGCGAGCCTTCGTCGAGCAGGCCGCGCACGATCGGCGTCAGCGAAGCATCGTTGGAATTGCCGGCGGCTATCAGGACATTGCGGACAAAACGGTCGCGGCCGATGCGCTTGATCGGCGAGCCCGAAAAGAAAGCGCGGAACGCCGCGTCGTCGAGGAGCAACAGCTCCGACAGCGGCGGCTCGCGCAGGTCGTCGCGCGCGGCAAGCTTGGCTTCCGAGGCAACGCTGGCGAACTTGTTCCACGGACAGACGGCGAGGCAATCGTCGCAGCCATAGATGCGGTTGCCGATCTTCTCGCGGAATTCGCGCGGGATCGGCCCCTTGTTCTCGATGGTCAGGTAGGAGATGCAGCGCCGCGCATCGAGCCGGTAGGGCGCCGGGAACGCATCGGTCGGGCAGACGTCGAGACAGGCGCGGCAGGAGCCGCAATGGTCGATCTCCGCTTTGTCCGGCTCGAGCTCGGCCGTCGTGAAGATGGTGCCGAGGAACAGCCATGAGCCATGCGCGCGGCTCACCAGATTGGTGTGCTTGCCCTGCCAGCCGAGCCCGGCGGCTTCGGCAAGCGGCTTTTCCATCACCGGCGCCGTGTCGACGAAGACTTTGACGTCGCCTCCCGCCCGCGCGACGATCTTGCCGGCGATCTCCTTCAGCCGGCCCTTCATCACGTCGTGATAGTCGCGGTTTTGCGCATAGACAGAGATCGCGCCGCGATCCCGCTTTTCGAGGATATCGCGCGGATCGCGGTCCGGTCCGTAGTTCATCGCCAGAACGACGATCGAGCGCACCTCCGGCCACAGCGTCGAGGGCTCGGCGCGGCGCCCGATCGTCTCGGCGATCCACTCCATCGAGCCGTGGAAACCGTCGGCGACGAATTCGGCCAGGCGCGCCGGCGCCAGCGGGATCGCGCCAGGCCTGGTCACCGCGACGGCATCGAAGCCGGCGCGGCGGGCCTCCGCGTCGATCAGCGCGCGGAGCTTGTCAGAAGTCGAGGTCCGCATAATGCGATACCGGCGACAGGCCGCGCACCCGGTCGGTGAGCAGCGGCCGGAACGACGGCCGTGATTTCACCCGCGTGTACCATTCGCGCGCGGCGGCATGCTCGCGCCAGTCGATCTCGCCGAGATAGTCGAGCACCGAAAGCGTCGCCGCCGCGGCGAGGTCGGCATAGGTCACCTTGTTGCCGGCCAGCCAATGGCGCGTGCCGGCCAGCCAGTTGGTGTATTTCATGTGCTGGCGGATGTTGGCGCGCGCGGCGCGGATTGCCGCCGAATCGGGCGAGCCGCCGCCCGCCGTCTCCGGCATGACCGGCTTCAGCACGCGCTCGCGCACCAGATGGCGGGTGACCTCGCTGTCGGCCTTGCTGAGATACCAATCGGTCAGACGGCGGATTTCGGCGCGCTGCATCGGGTCTTCGGCAAACAGCCGCCTGTCGCGCTTCAACACCCCGCGCGTCTCGTCGAGATATTCGGCGATCACCATGGCGCCGACGATCGGCACGTCGCCCTCTGCAAGCAGGATCGGCAGCGTGCCGGCCGGATTCAGCGCCAGAAACTCCTTGCGCCGCGTCCAGGGCTTCTCCTCGATCAGCGCCAGTTCCTCGCCATACTCGCCGAAGGCGAGGCGCACGAACCGGCAGGTGGCGAACATCGGGTGGTGGAAAAGCGTCAGCATGGTTCCGCGATGATAGGGCGCACTGGCGAATCGTTACCGGCGCCGGTAAGTCTTGGCGGCCCGTCATGCGGCCGTCACGGTGCTGCGACCTATAGGGGGACTTCCGCGCCGTGACAAGCAAGCCGTTGTCTCCAGTCGTCCCCGAAATCCTGAGGTTGCCATGGAAAGCCAGACTATTGTCGAAGCGCTGCTGCTTGGGCTGCTGGAGGGCCTGACCGAATTCATCCCGGTGTCTTCGACCGGTCATATCCTGCTCGCCGGCCATTTCCTCGGCTTCCACTCGACCGGCAAGGCCTTCGAGATCCTGATCCAGCTCGGCGCGATTCTCGCGATCCTGAGCGTCTATTTCCGCCGCCTTTGGAAGATGCTGCTCGAACTGCCTTATGATCGGCGGACCCGCCATTTCGTCATCGGCATCCTGATCGCCTTCCTGCCGGCTGCGGCCATCGGCGCGCTCGCGCATGATTTCATCAAGACCTTCCTGTTCGAATCGCCGCGGCTGATCTGCATCATGCTGATCATCGGCGGCGTCGTGCTGCTCGCCGTCGACCGCATGAAGCTGAAGCCGTTCTACCAGGATGTCGAGCGCTTCCCGACCAGGCTCTATCTGCAGATCGGCCTGTTCCAGTGCCTGTCGCTCATTCCCGGCACCTCGCGCTCCGGCTCGACCATTGTCGGCGCGCTGCTTTTGGGCGTCGACAAGCGCGCGGCGGCGGAGTTCTCCTTCTTCCTCGCCATGCCGACCATGGTCGGGGCCTTCGCGTTCGATCTCTTCAAGAACCGCAACGTGCTGACCTCGGCCGACCTGCCGATCATCGCCGTCGGCTTCGTCGCCGCCTTCGTCAGCGCCCTGATCGTGGTGCGCTTCCTGCTCGATTTCGTCTCGCGCAAAGGCTACTCGCTGTTCGGCTGGTGGCGCTTGGTGGTGGGTGCTGTGGGATTGGTGGCGCTGATGATCTGGGGGTGAGCGCCCACCCGCCCCCGGGGGGGGGGGGGCCCCCCCGGGGGGGGGGGGGGGGGGGGGGTTCGGTACCGTACCCCCGCCCCGGCTCGCCAACGACGCTTCGCGTCGCTTGCTCGCCGACCCTCCCCACAAGGGGGAGGGTAAGCCTCTCAATTCCTTCCATAAAACGCGTTCTCGACATGCACCGGCCAGCGCCAGGGCAGCACCGCCACCATGTCGAAGCGCACCGAAAGCCGGCCGTAATCCGGCTGTCGTGACAACCAAAGATCGGCCGCGCCCTCGATGCGACGCTCCGACGAGTGGGCGATCGCTTCCATCGCCTCCATCAAAGTCCGGCGCGCCTTGACCTCGACGAACAGCACGAGGTCGCCGCGCCGGGCGATCACGTCGATCTCGCCGAGTTTCGTGCGATGGCGGCGGGCTAGAATCCGGTAACCCTTCAGCATCAGCGCCAGCGCCGCCAGCCATTCGCCGCGATGGCCGCGCCGATAGGCTTTGCGCCGATGACCAACGGTGCGCTCAGCCACCGCGGGTTTCTCTTTGTTTGACCATGATCTTTTCCGAAAACCGGTTTCCACTTTTCGGGATCATGGTCTGTCCTTAAGCTCTAGCAGCCGCCGATAGAGCGCCTGCTTCTGGCCGCCGGTCATTTTCGCCGCTTCCGCTGCCGCCTTGGAGGCCGGCATTTCGGCGGCGAGCGACAACAGCAATCTGTCGATGTCGGCCGGCTGGTCCGCCGTGGGCTCCGCCGGGCCTACGCAGACCACGATCTCACCCTTAGGCGTATCGGCCGCCGCGTAGTGATCGGCAAGCTCGCCAAGCGTACCCGTTCGCATTTCCTCGAATGTCTTGGTGAGCTCGCGGCCGATCGCCGCTTTGCGCACCCCGCCGAGCGCCTCGACCATCGCGCCAAGCGTCTCGGCCAGCCGCCGCGGCGATTCGAAGAAGATCAGCGTCGCCGGCACCTGCTTGAAGCTTTCGAGCTTCGTCAGCCGCTGGCCGGCCTTGGCAGGCAAGAAACCGGCGAACAGAAAGGCATCGGACGGCAGCCCGGAGGCTGTTAGCGCGGCGAGCGCGGCGGACGGTCCGGGCACCGGCACCACGCGGACGCCGCGCTCCAGCGCCTCGCCGACCAGCCGATAGCCGGGATCGGAAACCAGCGGCGTGCCGGCATCCGAGATCAGCGCCACGCTCTGCCCAGCCGCCAGCGCCTCGATCAGCTTCGGCCCGGCCTCGGCGGCATTGTGCTCGTGATAGGCCGTGGTGCGGCGTCGGATGCCGTAGCGCTCGAGCAACACGCGCGAGACGCGCGTGTCTTCGCAGGCGACGATGTCGGCACTAGCCAGCGTTTCCAGCGCGCGCAGCGTGATGTCGGCAAGATTGCCGATCGGCGTCGCCACCAGATAAAGCGCCGGCGCCAGCGGCCGCGCCGGAATCTCGGTCTGCCCGATCAGATAGCTGCGTTTCTCGCCGGTCAAGAATAACCCTCCATTCACCCTGTTTGGCATGGCGCACGCCTGGTTGCAAAACGTGAAGTCGAGGCAAGCGGATCGCCATGCCTTCGCCACAGTGAGGAACGAAACCGTGGCCGGTCGATTTAATCCCTGATTCCCCGGAGGAGGCAGGACCGGACGATGCCCAATCGCTTCGATATCTTCATCAGCCGACTTGAAAGCAAAACCGCCCGCGAGGGCATACCCCCACATCCGATCGCCGCCCAGCCCGGCGCCCGCCGCGACAAGGCCGACACGAAGCCGGTCCGCTCCGGCGAAGCGCACACGGAAAAGACCCGCGGCAAGCACCGCCAGAAGCACGACGCCTAAAGGTATCGCGGCACCTTCGCCTCGAGCAGCCGCACCAGCTCCGGATCCATGAACTCGTAGTCGTCGGGGATGTCGAGGCAGATCACCCTGGCCCGCTTCAGGCTCGACCGGAACTTCTTCTGCAGCTTGGCGCGATGGGCCTTCTCCATCACGAAGATGATGTCGGCCCAGGCGACGAGTTCAGGCGTCAGTGGGTTTTCGGCGTCGTGATTGGTGCCGGCCGATTCGACCTCGATATCGCGCTGTTTGGAGAACACCTGCTCGGCGGTCGGACTGCGCAGACGGTTCTGGCTGCAGACGAAGAGGGCGTTTTTCAACGGTTGCTGGCGCTCCGCCGGTCGTGGCGGGTACGGTTACTCATCGAAGATATCTCGTATCGTTTTTGTCAGCGGTATGTACTGATCCTGGGTAAGTCCGTTCAGGTCAAATTCTATCAAATCGTTTTTTGCGATTGCTCTTAAATTTATCCCAACATAGGTCATAAACCTGCGCACAACGTCGAACTTGCTTAGACCCGATGATCTGTGCTTCTTTGACTTTTTGTTTCTGCTGAACACGATTTCTGTTTCATAGAAATCGTCGTACTCTCGGGACTTCGAAATCTCGCCCAACCCAAACTCGAAAACATCATCCGTGCAGCGTCTCATGGATCGGGAACTTCATGGCAGATCCTATTGGATGCACCGCAACGGCATTCGGTTAAGCGAACCGAACATCTCACATACCCGCATAGACCGATAAATCAGTTGGCCGCTGCGTTTACCGCGCCAAATCCGCCACCACTGCATCGAGCACGATCATCCCCGCAGTGGTGGCGCGCAGACGGGCGTTGCCGACCGGCGCCACCAGCCCTTCCTCCTGCAGCACCGCCAGCCTGGCACTCGAAAGACCACGTCCCGAGAGCGTCTCGTAGCGCTGAAGGTCGATGCCTTCGGCAAGCCGTAGGCCCATCAGCAGGAATTCGTCGGCCTCTTCCGAGCGTGTCAGCACCTCGCCGCCGGTGACGCCGTGCCCTTTGGCCTCGACCAGGTTGAGCCACGTCTCCGGCATCTTTTCCGCGACGGTCACGGTGCGGCGGCCGTTCTCGACGAAGCGGCCATGCGCGCCCGGCCCCACGCCGACATATTCGCCGTAGCGCCAATAGGTCAGATTGTGCCGGCTCTCGGCGCCCGGCCGCGCGTGGTTCGAGATCTCATACGCGGGCAGCCCATGTGCCGCAGTCACCTCCTGCGTCAACGCATAGAGATCGGCGGCATGATCGTTGTCGGGAAGGATGAATTTCCGCGCCGCGTGCAGGGTATGGAAGGGCGTGCCTTCCTCGATGGTGAGCTGGTAGAGCGAAAGGTGGTCGGCGGCGTGGCCGATCGCCTGTTCGAGCTCCGCCCGCCAGGCCTCCGGCGTCTGGCCCGGCCTTGCATAGATCAGGTCGAAGGAAAGCCGCGGGAAGATTTCGCGCGCCAGCCCGATTGCAAGCAGCGCCTCTTCGACATTGTGCAGCCGGCCGAGGAAGCGCAGATCCCTGTCGTTCAGCGCCTGCACGCCGAGCGAGACGCGGTTGACGCCGGCAGCCCGGTAGCCGCGGAAGCGCTCGGCTTCGACCGAGGAGGGGTTTGCCTCCAGCGTCACCTCGATGCCGGCGGGCACCGTCCAGTTCTTGGCCACCGCCTCCAGCACCGCCGACACGGTTTCCGGCTTCATCAGCGACGGCGTGCCGCCGCCGAGAAAGATGCTGGTCACCTCGCGCGGCCCGGTGCGGGCGCGCATGGTCTTGAGCTCCGTCTCGAAGGCGCGTGCAAAACGCTCCTGGTCGACCGGCTGGTGGCGGACATGGCTGTTGAAGTCGCAGTAAGGGCATTTGGCCGCGCAGAACGGCCAATGGATATAGACGCCGAAGCCGGGGCTGCGGTCGAGCGGCATGGTATGGCCGGTCCCGATCATTCCGAACCGAGCCGTGCCAAATCCAAGCGGGCTTGGGCGAATTTCTGGAAAGCGCGGGCGCGGTGCGAAAGGGCGGTTGCCTGACCGGGCTTCCAACCATGCTTTTGCTGAGCGCTCATCTCGCCGAAAGTCTTGTCGAAACCGTTCGGCAGGAATACCGGATCGTAGCCGAAACCAAGCGTGCCGCGCGGCGGCCATACCAGCGTGCCTTCGGCCTCGCCGCGATAATATTCCGCCTCGCCGTCGGGAAAGGCGAGACAAATGACGGCGACGAAGCGGCCGGTGCGTTGCGCCGGCTCGGTCGCCCCGACCTCCTGCAGCGCCACTTCGGTGCGCTGCATGGCCATGCCGAAATCGCGTGTGCCATCCGGCGTCTCGGCCCAGTTGGCGGTGTAGACGCCCGGCGCGCCGTCGAGCGCGTCGACGCAGAGGCCGGAATCGTCCGAAAGCGCCGGCAGACCGGTCGCCTTGGCCGCGGCATATGCCTTGATATAGGCATTTTCCTCGAAGGTCGTGCCGGTCTCGTCCGGTTCCGGCAGGCCGTATTCCTTGGCCGATTTCGCCTCGAAGCCGAACGGCGCCATCAGGTCGGCGAACTCGCGCAGCTTGCCTTCATTGTGGCTGGCGACGACGATCTTTTGTCCCCCAAAGGAATGAAAAAGTGGCGAATGCATCAGAGGCCCCAGATCCTTGGCTCGGCGAACTCGATCGAATTGCCCGACGGGTCGCGGATATAGATCGAATGTCCGCCCTGCGGCCATTCGAAATCGCTTTCGATGGCGACGTTCTTGGCCGCCAGATGCTTGCGCCACTGGGCAATCTCGTCGGCGCTTGCCGTGAAGCAGAGATGACCTTCGCCGGCCGTGCCGTGCGGCGGCACCTTCAGCCGGGCGTCCGGCGACGGCGGAATTTTGGTCGCTTCGGCGTTGAAGAGAAGCAGCACGCCGCTGCCGCAGCGAAAAAACACATGCCTACCCTCGACCTTGCCCAGCGCTTCGAGTCCGATGATGTCGCGGTAGAACACCTCCGCGGCTTGCAAGTCAGTGACGTAGAGTGCCGATTCTAAGATCGCGGACGGTGTCACGAGGCGCCCCCCTCTGCCCTGCGGGGCATCTCCCCCTCAAGGGGGGAGATTGGCTGTGGCTGCGCCGGCATCCCTCTTGCGGCGTTGGTGATTGGCGAAGGCCGAGACGCTATCTGATCTCCCCCCTTGAGGGGGAGATGGCCGGTAGGCCAGAGGGGGGTGCCTTGGCTCGGCATTTGGAAACTACGCCACCGCCATCTGCTGCAAGCTCACCAGCCGCGAAATGCCCTTCTTGGCGAGCGTCATCAGCGCGGAAAACTGCTCCTCGGAAAACGGCTCGCCCTCCGCTGTGCCCTGGATCTCGACGATGCCGCCCTTGCCGGTCATGACGAAATTGGCGTCGGTGCCGGCCGAGGAGTCCTCGAGATAGTCGAGATCGATGACCGGCTGGCCGTCATGGATGCCGCAGGAAATCGCCGCCACATGGTCCTTCAGCACCTTGGAGACGCTCGCCATCTGGCGGGCTTCCATCCAGCGCAGGCAGTCGTAGAGCGCCACCCAGCCGCCGGTGATCGAGGCCGTGCGGGTGCCGCCATCGGCCTGGATGACATCGCAGTCGACGGTGATCTGCTGTTCGCCCAGCGCCTGCAGGTCGACCACGGCGCGCAGGCTCCGGCCGATCAGCCGCTGGATCTCCAGCGTGCGGCCGCCCTGCTTGCCGGCGGAGGCCTCGCGCCGCATGCGCTCGCCGGTCGAGCGCGGCAGCATGCCGTATTCCGCCGTCACCCAGCCCTTGCCGGAATTGCGCATCCAGGCAGGCACCTTTTCCTCCAGGCTCGCCGTGCACAGCACATGCGTATCGCCGAACTTCACCAGGCACGAGCCCTCGGCATGCTTGGAGACGCCGCGCTCGAAGGAGATGGCGCGCATTTCATCGGCTTGGCGTTTGGAGGGGCGCATCAAGGCTCTTTCTGTTCTTTTCTCGGATTCGTCGGCGGCTTGTAGACGCATGCGGCGCATGGCGCAAAGGAAAATGGGCCGTTGCACCCGGAGCGGCTAAGTCTATATCTTTCGGTAGGAGGTTTTCGCCGGAATGAACAAGGCAGTCGATCCCGCGTCGCAGCCGCCCGTGCTTCAGTCGCTCGACATGCGCTCGCGCGATATTTTCCGGCGGATCGTCGATTCCTATCTGCGCGACGGCGAGCCGGTCGGCTCGCGCAGCCTGTCGCGCATCCTGCCCTCGTCGCTGTCGCCGGCCACCATCCGCAACGTGATGAGCGATCTCGAGCATCTCGGCCTGATCTACGCGCCGCACATCTCGGCCGGCCGCCTGCCGACCCAGACCGGGCTGCGCTTCTTCGTCGACGCCTTCATGGAGCTTGGCGATCTGTCCGACGAGGAGCGCCGCGTCATCGAGGCGCAGGTGCGCGCCTCGGGCTCGGGCGCCACGCTGGAACACATGCTGACCGAGGCCAGCCAGATGCTGTCGGGCATGTCTCGCGGCGCCGGCCTGGTGCTCGCCGCCAAGAACGAGGTGGCGCTCAAGCACATCGAGTTCATCCAGCTCGAACCCACCAAGGCGCTCGCCGTCCTGGTGTCGCAGGGCGGCGATGTCGAGAACCGGGTGGTCGACCTGCCGGCCGGCATCACCGTTTCCCAGCTGCACGAGGCCTCGAACTTCCTCAATGCCCATATCCGCGGCCGCACGCTCGCGGAGGCGCGGATCGAGATCGCCCGGATCAAGGACGAGACCAGGGCGGCCCTCGACACGCTGTCGCAGGACCTGGTCGAGAAGGGCCTCGCAGTCTGGGCCGGGGCCGAAAGCGGCCTGCCGGCGCGCCTTATCGTGCGCGGCCGCGCCAACCTTCTGGAGAACGTCACCGCCCAGGCGGACCTCGAATTGCTGCGCCATCTGTTCGAGGATCTGGAAACGCAGGACGGGCTGCTGCAGCTTCTCGACCTCGCCGAGCAAGGTTCCGGCGTGCGCATCTTCATCGGCTCGGAGAACAAGCTGTTCTCGCTGTCCGGCTCGTCGCTCGTGGTCGCGCCCTATCGCGACAAGGACGCGCGCGTCGTCGGCGCGCTCGGCGTCATCGGCCCGACGCGGTTGAACTATGCCCGCATCGTACCGATGGTCGACTATACGGCCCAATTGATTTCGCGCATGCTGAGCTGACCGGGAGCGGGCGGGGTCGCCGCAAGGAGGGTGGAAATGGCGCTGGAATCGCTCAAGGCCCAGATCAGCCTGTTGCTCGAGGAGATGGTGAACCAGCCTGAGGACGAGCACGAGGTGCAGGAGCAGCTGCGCGAGAAGCTCAGGGAAATGCGCGCCATGGGCCTGCCGCTGCCGGCCGACCTGGTCGCGCTGGAAAAGCAGCTCGACGACGATCTCGACGTCGAAGAGAGCTGATCTGCCGGTAATTTCCGTCAAATCTGCGTGCCCGCGCTTCTCTTTGGGGACGCCTGCCCGATATCTGCTGTCTGGTCGCGCCGATCGTGACAAGGCGCGTCGGCCATAGACGGAGCACAGCATGATACGGATCGCCGGCCTTGCGGCCCTTACCCTTCTCCAGGCCACCGGCGCCTTCGCGCAGCAGTCCGACCAGCCTTTGCTCACCGGCGCAAAGGCCTTCGGCGATTGGAAGGTTGACCGGCCCGGCCTGCGGCGTCTCATCAAGCCGGACGATCTCCCGCAGCCAAATGTCGCCGAATCCGCCTCGAATAGCGCCGGCCTCGCCGACCGCCCTGCGGATGCCAAGCCCGCCGTGCCGGCCGGCTTCTCTGTCGAACTCATCGCTTCCGGCATCGACAATCCGCGTGTCGTGCGCGTGGCGCCGAACGGCGACCTCTTCGTCGCCGACAGCGAGGCCAATCGAGTCAGGGTCTATCGGCTGGCGGAAGGCAGCGCGAAGCCCGCCGAGAAAGCCGTCTTCGCCAAGGGCCTCACCCAGCCCTACGGCATTGCCTTCTATCCGCCGGGCGACAAGCCGCAATGGGTCTATGTCGCCAACAGCAACAGCGTCGTGCGCTTCCCCTATCGCGATGGCGACATGCAAGCGTCGGGCAGGCCAGAAACGATCGTCTCCGACATCCCCTCAAGCCACCACTGGACGCGCGACATCGCCTTCTCGCCCGATGGCAAGACGCTCTATCTGTCGGTCGGCTCGGGTTCCAACACCGCCGAGGATATGGGCGCGAGCCCGAAGGGCGGTGTCGAGGAATGGGCGCGGTCCGAGCCGCTCGGCGCTGCCTGGGGCGCGGAGGAAGGCCGCGCCGACGTGCTCGCTTTCGACCCCGACGGCAAGAACCGCAGGATGGTCGCCACCGGCCTGCGCAACTGCTCGGGCATGACCGTGCAGCCGGCGACCGGCGCGCTCTGGTGCGTCGTCAACGAGCGCGACGAACTCGGCGACAACGTGCCTTTCGAATATGCCACCACCGTCAAGGACGGCGCCTTCTATGGCTGGCCCTGGTACTATATCGGCGACAACGAGGATCCGCGTCACAAGGGCGCGCGGCCCGACCTTGCCGGCAAGGTCACGGTGCCGGACGTGCTGATGCAGGCGCATTCGGCGCCGCTCAATATCGCCTTCTACGAAGGCGGCAACTTCCCTGCCGACTACAAGGGCGATGCCTTCGTCACCCTGCACGGCTCATGGAACCGCAATGTCCGCACCGGCTACAAGGTGGTGCGGCTGAAATTCAAGGACGGCAAGCCGACCGGAGAGTATGAGGATTTCGCCACTGGCTTCGTCATTGCCGACGACGCGGTCTGGGGCCGGCCGGTGGGCGTGGCGGTGGCGAAGGACGGCGCGCTGATCCTGACCGAGGACGGCAACGGCACCATCTGGCGCGTCACGCATGGCGATGGCCGGTCCTGAAGCGGCGCTGGTGCAACGGAATCCTGCTGCAAGGGAATTAACGCCGTCCCGGCGCCGTGGTAAGAGGCCGCCGCTCTGGATCCCGGTTGCGGGATAGCGCTAGGTCTCGAACCATGACACTGACAGGATTTCTTGCCTACAGCGCCGCCCTCGGCGTTGCCGCCGCCATTCCGGGCCCCGGCGTCACGGCGCTTGTCGCCCGCGCGCTCGGCTCCGGCTTCCGCTCGTCGCTGGCCATGTCTTTCGGCCTGATGCTCGGCGACATAACCTATCTTACCGCCGTCGTGCTCGGCCTCGCCTTCGTCGCGCAGACCTTCGGCATGGTCTTCCTGGCCATCAAATGGGCCGGCGTCGCCTATCTCGCTTTCCTTGCCTGGCGCTTCTGGACCAGCGGCATCTCGCCGGAGAACATCGAGGCGCGGAAGGGCAAGGGTGGCTTCGTGGCGAGCTTCATCGCCGGGCTGACCGTGACGCTCGGCAACCCCAAGACGATGATCTTCTATCTTGCCATCACGCCGACCATCGTCGACCTCAAGACGATCACGCTGGCCGACTACGGCATCCTGGTGGCGCTCACCGTCGTTGTGCTCTTCGTCGTGCTGGTGCCCTATCTGGCGCTGGCCGCCAAGGCGCGCTGGTTCCTGAAGTCGCCGCGCGCGCTGAAAGTTCTGAACCGCACCGCCGCCGGCTTCATGATGGGCGCAGCCGCGGCGATCGCCGCGCGTCAATAGGCTGCAATCTCAACCGGTCCCCATTTCGGCCAAGCCATTCCGAAAACGGGCCGATCCGGAAAATGCATTTCCGGCGCGGGGTGGTTTTCAGCAACCGCCCCACTCGGATATTTTCGGCTACCAGCCTATCTTGCGCGGCTGAAAGTCCTATTCTGTCTGCCTATGCCATTGCCTTGGGAGCGAAACCAATGAACAAGCCCGTCACTTCCGCGCGCGTCCCCGGCCGCGGCCGCATCTTCAACTCGATCACCGAGACGATCGGAGACACGCCACTGGTGCGGCTGGACAAGTTCGCCAGGGAGAAGGGCATCGTCGCCAATGTGCTGGCCAAGCTCGAATTCTTCAATCCGATCGCCTCGGTCAAGGACCGCATCGGCGTCGCGATGATCGAGGCGCTGGAGGAGGCCGGCAAGATTTCGCCCGGCAAGACCACGCTGATCGAGCCGACCTCGGGCAACACCGGCATCGCGCTGGCCTTCGCCGCCGCCGCCAAGGGCTACAAGCTGATCCTCACCATGCCTGAAACCATGTCGGTCGAGCGCCGCAAGATGCTGGCGCTGCTCGGCGCCGAATTGGTGCTGACCGAAGGGCCGAAGGGCATGAAGGGTGCCATCGCCAAGGCCGACGAGCTCGCCGCGACGCTCCCCAACGCCATCATCCCGCAGCAGTTCGAGAACCCGGCCAATCCGGAGATCCATCGCCGCACCACGGCGGAGGAGATCTGGAACGACACCAATGGCGATGTCGACATCTTCGTCGCCGGCATCGGCACCGGCGGCACCATCACTGGTGTCGGCCAGGTGCTGAAGAAGCGCAAGCCCTCGCTGCATGTCGTGGCGGTCGAGCCGGAGGCCTCGCCGGTGCTCTCCGGCGGCCAGCCCGGTCCGCACAAGATCCAGGGCATCGGCGCCGGCTTCGCGCCAAAAATCCTCGACACCTCGATCTATGATGAGATCGTCAGGGTCTCGAACGAGGATTCGGTCGCCAATGCCCGTCTCGTCGCCCGTCTTGAAGGCGTGCCGGTCGGCATCTCGTCGGGCGCGGCACTCCAGGCGGCGATCGTCGTCGGCTCGCGGCCGGAAAACAAGGGCAAGAACCTCGTCGTGGTGATCCCTTCCTTCGCCGAACGCTATCTCTCGACGATCCTGTTCGACGGGCTGGGGGCTTAGTCTGCTCTCCCCTCGAGGGGGGATTCGCCTCAGTTCCGCACGAGCTTCCCCCGTTCGGCCTGCAGGAAACGGCGCAAGGCCGGATCGCGCTCGAGGCCGACGGCCTGGTCGTACGCTTCGGCGGCCTCGGCCGATCTGCCGAGCCTGACCAACAGCTCGGCCCGAGCCGCCCAATAGGGCTGGTACTCGGCAAGCCGCTTGTCGCCGCCGACCCCGTCGAGCGCGGCTAGGCCCTCTACCGCCCCCTCGGCTCCGGCGATCGCCACCGCGCGGTTGATCGCCACCACCGGCGAACCGGCAATCGCCATCAGCGCATCGTAAAGCTGGCGGATCGCCGACCAGTCGGTGCGGCCGGTCCGCCGACGCGCCGTATGCGCCGACTGCACCGCGGCCTCCAATTGGTATCGGCCGATGATTCCTCTGGCCGCGGCGCGCCTGAGCAGCGTTTCCGCCTCGTCGATCAGCGTGTCGTCCCAGAGCGCGATGTCCTGTTCTGCAAGCGGCACGAAATCGCCTTCGGGGCTGCGCCGCGCCGCACGCCGGGCTTCGGCGAAAAGCATCAGCGCCAGAAGCCCGAGCGTTTCCGGTTCGTCCGGGATCAGCGACGCGACCAGCCGGCCGAGCCAGATGCCTTCCGTGGCCAGGTTGCGCCGTCGCGTCTCTGTGCCGGCCGGATCTGACCAGCCCTCGGCAAAGGTGGCGTAGATCGCTTCCAGCACGGCGCCGAGCCTTTCACCGAGCTCGGCCCGCTCCGGCACCCGGAAGGGGATGCCGGTCTCGCGGATGCGGTTCTTGGCGCGCACGAGGCGCTGGCCCATCGTCGCCGGCGAAACGAGGAAGGCCGAGGCGATGGTCGCCGCGTCGAAGCCCAGCACAGTCTGCAGGATCAGTGGGGCGCGCACGCCGGGTTCGATTGCCGGATGGGCGCAGGCAAACATCAGTCTGAGCCGCTCGTCGGGCAAATCCTCATTCGTCATGCGTGCCTCCGCCTCTTCGGCAATCAGCTGCAGGTGGTCCCGAGCCGCCTCGCCGGTCAGCCGCCGCCGCACGGCGTCGACGTCGCGCCGGCGCGCCACTGCG
>NZ_JHQR01000093.1 GCF_014843825.1 Mesorhizobium silamurunense
CGCCTCGCGACGGGCTTCGGGCGACGCTCGAACTCGCCGCCGTCATTCGCCCGTCGCGGACCTCGCAAAGGATCGTCATTTCGGCGAATGGCACCGAGGTGCATCGGGCGATCTTGTCGGGCGCCGCGCCCACGACGGTGTCCTTCGTCATTCCGCACACCGTGCTGGCCGGCAGGGCGACGCTGGACATGGCCTTTGACTATCCCGACGGCGTCCCGCAAAGCGCCGATGCGAGCAACATCTACAACCGCGCCATCAAACTGAGGTCTTTCCGGCTGGATGCGCTTTGAAGACTCGCTCAGGCGGGCCCGTCGTCCTGCCGGCGCCGCTCGGCAAAGACCCAGCGGTCGAGCATGAGAAGATTGAGCGCCGGGATGGCCAGGCAGGTGAGGAGAACCGGAACGACGAGGGGTAGGCCGAACGTCACCGTCAGCAGCCACGGCGCCGCATAGGCCACGGCGAGGCCGGCGAGCGTCAGCAGCACGAAACGCGGCCCCTGCGAGCGGTGCGACCCGGCGGACATGAAGGTGAAGGATCTGTGCGCCAGATAGGAAAACACGGCGGCTGCCGCGTAAGCCGCGAGCGAGGCCTCCACTGGCGCGAGGCCGAGCCAGTCCGATCCGGCAAAGACTGTGGTCAGGACGGCATAGAGGATTGTGGCGACAAGGCCCACCGAAGCGAAGCGCGCCAGGAGTTTCAGACCGGCCACAACACGATGCTCAGGCACGCGCGACACAGGCATATTGCGCTCCGAGCGGCAGCCCGGCTAGCGCGCGCTCCAGCTTGCCGGCAAGCGGCCTCGCCGACGGCAGGAGCAGGAAATGCTCGCAGCGGACATCGCGGAAGTCCGCCTGCCCAAGCAGCGATGCCGCCTTGCGGGCGCTGAGCAGGACGGCGTCCTTGTCGAAAGGACACCTCAGCACCGCCATGCGCGTCAGCGGGTTATAGGGATTGTGCTCGATGATGCAGGCAAGCCCGCCTCGCCGCACGACGCGCCGCATCTCGCGGAAGAAATCCAGCCACGACGCAGGCGGCACGTGGTGAACAACGCAGCTGGCGAACGCCAGGTCAAACATGCCATCCGCGTAAGGCAGGCGCGAGGTGGTGCACGTACTGTAGGCGACACTCGGGTTCTCCCTGCTGGCGCGCGAGAGCGACTCCTCCGACACGTCGCAGCCGTCGAGGCGATCGAAGACATCGGTGAGATGGGGATGAAGCGAGCCCACGCCGCAGCCGACGTCGAGCGCGCGCACGCCTGCATTGCCCCGCCGAAGGTCCTGCTCGACGATCAGGCGGCGCAGAAGCTCTGCCTTGGCATGCAGGAAGAAATCATGCCGAAGCCCGGAGAACCGGATCGACCCCTCGACCGCCTCGCCGTAGCTGGACCTATAACTGTCGAAGAGCTCGGACATCCGCCTTGACCCCGTTCCCGGACTTACGAAACGATGCGTGCTTGTCGCGGGACGCGACGCGCGTCGGTCGGTCGAAGCCGCTCAGCCTTTCGACGACATAGAGCGGGCGCCGTTTCACCTCCGCATGGATGCTGCCGACATAAAGCCCGATCACGCCGGTCATGAAGAGATTGATGCCAATGAGCAGCGACACGATCACCACCGTGGATGTCCAGCCGGCAATCACGCCGGTCTCGAGGACCCAGGCCAGGATGGCGTAGGCGCCGAACATCAGGGCGAGAGCGGAAATCGCCAATCCGGTCAACAGCGCCAGTTGCAGAGGCCGCTCTGAAAAGCTGATGATGCCGTGGATCGCAAGCCGCATCATCTTCCAGAACGGATATTTGGTTTCGCCAAGTGTCCGCGCCGGGCGCTCGAACGGCACCGCCGCCTGGCTGAAGCCCATCCAGCCGAACATGCCCCTGACGAAGCGGTCATGCTCGGGCATGCGCTTGAATGTGTCCAGCGCCTTGCGGCCGACGAGGCGGAAGTCGCCGACATCGCGCGGGATGTCGACAGGGGTCATCTTCTCCAGCAGGCGGTAGAAGAGGCTGGCGGTGAAGCGCTTGAACCAGGTTTCGCCCTCGCGCCTGACGCGCCTTGCGTAGACGATCTCGAAACCCTCCTTCCACTTCGCCACCAGGTCGTGAACGACTTCGGGCGGGTCCTGCAGGTCGGCATCCATGACGATGACGGCTTCGCCGGCGGCCGCTTCCATGCCGGCGGTGATGGCGATCTGGTGTCCGAAGTTGCGTGAGAGCTCGATCAGGCGGAAGCTTGGTTCGGCGGCGACCATGCGGCGCAGGTACCGCACGCTTCGATCGCTGCTGCCGTCGTCGACGAAGATGACCTCGGTCTCTCCGTCCAGTTGTGCGACCAGCGCGCTGATCCGCTCGAGCAGCCGGGGCAACACCTCTTCCTCATTGTAGATCGGCAGCACCAATGAGTAGCGTGGGGACGGTGCCCGCGTTCGGATGCGCTGGACAGCTTCTTGCATTCGGTTGCAATGGAACACCAGCCAGAAGGTTCCATAAGCAAGCGCTAATTGTGGAAGAGGCGCGGTCGCTCGATTGGCCGGGCCGGGCGGTCCAGCCGCATGGACGCGTTGTCGCCGTCGATCATTTCGGCCAGTGGGCGCCGGCAGTCTTGCTAAGCTCGCCAACCACCTGATTGTCGCCAGCAGCATCTGCGCCGTCGCGGACGCGCTGCTTGTCAAAGGCTACGCGATGCCGAGAAGATGTCCGATTGTCTATTATGGGGCCTTGCTCAGCTAACCCTTCGATCAGGCCCACTCGGTTGTAGCTATTCGATCGGCGTCGAGTCGCCACACTGAATGACCCGCTTCAGTGGTGCAACACAGCCCGCGATGCGCTGGACTCGTCGGCCGCTTTCCAACCCAGCCATCACGTAAACGGACAGGCCGCTTTCGCGAAGAGTTTCGGGCGCCGG
>NZ_JHQR01000095.1 GCF_014843825.1 Mesorhizobium silamurunense
CCAATGATCGCCGTCATTATCCGCATCGCGCTGCGCTATGGCGCCGGCGTCCTCGTGGCGCGCGGCCTGCTCGGCGCCAACGACGCCGCCGCCCTTTCGGCCGATCCCGACATCCAGATGGCGCTCGAAACCGGCGTACCAGGCCTCGGTGGCGAGGCTAAGCGCCAGGCCGACCGCGCTCGCCCGCAAATTCCACTGGTCGAAATGAGGTAGCAAATGGTCGAAGTCTTCACCGAACTCATCCGCCAGGCCTTGCCCTGGGTCATCTGCGCGCTGCTCCTCGTCGGCGCGCTTGTCGTGTGGTGGCTGGCATGACGGCGCTCCTGTCCTTCCTCTCCGGCAATCCCGCCATCCTGGGCGTTTTGGCGTCCCTCATTGCGGCGCTTGGCTGGGGCTTTCACCAAAGGCTCGCCGGCGCCGAGGTCGAGCGCGACCGGCAGGCGGCCAGCGAAGCGTCGGCCCGCGATGTCGCCGACCAGGTCGACAACGATATCGGCGCGCTGCCCGCCGGTGCGGTCAAGAAGGAGCTGAAGTCATGGGCAAGGGACTGATCTCCGCCGTCATCGTCGCAGCGCTCTGCGGCTGCACCACGGCCAAGGGCAGCTTCTGCGCGGTTTCCTCGCCGCTGCGTCTTTCCGGCAAGACCGTCGATACGCTGTCGGACGAGGAGGCGAGGGCGCTCCTCGCCCACAACCGCAAGGGCGCAAAACTCTGCGGCTGGAGGCCTTGATGCACGACATCTTCGATCTGCTCGGCGTCAAGGGCCAAGTGGTGGCCGCCGGCCTCGCAGGCGGGGTGCTGAGAGCGCTGTCGCGCCACCGTTACAAGTTGCGCGAGATGGTGGCCTCGCCGATCTGCGGCGCTTTAGCCGCCGCTTATCTGACGCTGCCCGTGGTCGCCTGGGTTCAGGCGAGCGGCCTGCCGATGCCGGAGGCCGCAGACGACACCGCCACTTTAGCCGCCGCCTTCCTCATCGGCGTCTCGGCCATGTGGATTTCGGACATCGTGTTCGAGGTGGTGGTGAGGCGGTTCAAGACGGCGAAAGAGGAATGAGGCGCCGCTGTTTCGCGATCGCAGGTTCCGGTCGGCAGGGCGCGAGCCGCCGGCAATCGCGAATTTTCTGAACGCTTCATGAACCACCCGGTCTCGTCAGGCGACACAGGGTTGCAGACGAAACCACAACATGGAGAATTCAGATGACCAACATCCTTCGCAATGCACTTCTTGCAGCCGTCGCCGTATCAGCCCTGGGCGGCTCGGCTATGGCAGGCCAGCAGATCTACGAATGCAACAACACGCCGACCAACAAGCTGTGGGCCGGCCGCTGCTGCGGCGTGGGCGATGCCAACTGCCTGGGCGGCGAAAGCCACGGCCAGGGCAGGGGTGACCACGGCAGAGGCGACAATGGCAGAGGCGATAAGGGCCCCAAGTGAGGCTCGCCTCATGGACACGATGTTCGCCGGTGTCTACCGGCGAGCATCGCTCGGTTGTCTTGCTTGCCCCAACCGCTTGAGTGGCTGGAAGAAGCTCGCCGATGGAGAAATCCAAAGGGGGTTCGATATGGGCAACGCCGTTACAGCAAGCAAAAGAACCTGAAACATCGGAGCAGACACGACGGCATTTTTCTGAAACCTCCGTGAAGCATTTCATGTCCCCAGGCGACATATCGCTGCAAATAGACACCATTCGACATGGAGAATTCAGATGACTGCAATACTTCGCAATACTCTTCTTGCCTTCGTTGCCGCATCTGCTTTGGCCGGTTCGGCCATGGCCGACCAGGCCGTCAGGACCGAATGCGAGAACTCGCCGACCAACAAGCTCTGGGCCGGCCGCTGCTGCGGCATCAGCGACAGCAGCTGCCTGGGCGGCGAAGGCCATGATCATGATCGTGGCGGCCGCGGCCGGGAGCGCTGATCTCTTTCGGCATCGAACGCCCTCCGAGCCTCGGCGGGCGTTCGCCTTGAAAGTGCCGGCAGACAGTCTGCTGCCATCGTGGCGGTCGCCGCTTGAGCGGCTGGAAGAAGCAGGCCACAATCCCCACTTATGGAGAAATCCAAAGGAGGTTTGATATGGCTTCTTCCGAACGCGCGGTCCTTGCCGGCGGCTGCTTCTGGGGCATGCAGGATTTGATCCGCCGCTTCCCCGGCGTGATCGCCACCCGGGTCGGCTACAGCGGCGGCGACGTGCCGAACGCGACCTACCGCAATCACGGCACCCATGCCGAGGCGATCGAGATCGTCTTCGATCCAGCCAGGACCAGTTTCCGCACGCTTCTTGAATTCTTCTTCCAGATCCACGACCCGACGACCAGGAATCGCCAGGGCAACGATGTCGGCATGAGCTACCGCTCGGCGATCTTCTACACCAGCGACGAGCAGAAGCGGGTGGCCGAGGATACGATGGCCGATGTCGACGCCTCGGGCCTCTGGCCAGGCAAGGTCGTCACCGAGCTTGCTCCGGCCGGTCCCTTCTGGGAGGCCGAACCTGAACATCAGGATTATCTGGAGCGCTACCCTAACGGCTATACCTGCCATTTCGTCCGGCCGGGCTGGAAGCTTCCGGTCCGTGAAAAAGCCGCCGCATCATAAATAGCGGCTACGCAGTCGCCTCTCACTCACGATCACGCCCGCCGTGCCGAAAGGCATGGCGGGCTTTTTTGCGTTTCGGGCGCCAGCTGGCATCTTGCCGGCACGCTCCCGGCTGGAACAGTGGCCTCAGCCTTTGGCCCGGCGGTTCTCGTTTTCGTGGCTGCCGATCCAATGGGCGCGGATACGGTCGCTGGCTTCGAGATAGGCCATGTCGATGAGATAGGTCAGAAGCTTTTCGCCATCGGCCTCAGCCTTCTGACGAAGCTCCCGCAAGATCCCCTGCGCAAACTGCAGGTTTTCCATTTTGCTTGGCTGGTCCATCGGTGCCCCCAATGTCTGCATGGGAAGTTTGGCTCACTATACTTGTACGAAGGTTATGGGTCCGACTCGCGATTAGGCTGTACCCGGTTGCACCCGTGTTCGATCAACGAAGCGGTTGGACATCGCGCGGGAATGTCGATATTTTGCGCCCCCAATCGGATAGCGACCATGCACGAAGACGAGGGCAGCACTCCTGACAAGTTGCAAGCCATGCTTGACGTGATTGCCAGGAGCGAGCCCTCGAGTGGGAGCGGGCAGGCCGATGTCGGCAGGCTGCAGGCCGACGCCGCCAAAGCCGCCAATGTGCTCGTCGAATTCTATGGCGACACAGCCCTTGAGCGAGCCAGGCTTATCGAGCGCCGCTCGCCCCAGTCGCACTTCGCACGCATGGTGACGGCCGAGATCGGCAGGCGCGGCAGGCTTCCGCCCAGAAGCTAGCCCAAAATCTGTCAAAGAACGCCTCAGGAAGATTTGCGCCTCCTCGATTTCTCGCCAAGCCCCTGCTGGATCTCTTCCTGGATGTTGTCCAGGAGGTAGGACAGCATGTCGTGCCCGATCGACCGCGCGATTTCCTTGGCCTGCTCGACATGGTTGTGGATTTCCCGCAGCGAATGCTCCTCGCACGCGGCGTCCTGCGTCAGGTCAACGAACCAGCCGGGGTAGAGCGCTGCCTCGCCCATGCCGTCGACATAGCATTGGCCGACGGCCAGGATCTTGCGCAGCCCCATCTTTTCCGAGCGGACCTTGTAGACCTCGCGGAAGCCTGACCTGCGCTCGATTGCCTTGCGGATCGCCAGCCGAACCCTCGGCTGGTCTTCCCGCTCTATGCTTTGCATCCACCGTTCCAGCGGCGCACCGTGCGAGAATTCCTCGAGCGTCAGGTCGAAATAGGCGGACAGATTTGCGTCGCCATAAACGCGGGCGCGCTTGATGTCCCAGGTCCAGAACCCGTCGATCGGTGGATACCGCATATGCACGTTGCGGCTGCACTCCGGCGCCAACGTCATGAAAACCGCCCCGTCCGGTTTCAAGAATCGTCAGCAGTATGTCGCAAAACCAAAAAGAAACAAAGGTGGTCTTTTGTACAGGGCAGGAAATCATAGGGCCTGCTGCTTGCTTACTTAGCCTAACCGCGTAGTTGGCATGACCAGAAATGCGGATTATGAAAAATTTTCTCTTGCTGAAACAATTTTCACTTCTTCGCCGCAACTGAAGCTCGGTGCTTCACACGATAAGAAAAAGCCTTTGAATTTGAAACAATCTTAAAAGTTGTATTCGCTCGGACGCAGCGCCGAGGCCGGACATTCTATCGTTCTTGCAAGGCCGGCGCGGCAATGCTGGTGTGTTGCCTGAACCGCGCCGGCCGAAGCGGCCTCCAAAAGGTTTCGCCGCGCCGGGGATGCTAGCGGCCGTAGCCACGCCGGCAAACCGACCTGTGGTTGAAAATGTTCGACTTCGAGAAGAAGACGAGGCCCTCGCGGTCAGCGGCCGGGCCATTTCCAGGGCATATTGCCGGCTCGCTGGGACCGATGCTTTCTTTGTATAGGACCTAAGCCTTGCCGCCGCCGGAACTTAGGCCGACTCGCGATACGGCTCCCGCCCTGCCTCCGGTTCGCCATCATCGGCCGCCGAATCGGCGACGGTCCGGTCTTGCTCGAACTGGCGCGCATCGGGCAGGGGATGCAACCATTGCTCGCGTCGGCCTATCCACAGTTCGTAGCTGGGCTCCAGCCCTTCGGTCGGCGCGACATCCAGGCTGCCGATCATCACTTCGACCTCGTCCTCGCCGACCGACGGCAAGCGGCTGCCGCAGGTTGGACAGAAGCTTCGCCCGCCATAGGTGCTGGTGATTCCTTCGCTCTCGAATGCCTGGCGTGGCCATATGGCAAAGGCCTGGTAGGCCGATCCGCTGGTCTTGCGGCAGTCCTTGCAATGGCAAAGGCCGACCCTTAGCGGCTCGCCGGTCACCCGGAACTGGACACCGCCGCACAGGCAGCTGCCGCTGCGCATGACATCGTTGGACATGGCCGTTCCTCCTGCAGCCGGAATCTTTGTGTCATCACCCGCTACAATTCGCGTGCCGCCACAACGGTTCCGCAACGCGGTTGGAAGCGTCGCTCAACCAGGCAAGTCGAAGACCGGTTCCTCGCAGCGGTAGACGCGGCAGGGACCGTCACGGGTCGGAACCGCGATCGATATCGGGACTTCCGGCCAATCACACTCATTGCCGAATTGGCGCACGAAACGATCATAGGTGTTGGGCCCGGTGGTCAGCACCGCGGCGTGCCGGCCCTGGATCAGCGCCTTTGTCTCGGCGCAGGTCATGGCGCGCGTGTCAGGCCGAGCATCAGCGGCGCCTGAAGCCAACAGTGTCGCACCGGCAACAAGAGCTATCGGCACACTTTTCATGGGGGACCGGTTTCCAGCCGTTGCTTTTCGGTGACGAATATGGATCGCTGCTAGAAAACCGCAAGATATCTGAGCAGCGAGACAATGCCGATGATGATGACGACAATCTGGGCGATCTGCCTGGTGCGGCCGTCGAGCGGCAGGCGCTGGATAAGATAAAGCACCAGGATCACCACCAGAAAGGTGATCAAGATGCCGATGAGAATCGATAAGCCCATTTGCCTGCCTCCTTCTGGCCCCAAGTCTTCTAGCCACAAGTCTTCTGGCCCAAGTCGGGCTGCGTCTAACGTTACTGGCAAGGAAAGGTTCCGGATGTCTCGGATCGGGGCAAAGCTGGTATTGCGGAACGCGAGAGGGCGCCGTGCGTTGTTTAGCATCTTCGAATGCTGCGGGATGGAAGATGAAAGACGTTTTCTGCACCGCGGCGATCATTGCATCGATCGCTGTCGCCGTCGTGCTTATGTTGATGGCTCCCAAGGGCCTCGAGGCCAATTCGGTGCCCATCGAAACGTCTGACCAAACCGTTCCGCGGTAGAAATGAATCCGGAGGAATCCGGCGGAAACATGCACGACGCCTGAGGAGTTCATTTCCTCATGACAGGCGCGGATCAGGCGGAAGAGGAAAAGGTTATGGGCCTCGGCACAATTCTCGTCATCATTCTTATTCTGGCATTGCTCGGCGGCTTTAGCGGCTTGGGCGGTGGGCCTTTCTACGGCACCGGTTATTATGGCGGCGGCGGTCTGGGGCTGCTCCTGATCATCGTGATCATTCTGGTGCTGCTCGGACGGCTCTGACCATCGTCCGGTGAGAGCAGGAGGGCGGCGCGCAGAGCCTTCCGTCCGCGACGAACGGCTTGGCGTGATCGCGACAACGCCCAAGGTAGCCATGTCAAACTTTAATGACGAAGTCTTGCCAGCCATGCGAGAAAGCCGGCTTGCGTCGTGGCGGCCGTTTGCGGGCTGCCCGGGGAGCTCGCCGACTCTGGCGGCGTGAGCCGGCGGGCTCCTTCAAACGCGATCCGTCAGGCGTTCCGGCCTTGGCCTCCGCCGCATTCCAGGCATACCGTACTGTGCCCCGGGCAACTCGGCCGGTGCGTGCCTTCCGGACAGCAATGGCCGTTGGAACTGATCCAGCGGGCGCAAATGAAGACTTTCCTGGCGCCATGGCAGCGCCGGCATTCCGTCGAGGGCATCAGATTCTCCTTTAGCGAGACGTGATGCTCCCCTTCAACGACCGCGTTCATCCGTTTAGTCCCCAACGACTGGATTGTCGGCCCGATTTTTTTGAAAACATTACATTAGCCAATTGCAATGTAAAGGCGCAGAGCGGTTGGTCGAAGTTTCGACGATCGACGTTTTCCCTTTGCTTCACCCTTGCTAAAGGTGGTCCGGCAAAGTGCGGTCCGAGCAGATTCTGCCGGGCAGAGCAGGGCGAACGGGAACCTCTGGCAATGACATGGACCGGCGCGGGCGCGCTTTTCATCCTTGTGCTCACCTATGCCGGCGTCGCGGTCGGCCGCTTCCCGGGCCTGCGCCTTGACCGTGCCGGCATCGCGCTGCTCGGCGGCGCCGCCATGATCGCCATCGGCGCGATCGGCATCGAGGACGCCTACCGCGCCATCAATTTCGACACCATCACGCTTTTGCTCGGCATGATGATCGTGGTGGCGCATCTGAAGGTGTCCGGCGCCTTCCGGGCGCTCGGCGGCTTCGCCATCGAGCATGCGCACGCGCCCTTCATGCTGCTGATCATGGTGACGCTTCTGACCGGCGTGCTTTCGGCCTTCCTGGTCAATGATGCGATCTGCCTGGTGATGGCGCCGATCGTCGTCCACGTCACCCACGTCATCAGGCGCAACCCGGTCCCCTATCTCATCGCCACCTGCACGGCCTCCAACTGCGGCAGTGTCGCCACCATCACCGGCAACCCGCAGAACATGGTGATCGGCGCGCTGTCAGGCATTTCCTATCCGGCCTTCACGGCGGCCCTGGCACCGGTGGCGCTGTTCGGCCTCGTCGCCGTCATCGTCATCGTGCGCATCGTCTATCGTGCCGAGTTTTCGCGTCCCGCCGAACTCAGTCCCGAGGTCTATCGCGGCCGCATGCTGCCGGGGCAGGTGCTGAAGGCGACGATCGTCTGCGTGGCGCTGGCAATCGCCTTCTTCGCCGGCGTGCCCGTCGCCAAGGCAGCGCTGATCGCCGGCGCCTTCCTGCTTGTCACCCGCGCGATCAAGCCGCACCGCATTTACCGCGAGGTCGACGGCCCGCTGCTGTTCATGTTCGCCGGCCTGTTCGTAGTGGTGGCGGGCGCCGAGCGCACACTGCTCACCCCCGATATGATCGCCTGGGCAAAGACCACCGGCCTCGACGATGTCTGGCGGCTTTCCGGCTTCACCGCGGTGCTTTCCAACATCATGAGCAACGTGCCGGCGGTGCTGGCGATGCGCCCCTTCATTCCCGGCCTGGAAAACCCGCAGCGCGCCTGGCTGGTCGTGGCGATGAGCTCGACGCTCGCCGGCAATTTCACGCTGCTCGGCTCCGTCGCCAACCTCATCGTCGCCGAGCAGGCGAAGGCGGCCGGCAAGGAACTATCCTTCATGGCCTTCTTCAGGGTCGGCCTGCCGCTGACCTTGCTGACGCTCCTCGCCGGCACGGCCTGGTTGGCTTTCACCTCCTGATTTCGGACTTTTCCGCCCGCGCCAAAAATCTGTCGCGGCTATCTATCGAATCGATTGCGCAAACGTTTCGATGGCTCTATGTTTCGTCAGATCCGCCGAAGAGCGGACGGGAAAGGCATCAAAGGGAGGGGCGCTTGCCGGCACTCCGTTCGCATGCCGACAATGGCTGAGGTCGCGCGCCGCGCCGGCGTATCGGTGTCGACGGTCTCGCATGTCGTCAACCGTACGCGCTTCGTCTCGCCCGAGAAGGCGCAGCTCATCAACGACGCCATCGCCGCCATGGGCTACCAGCCCAACGAACTGGCGCGCTCGCTGAAAGTCGCCTCGACCAACAGCGTCGGCCTCGCCATCTCGGCGATCTCCAACCCCTATTTCACCGACATCATCTGCGCGGTCGAAGCCGAATGCGCGCGGCTCGGTCTCATGGTGTTCCTGTCGGACACGCAGGAAGACCCCGACCGCGAGCTTCAAGTGGTACGCGCCTTCCACCAGCGCCGCGTCGACGGCGTCATCCTGGCGCCGTCGGGCTCGCCGCAGCGGGCGATCGAGTATCTCGCCGACAAGAAGGTTCCGTGCGTCCTGATCGACCGCTTCGCCGACGATCGCTTCGACCAGATCGGCGTCGAGAACGAGACCGCCATGCGGGCGCTGATCGACCACGTCGCCTCCTTCGGCCACCGGCGCATCGGCTATATCGCCGGCCAGCCGGGGCTGGCCACCACCCGCGAGCGCGTCGATGCCTTCCGGGCCTCGCTCGCCGCCAATGGACTTGAATGCCTGCCGCACTATGTCTCGCCGGAGAATGTCGACACGGCGAGCGCCACGGCATCGACGCATGCAATCCTGTCGCTGCCCGCGCCGCCCACCGCATTGGTCACCGGCAACAACATGACGACGATCGGGGCAGTCCGCGCCATCCGCGAGAAGGGTCTTTCGATCCCGCGCGACCTGTCGCTCGTCGGCTTTGACGATTTCGAATGGGCCGATTGTTTCGAGCCCAGGCTGACTCTGGTCGAGCAGCCCTGTACCGAGATCGGTCGCCAGGCGGCAGCGCTGCTCAGCGAGCGCATCGCCTCGAGCGATGCGGCGCCCCGCTCCGTGCGGCTGACGGCGGCGCTCAAGGCGCGCCAATCCTGCGCGAGGCCGGCCCTCACGAGGCCAGCATGAGCACGCCGCTGCTTTCCGTCACCGGCGCCGTCAAGCGCTTCGGCGGCGTGCAGGCGCTGCGTGGCGTCGACTTCGACTTAAAGGCCGGCGAGATCCACGCGCTGCTCGGCGAGAACGGCGCCGGCAAGTCGACGCTGATGAACCTTCTGTCGGGCGTCCATACGCCGGATGAGGGCGAGATCCGCGTCGACGGCAAGCCGGTGCGCTTCAACAATCCGCGCGAGGCGCAGGCAGCCGGCATCGCCACCATCTTCCAGGAACTCGACCTCGTGCCCTCGCTCGACGTCGCGTCGAACCTCTTCCTCGGCCGCGAGCTGATGCGGCCAGGCGGCATGCTCGACGTGCCGGCGATGCGCCGCGAGGCGAAGCAGCGGCTGGAGGCGATCGAGCTCGCCATCGATCCTTCGCGGCTCGTCGCCGACCTCTCGGTCGGCCAGCGCCAGGTGGTGGCGATCGTCAAAGCGCTGTCCTATGCGTCGCGCGTCTTGATCATGGACGAGCCGACGGCGGCGCTCACCGTCGGCGAGGTCGAGCGCCTGTTCGACATCATGAGGAAGCTCGCCGCGACCGGTGTCGGCATCGTCTACATCTCGCATCGGCTGGAGGAAGTCCCTGGTATCGCCGACCGCGTGACGGTGATGCGCGACGGCCGCGTCGCCGGCATCGCCGCGCCGCACGCGCCGCAGGCCGAGCTGGTGCGCTTGCTGGTCGGGCGGCCGCTGGACGAGCTTTATCCCGAACGTGCCAAGAGCGTCGGCAGGACGCTGCTGAGCCTCAAGGATGCAAGCTTCAGGCTCGCCCGCGAAAGCGCCGGCTGGCAGCCGCCGAGCGGGATTACGCTCGAGGTCAAGGAAGGCGAGATCGTCGGGCTCGCCGGGATCATGGGGGCAGGGCGCACCGAGTTGCTTTCCGCGCTCTACGGCACCGGCCTCGCCGGCCGCTGGCAAGGCGAGGTAGCGGTCGACGGCCGGCCGGTGAAGCTCGAATCCATCAACGCGGCGCGCAAGGCGGGCATCGCCTTCGTCACCGACGACCGGCGCGGCAGCGGCCTGATGCTTCGGATGGCAGTGGGCTTGAACCTGGTGATGTCGGTGATCCGCCGCATCTCGCCAGCCGGGCTGATGTCGCCGCGCCGCCAGGCGGAGGCCGTGCGGCAATCCTTCGGGCAGTTTGACATCCGCCCGAAGAACCCGGACATCGCCGTCGGCGCGCTGTCGGGCGGCAACCAGCAGAAGGTGGTGCTGGCGAAGGAAATCCTCGGCAATCCGCGGCTGTTGCTGCTCGACGAGCCGACGCGCGGCGTCGATGTCGGCGCCAAAGGCGAAATCTATGCGCGCCTGCGGGCGCTCGCAGCGCAGGGGCTGGGCATTCTGGTCGCCTCCAGCGAGATGCCGGAGCTGATCGGGCTGTGCGACCGGATCGTGGTGCTGCGCCAGGGGAGCAATGTGGCGGAATTCATCGGCGGCGTCGACGAGCACACCGTGCTTGCCGCGGCAAACGGCAGGGAGGCCTGATGTCGGACCAGAAGATTTCGGTGGCGGCAAGCCCTTCGGTACCCGCTGCTCCGGCAGCGAGGCGCGTCGACCCGCTGGCGATCATCGTGCGCTTCCAGAGCCTGATCGGCCTGGTGCTGGTGGCGATCGGCGGCGTCATCTTCTCGCCCCGGCGCCATGGCGAGATCCTGTTCCTTAACCCCGACAACATCGCCAACATCGTGCGCGCGGTGTCGGAAACCGGCATCATCGCCATCGGCATGACCTTCGTCATCATCACCGCCGGCATCGATCTCTCGGTCGGCGCGGTGCTCGGCCTTTCCGCCGTGGTGACCGCCACCATGATGATCTCCGGCGGCTTCGGGCTGATCTCGACCATTTTGGCCGTGCTCGCCATGGGCATCGTCTTCGGCGTCGTCCAGGGCACGATTTCCACCCGCTTCCGGCTGGAGCCGTTCATCGTGACGCTCGCCGGCCTGCAGGCGGCGCGGGGTCTCGCGCTGATCGTCTCCGGCAACCAGTACATCAACATCTCCTATGGCGACGGACCGGGCCTGGCGCCGCCGGTCTTCGCGGTGCTGGGCGAGCGCCTGTTCGACAACACCGTGCCGGTGGCGACCATCGTTTTCATCATCTTTGCTGCTTTGGCCACGCTGGTGCTCAACACCACGCGCTTCGGTCGCTACGTCTATGCCGTCGGCGGCAACGAACGCGCCGCGCGCATTTCCGGCGTGCCGGTGTCGATGGTGAAGATCTCGGTCTACGCCATCACCGGATTTGCCTCCGCGCTTGCCGGCATCGTGCATGCCGGCCAGTTCAACTTCGGCAGCGCCAATGACGGCATGGGCTATGAGCTGACCGCGATCGCCGCCGTGGTCATCGGCGGCACCAGCCTGTTCGGCGGCGCGGGCTCGATGGTCGGCACCGTCGCCGGCACCATCATGCTCGGCGCCCTGGCCAACATCCTTCAGCTCAACAACATCACCCCCGCCACGCAGTTGCTCGCGACCGCCGCGATCATCGTCTTGGCGGCAGTGCTTCAATCCCTCGTTCGCCGCCGCGAGGGTTTGGGACGATAGGAGGTCGGCGGCAGCATTCCGTAAGAGCAACCCCAGGAACTGCAACGAAAGTCTGGCAACTCCCGCCAGATGAGGAGGAGACTGAGCATGAGAAGCATAGAGAGAGGAATGAGCCGCGCGCTGAAATCCGTGCTCCTGGCAGGCGCCGGCCTGTGCATGGCGGGCACTGCCCAGGCGGCCGACCCGATGGTGAAAGCCTGTGCCAAGGACGGCCAGTTCGTTATCGGTTTTTCGCAGGCCAACAACGCCGAGCCCTATCGCCAGCACGTCAATGACGAGCTGACGGCGGCGGCCAAGGAAGTGCCGGGCTTCACGCTGCAGATCGCCGACGGCGCCGGCAACGTCAACACGCAGACCTCGCAGGTCGACAATTTCATCACCCAGAAGGTCGATCTTCTGCTGATCTCGCCCTTCGAGGCCGCCCCGCTGACGCCGGCCGTGAAGCGCGCCATGGATGCCGGCATTCCGGTGATCGAGCTCGACCGCAAGACGGTGGGCGACCCCGGCAAGGACTACACGGCCTTCATCGGCGGCGACAATTTCAAGATCGCTGAGGAAGCCGGCAAGTACACGGCCTCGAAGCTTTTGCCCGATGGCGGCGAGGCGGCGGTGCTGGAAGGCTTGCCGAGCTCGACGCCGGCAGTGGAGCGCTTGAACGGCTTCAAGGAAGGCGTGAAGGCCAATGCCAAGATCCAGATCGTCGCCGAGCAGGCCGCCGACTGGGTTCCGGATAAAGCCCAGACCGCCTTTTCGGCCATGCTGCAGGCGCATCCCGACATCAAGGTGCTCTATGCCTCGAACGACATGATGGCGGCAGGCGCGCTGCTGGCCGCCAAGGGCGCCGGCAAGGACGTCAAGATCATCGGCACCGACGGCCTGCCGGGCCCGGCCGGCGGCATCGAGGCGGTGGCCAAGGGCGACTGGGCGGCGACCTTCACCTATCCGACCGGCGCCAAGGAAGCGATCGAGATGTCGAAGAAGATCCTGCTCGACTGCGCGACGTCCGTTGAGCCGACGGTGACGGTGGACACCACCGCGATCACCCCGGAGAACGCCAAGCAACTGGCCGGGAAGTAGGGCAGGGCTCTCCATCGAAGATGTTGCGACAAGGCCCCGGCGACGGGGCCTTGTTTTCTTTTTGGGGCTCCTGCTGGCCGAACGGATCGGCCCGCCAGGGTGGTGACAATCAGCTTGGCGCGTGCATTGTTTGCGCGGCAACCGACATCGACCTGGGAGAAGAGCCTTGTCCGAGATTGCAACGATCCTTTCCATCCTTGGCGTTTTCCTGCTGGGCGCGATGAGCCCCGGGCCGAGTTTCGTCGTCGTCTCGCGTATCGCGGTGGCCGGTGAGCGCTCGGACGGCCTGGCGGCAGCGATCGGCATGGGCATTGGCGGCTTCATCTTCGCCACCATTGCGGTGGCGGGCCTGACCGCGCTGCTCGTCCAGGTCGCCTGGCTGGACATTTTCCTGCGCATCGCCGGCGGCGCTTATCTGTTGTGGATCGGCATAAAGATCTGGCGCGGCGCCAACGAGCCGATCGACATCGCCAGCGATGCCTCGGTGCGCGCCGGCTCGTTCTGGCGGGCGTTGCGCCGTGCGCTTCTGGTGCAGCTTGCCAACCCGAAGACCGCGATCTTCTACGCCTCGATGTTCGCAGCCATGCTGCCGGCATCGCCGCCGCTCTGGATGCTGCTCATCCTGCCGCCGCTGCTCTTCCTGAACGAATTCGTCTGGTACGCGGTCGTCGCCTTCGCCTTTTCCTCCAGCCGGCCGCGCGCGGCCTATCTCGGCACCAAGCACTGGATCGACCGTGCCGCCGGCGCCGTCGTCGGCGCGCTCGGCCTGAAGCTGATGTGGGAAGGCATAGCCGCCGCGCGCCGGGGTTTCGCCGGATGAGGTGACATCGAGGCCCGGCGAGGGCATCTCGTGCGGACATTGTGAAACTTTCTGATTTTCAGGCCGTTGTCGGCCTGATGTCAGAGACTAGATCCAAACAGAAGGCGGCCGGCGCCAAACCAAACGGTGCCGGGAAGTCGCGACCGCAGGAGTCGCGCGAAGAGACGTCGCGCCCAGAGGAAGCGCGCGAAGAGGAAGCGCGCGAACGGAAGCCGCGCCCGGAAAAATCGAGCGCCTCGGAAAAATCGAGCCCAAAGAAATCAGCCGACATGAAGGAGCCGGCCGCCGAAGCCGCGCCCGAGGTGAACGGCCAGGCCGCGCCGCCCCCGCCCGAGGCCGTCGAGCCGGATCCCGAGCTGACGCCGCAAAAGGCCGAGCAGGCTCGCAAGAAATACCTTTTGAGGCGTTTCTGGATCAGCGGGCGCGGCTATTGGGGCCGGCACGGCGACCGGCTCGCCTGGCCGTTCACGATCGGGGTGCTGGTGCTGATCTGCGTCAATGTCGGCTTCCAGTATGGCATCAATGTCTGGAACCGCGCGTTTTTCGACGCCATCGAGCAACGCAACGTCCACACCGTCTATGTGCTCAGCGCCGTGTTCCTGCCGCTGGTGGCCGGCACGGCCAGCCTTGTCGTCGCGCAGGTCTATCTGCGCATGACGATCCAGCGCCGCTGGCGCTCCTGGCTCACCACATCGGTCATCGCGCGCTGGTTGGCCAGCGGCCGCTACTATCAGTTGAACCTCGTTGCCGGCGACCACACCAACCCCGAGGCCCGCCTCACGGAGGATCTGCGGATCGCCACCGAGTCGCCCGTCGATTTCATTTCCGGCGTGCTCAACGCGTTCCTGTCGGCCTCGACCTTCATCGTGGTGCTGTGGACGATCGGCGGCGCGCTCACCCTGACGCTCGACGGCGCGAGCCTGATCATTCCCGGCTTCCTTGTCGTCACGGCGGTCATCTATGCCGCCATCACCTCCACCTCGATGGTGGTTATCGGCCGCCATTTCGTGCAGCTTTCCGAGCAGAAGAACCAGGCGGAGGCCGAGTTCCGCTACGTGCTGACGCGCGTGCGCGAAAACGGCGAGAGCATCGCACTGCTCGGCGGCGAGGAGGAGGAGCGCAGCGGCATCGACAGGAATTTCGGCCATGTGCTGAGGCAATGGGCGCTGCTGACCGGCCAGCACATGCGCACGGCGCTGGTGTCTCAAGGGTCGAGCCTGTTCGCGCCGGTCGTGCCGGTGCTGCTGTGCGCGCCGAAATTCCTCGAAGGCTCGATGTCGCTTGGGCAGGTCATGCAGGCCGCTTCCGCCTTCGCAATCGTGCAGGGCGCCTTCGGATGGCTGGTCGACAACTACCCGCGCCTCGCCGATTGGAATGCGTCGGCCCGCCGCATCGCCTCGCTGATGATGTCGCTCGACGGGCTGGAGCGCGCCGAACGGAGTGAGGCCTTCGGACGCATCAGGCACGGCAAGACGGAAAACGGCGCCATGCTCAGCCTGGACGACCTCTCCGTGACGCTCAACGACGGCACCGGCGTGGTCAAGGAGACCGAGGTCGAGATCGAGCCGGGCGAGCGGGTGCTGGTGGCCGGCGAATCCGGCACGGGCAAGTCGACGCTGGTGCGGGCGATCGCCGGTCTGTGGCCGTGGGGCGGCGGCAGGGTCAATTTCCACGCCGACAGGCGCCTGTTCATGCTGCCGCAGCGCCCCTACATCCCCACCGGCACGCTGCGTCGCGCGGTTGCCTATCCCGCTCCCGCCGACAACTGGACGGTCAAGAAGATCAACGCCGCCCTCGACAAGGTCGGCCTCGGCTACCTGAAAGACCGGCTGGAGGAAGACGCGCCCTGGGACCAGACGCTCTCCGGCGGCGAAAAGCAGCGCCTCGCCTTCGCGCGCCTCCTGCTGCATGAGCCCGACATCGTCGTGCTCGACGAAGCGACCTCGGCGCTCGACGAGAAGAGCCAGAACAGGATGATGGAGACGGTGATCCAAGCGTTGCCCAGGGTCACCATCATCAGCGTCGCCCACCGCGCCGAGCTGGAAGCTTTTCACAGCCGCAAGATCACGCTCGAGCGGCGCGAGGGCGGGGCGAAGCTGGTCAGCGATGTGGAGCTTATTCCGCGCAAGAGGAAGCGGGGCCTGATCACGCGGGCTCTATGGGGGAGTGGGAGGCGGGGTCGAGGGGCGTGAGGCGGGAGTGGGCGAACTCAGTACGTGCCATAGCCGTCCCCGACGGATCGATAACTACTACGCTAGAAGGAGACGGCCCCTAAGCCTTTTGCGGAGCTTGGCGCTGCCGAGAGTGCTTTTCTATCATGAGTTTTTGGTGCGGCATCCAGCCGCGCAGTACGGGTCACGCAGAACAAATAGCGGGGAGGGGACGCACAGCCGGTGGGGTTCAGTGATGAACCATGTGCAGGGTACCCAATCAGGATGCTTCCATCAGGCCTTCACCTTTATTAGACGACTGGTTTCGAGTTTACTTCCTGGAATGCGCGCCAGGGGCTGCACCCGCGCGCTATGCCTCATTTCGCTATGCCTCGTTCTGCTGCTGGGACTTCCGGCGAGGAGCCAGTCGACGGCTGACGACAGACTAGGCCCGGGAGACAGTATTGAACTACACGTCTGGCACTGGACTGCGCTGCGCGGCGGCGTTTTAGAGGGGTTGCAACTCAACCGAAACTTCAGCATCGACTCGACCGGCAGGCTTGAGCTTCCAAACATCGGGAGCATTGCCGCCGCAGGCCTGCGTACGGACGAGTTGGCAAAGCTGATTGCCGATCGCTTGCAAGCCAGGAGTGGCCTGCCCGAGCGGGCAGAGACGATCGTCCAGCGCATCCTGAAACCGGCCACCGAAACGACAGGTTCCGTGGAGCCCGAAGGCGACCAGCCAAAGGCACTCAAGGAAGCTGCGCGAACTTTGCCTGGCGAGCATGAGCAGGCTTTACGCCGCGAATTGGCGGCAGCACGAGCGGCGCTGGACGTCATGCAGCGCAACGCGCGCGACGCAAGCGCCGAGGCACATGCAGTGGCCGACAAGGCGGCCAAACAAGCACAAGATCTGCAAAAGCAGCGGCAGAAAGCCAAAGCGCTCGCGCTAGATCTGGAGGCGGCGAGACGCGTTATCGAAGGCTTCAAGGCCGAGGCCATTGTCTGGGACAATGAAAAGGCCGCGATGCTTAATGCGGATCGCTCAGCAGAAGCCTCCCAGGCTGCCGTTCAGCGGACGCTTGATGAGGAGCGGCATAGGGTTGAGCTCATGGAGCAGGAACTCGCCGCGTCCCGCCGTGCCGTCGACGCTCTGAAGACAAACGCAAATCTGGCGGCGTTCGAGCAGGCCAACGCCATAAAGGACCGGCAGGTGGCCGAGGCAGCATTGAAGCAAGCTGGCGAAGCGCTGGCGCTGGAACGCCAACGGGCAGATGCCGCCGCGCGTGATCTCGACAGTGTGCGCAAGGAACGCGACGCTTCACGGGAGGCCGCGGCAGCGTTGAGCGCGGCGTTGGAACAAGAGCGTGAAAGATCTATCGGCCTGGCCCGCAGCCTCAGTGCAGCGCGGCAGGCAATTGGCATCGTCAAGGCGCAGCGTCGCACGGTGGGCATGAGACGCATGCCGAAAGCGCCTATCCCCGCCAGTTCTCTTGCAAGCATAACAGAGCGCTCCGGGTCTGCGCGTAAGCCGCCGGACAAACAGAGGGTCAAGGTCCAAAGGTCACCGCAACCTGATCTGGTGGCGACCGTAGCTCTTCCCGCCGCTTTGCTCCCGATGCGACCACCGAAGCTCGACCCTCGCCAATGAAGAGTGGTGAGCCGCAACTATGCTGCCGGGGAGTGTGGCCATGAAAAAATATGTCGCAGCGGCGTTGGCGATCGGGATCACAATCGGCCCTGCCTCGGCTGTTGACGTAGGCGTAGGCGGCACGGTTGGCGGTGTCGGGGTCGGCGCTGGATTGAGCGCCGGTTCGCAAGGCGTGTCGGCGGGCGTGGACGCGAGCGCCGACGGTGTAGGTGGAGCAAACGTTGGCGCATCGGCCAGCGGCAGCAGATCACTCGGCGTTGGTGCCGGCGGCAACCTGGGCGGCATAGGCGCAGGTGTGTCGACGGGCGCCCGTGTGGGCGACCATCCTTCCGTCCAAAGCGGGCCGGCTGCCTCTGCCCGGCGCCCGGCCGCAGTCACCACAGCCCCCGCTTTGGCCAAGACCGCAGTACAATCCATCATTCTGCCTGGCGCCCTCCAGCCTTCCAGAGCTGCCAACGGTGACCTCCGGCGGGTCACCGAGCGGCATCCGTCTGGGGTCCTGTCACCTCTGAAAGCGAAACCTGGTACGCCGGCTGCCGTGGTGCGCGCCTGTCGCGCGGCGATCATGACCGCCGCGAAGCCCCTTGGCGCCGTGCGTGTCTACGCTGCAAGCGCAGGTCCCTCGCGACAACTTCAAAGCGGACTTAACGCCCCGATCGCGGTGCGCATAGACTATGAAAGGCAAGGCGGCATTGAAGTCAGGCAGGCGCGAGTCGCTTGTCGCCTCAATGCGGCAGGGATGGTCACCGCGGTGATTTAGAAGCAGGAAGCGGCCTCTGGCCGTTGCTGGTCCTCGCGACAGTTGCAACCACATAAGCTGCGTTCGCCTTGGACGCGCTGGCAATCGCATATGGCAGCGCCATCCTCCTCTCCGGCCGCTGCGTGGCCACCTCTGCCCCATTTCACGCGGGCGAGGAACCCAAGCTTTCCATGGCCGCGACCTCGGCGATTGGCATTCGCTCGCCCCCGCAACGTGGGGGGTCCGAAGGACGGGCGAGACCTGTGGCTCGCCCCGGCACGGTGGCTCGGCGAAGCCGAGACGGAGCGGGGCCGGCGCTGCCATCTGCGATCCTTCGAGCAGCCGAAGATTCCACAAGTCCTTGCATCGTCGATATGATGCACGAGCTCTGCACAATCGAAGGGGAGCATCGAAGTGAACGAAGTCAGTCCAAGGCCAATCGCCGAGATCGCCAGCTACCACGCCCATATCTACTACGCCGGGCCAACCGAGCGGCAGCATGCCGAATGGCTGCGCCTGCGCATCGGCGAGCGTTTCCGCGTGCGCCTGGGCAACTGGCGCGACGAGCCGGTCGGTCCGCATCAGCAGGCCATGTACCAGGTCTCGTTCGCGAACGAGATTTTCGCTTCGCTCGTTCCCTGGCTGATGCTGAACCACGGCGGCCTGAGCATCCTCATCCACCCCAATACCACCAACCCCAAGCGCGACCATCTGATCGACCCGATCTGGATAGGCCGGCCGCTGGGGGTGAGCGGCGAAATTCTGGGCGAAGATGATGAGGCGGAAGAGGCGCTGGAGGTGAATACGGAGCCGACGCTGGGGGCGTAGGGGCGGCGCTATCGGCAATATGAGGCTCCGCCTCGGAAAATCGCGCTCACCGGCAGTTTAGCTCAGGCGGGCGACCGACCGCTCTGCGCCGATCTCGGTCGTGGGATTGAATAATGCGGATGCCTTAAAGCAGGCATTGTGAAGACCACACCGAACTTAGCGCCGCTTGGTACCATGTGCTCGTGCTAGAGACCGTCGGGCTAACGAGCTTCAAGGATTTCGTTCGCTAGTAAGTTCCTGTATTTTCTCGAGGAGGTTCTTGACGAGTAGCTGGTAGACCTGCGTGAGCTCGCTTGGCGATAATTCAACTCTGATGTCGTACTTGCCAGAATAGTTCACCTGCAAATCAACGGTCCCGAACAGCGTCGTAGCGCCATCGCGAATGTCGGTCGCTACGATCATGTTCGGCAACGGCTGATCAAGCAAAATGACGCCCAGTTCGCCGGGGTGATTGTGCGTTGTCGTGCGGATCCTCACAGCGTCAAACCTCCTTGTGAGACGAGAGCCCGCCTCTCCACATCAGTATCGTCTAGTGTCGGAGCTCTCCGGCTCTGTCCAAAATAGAAGCGATCCCCTGAAAACGCGAGGAACAAAAATCGATGGTATCGGCGGAGCCGCGAATCTGTGCTAAGCGGCCCCCCAACCAACCAAAGGATTACACCAGTGAGCGAACCGACGGTGGCCGAGGCAACCGAAAGTATTTATGCCTCGCTGCGGGCGGACAATGCCGACATCGACGCACATATCGCGACACTTAAGGCAGCGCTGACACGAGAGGGGATAAAACAGGCGGTGTTCGATCCAACTAAGTTGGCACAGAACAACCGCTCGGGTCGCAAGTTGATGCAGGCTTATTTTCGGCAGCGCGGCGTGAGCGTGAGGTTTTCGGACTAGAACCGCACTGCGCCGTTGGCAGTGCTCGGCCGGTCCGGCGGTTTGCCAATTGGAAGTCGAGACTGCGCCGCATGTCCACCCTAGGACCAGCTTGGCCGCTTCCTGAAAGCAGACATTGTCCTGCGACTACACTAGAGGTCCTGATAGCGCCAGCACTGAACCTCCACTACGCATCTGGTCGGTCGGCGAAAACATCGCACATATGCTCAAAGGCTCGCGCGACGGCGAGACGGGGTGGGGCGACCGCTGGGTCCTGCTCGGCTTCGACCACGAGCCACCCGCCATAGCCTTGATCCCTGACAAAGCGGGCAATTGGGACGAAGTCCACGATCCCATCTCCCGGCACTGTGAATACTCCCCTGCGCACACCGGCATTGAAGCTCAGATCGCCGGTACGGACTTCTTCCAGAACCGGCCTGCGGATATCCTTGAGGTGGATATGGTTGATACGGTCTCCAAAGCGCTCGATCAGTCGGACGTAGTCAAAGCCGGCTGCCACGGCGTGACCGGTGTCGAGCAGCAAGCCTGTCTCTGGTCCCACTTTGTCGAAGATTCCCGAGATCTCGTCGAATGTCTCGGCAACCATCATCAGATGATGATGGTACGCAAGTTTAAGATCGTACTCCTCGGCAAGACGCTTCGCGAACTCGGTCAACCGCGCAGCATACGCAGCCATGTCTGCCTTCGGCATGATTACTCGCTTTGACATCGGAACATCGAGCGGCGATCCCGGCGTCATCATCGCGACCTCGCCGTAAACCATCACTTTGCAATCCGTCGCGTGCAGGAGGCCGGCATGGCTGGCGACCGCTTCCATTTCTTCGCCAACGCCATGTTCAGCTAGGGTCAGGACTCATTGATCCAG
>NZ_JHQR01000101.1 GCF_014843825.1 Mesorhizobium silamurunense
CCCTGCTCGCCTGACGCGGTGGCAGCGCCACAGGTTCCCGACGCGGTGGCAGCGCCCCAGGTTCCCGACGCGGTGGCAGCGCCCTGCTCGCCTGACGCGGTGGCAGCGCCCCCGTGGTCATCGTTCTCGACGGCCTCGCTCTCGCCTGCCGTATGATTGCCATCGACCAGCTTGGCGCGGTCGGTCACCCATTTGACGGCGTCGAGGATCAGCTGGGTCAGGCCGATTTCCTTGCCGATGGTCAGGATCTCGGCGGCCGTCTTCTCGCCGCCGTCGTCGCTGTCCATCTCGCCGGAGATCTCGACCTGGCAGATGCGCGTGCCGGCCGGCGCGTAATACTGGAACAGTGCCAGCGGATGGCCGGTGATGACATGGAAGCCGCCCTCGCAGGCCTTCACCTTGCCATCATGCCGGTAGGTCTTGCCGATCTCGTACTGGAAGACCTTGCCGTCCGGCCGGCATGTCAGGTCGTCGCGAAAGCCCTTATAGGCGGTGATCACGGTGGTAATTGTTTCGGCGGTCGCTGCTTTCCTCGCGCGCGGCATGGTCATTTCTCTCCGGGTTTCGATTTACGGATGGCGTTGCCGCTGGTGATCATCACGTAGCCGTCAGCGAACTCGACGCGGATCGAGTTCATCGTGCCGCGCGCGGTGACGGCGCAGGCCTGCCCTTTGCGGCCATGGCGATCCCAGCGGTAGATGTAGGGGAAGCTCAAAGCAGCCTCCCCTGCGGCTTTCGCCGCGCTGCCTCGACGCAATCAGGGCAGGTGTGGGTCCATTCGCCGGCGACGCGCTGGATCGACCAGCGGGCCGCTCTGGCGTCGGAAACCATCACGTCGAATTCGTCCGCCTGATAGGTGCGTGGCTGGCTGGCGCCGCAATCGCAGACGATCTGCTGCAGGCCGGAATGGCGCTCGATCCCCATCAGCGCGCCTCCTTCGCGGAAGGACGATCGCGACAGGCCTCACCTTGGTCGGCATCACATGCCAGGCATTCGCCTGCGCCGCCGACGAGGTTGGTATCGCAGCGGCGCGGCTCGGATCTCGATTTCCTGCGCCGCAAGATGCAGCTGGCGAAGGCCGACGGCTTCGACGTCGCGCCCGACGACATCAACCCGGCCGGCGCGCCGCATTGCCGGGCGATCGTGCGCTGGGCGCTGAATGGCGGCAGCCGCGCCATCTTCGCATCGTTCGGCCTGCACAAGACCTTCATGCAGATCGAGCTGATGCGCCTGGTCGGGCGCTTCGCGCCGGGTCTGCGCCTGATCGTCATCCCGCTCGGCGTGCGGCATGAATTCTTTTCCGAGGCGGAGGAGCGCTTTGGCGGCGATTGCGCGGTGAAGCTGAAGTTCATCCGCTCCGATGTCGAGATCGACAGCGACGACACGATCTACCTGACCAATTACGAGAGCGTGCTCGCCGGCAAGATCGACGTAGCGCGCTTCGTCGCGGCCAGCCTCGACGAGGCGGCGGTGCTGCGCGGCTACGGCACGAAAACATTCCAGACGTTCCTGCCGCTGTTCAAATCGGTGCGCTTCAAGTTCGTCGCCACCGCGACGCCGTCGCCGAACCGCACCAAGGAACTGATCCATTATGCCGGCTTCCTCGGCGTGATGGACACCGGCCAGGCCCTCACCCGCTTCTTCCAGCGCAATTCGGAGAGCGCCGGCGACCTGACGCTCTTCCCGCACAAGGAAGACGAGTTCTGGCTGTGGGTGCACAGCTGGGCGGTCTTCCTGCAATCGCCGTCCGACCTCGGATTTTCCGACGACGGCTATGTGCTGCCGCCTGTGACGGTGAACTGGCACGAAGTGCCGATCGATCACTCGACCGCGGGCTATGACCGCGATGGCCAAGGCCTATTGATCCGCAACACCGCGCTCGGCGTGACGCAGGCGAGCGCGGCAAAACGCGATAGTCTCTCCGCCCGCATCGCCCGCATGGGCGAGCTGCTGGCGCAGGATCCGGACGCGCATGCCATCCTCTGGCACGACCTCGAGGACGAGCGGCGCGCGATCGAGGCGTCGGTGCCGGGCGCGCGCTCGATCTTCGGCACGCAAGGGCTGGACGCCAACGAGAAGAACGCCGTCGGCTTCAAGGATGGCAAGTTCAAATACCTCGCCACCAAGCCGGAGATGTCGGGCGCCGGAAACAATTTCCAAAAGCATTGCCACTGGGCGATTTTTGTCGGGGTCGGCTTCAAGTTCCACGACTTCATCCAGGCGGTGCACCGCATCGTGCGCTTCGGCCAGGCGCAGGAATGTCGGATCGACATCATCTTTTCCGAGGCCGAGCGCGAGGTGCGCCGCAACCTCGAGGGCAAATGGGCCGAGCATGAGAAGCTGATGGCGCGCATGGCGGAAATCATCCGCCGCTACGGGCTCGACGGCCTGCCGCTGGACGACGTGTTGCAGCGCTCGATCGGCGTCGCCAGGCGCGAGGAGCGCGGCGACGGCTTCGTCATCGCGCACAATGATGCGGTGCTGGAAGCCAGGCGCACGGCCGATGCCTCAATCGGCGAGATCATCACCTCGATCCCCTTCGCCAACCACTACGAATACACCGCGAGCTACAACGATTTCGGCCACACCGACGACAACCGCCACTTCTGGGCGCAGATGGATTTTTTGACGCCGGAGCTGCTCCGGATCCTGAAGCCCGGGCGGCTGGCCTGCATCCACGTCAAGGACCGCGTGCTGTTCGGCTCGGTGACCGGCGAAGGCGTGCCGACCGTCTCGCCTTTCCACGCCGAGGCGATCTTCCACTATCTCAAGCACGGCTTTCAGTACATCGGCATGATCACCGTCGTCACCGACGTGGTGAAGGAGAACAACCAGACCTATCGGCTGACCTATTCCGAGATGATGAAGGACGCCACCAAGATGGGCGTCGGCTGTCCGGAATATGTGCTCTTGTTCCGCCGTCCGCAGAGCGATCTGACGCGCGGCTATGCCGACGAGCCGGTGGCGCATGACAAGCCGATGGTGTTCACGGCCGACGGCGGCACGACCAGGTGGAAGGATGGCGACCGGCGCGCGCAGGTGCCGGGCAGCGGCTACACCCTCGCCCGCTGGCAGCTCGACGCGCATGCCTTCTGGCCGTCGTCGGGCGACCGGCTGCTGACGACCGACGAGCTGGTGCGGCTCGGGCCGAAGCCGCTTCGCGAACTGTTCCAGCGCTGTTTCGAGGGCGCGATCTACGACTTCGAGAAGCATGTGCAGCTGGGCGAGGAACTGGCCGCGCGGGATTCTCTGTCCAAGACCTATATGACGCTCGATCCGCGCTCGGGCTCACCTAGCGTCTGGCACGATGTCGTGCGCATGCGCACGCTGAACGGCGAGCAGGCTTTCCGCAATCTCGAAAAGCATGTCTGCCCGCTGCAGTTCGACATCGTCGACCGGCTGATCGACCGCTATTCCAACGCCGGCGACATCATCTATGACCCGTTCGGCGGGCTGATGACCGTGCCCTATCGCGCCATCCTGAAAGGGCGGCGCGGGCAGGCCTCGGAACTCTCAGAGACCTATTTCCGCGACGGCCTGCGCTACTGCCAGGAGGCGGAACGCAAGCGCGCCATCCCGACCATGTTCGACATGCTCGGCCTCGACGATTTGGAGGCGGCGGAATGAGCAAGCGCCGGAAATACGATCCGCAGGCCGATGCCGCCGGCTGCTATGCCGCGGCGATCGAGGCCAAGCGCCGGCGCGGCGATGCGCACTACCCGACACCGGCCGAACGCGCGCCGGATCCGGAGACTGCGAAGCAGCTGAAGCGCCTGAAGCGCGCGCTGGACCGAAAGCTGAAGAAGGCGGAGGGCGGCAATGGCTGATCCCTTCGACCGCGAGCGCTTTGCCGCCACAGTTCGCCGGCGTCTCGACGGCGTCTCGACGCGCCAGGCCGTGGCGACCTGGCCGACGCTTAACGTCGCCATGATCAGCCGCGCGAAGGCGGGCCAGAACCTGACGATCGGCAGCTTCCTGGCGCTCTGCAAGGCGCTGCGGCTCAGGCCTCTCGATTTCCGTGTCGACGGCGCGAAACGCCGCCGTGTGACACGAAAATCCATTTTGCAACAGGCTGTTACAGCGTCTGTGCCCCGTGAAACACGGAGCGAGACACGGCCTGAAAGCGAGGCGCGATGACCGACACCATGCTGCCGATGCTGCGCCAGCTTTACGATGCGGATGGGGATAGAGCCCGCGCGGACATCCTGCTGCGCATGCCGGATTCGGTGATGCTGAAATATCGCGGCTCGATCGTCGAATGCTGCCGCCGCGCCTGCTTCGAAGTAGGCCTCGCCTTCGTCGACTTGCGCACCTCGATCCTGCTTGCCGTGCGCGATGCCGATGGCCGCGTGTCGGAAGACCTGACGATCGTGGCCGAGCGCTACCGGGCGGTGATGGCGGAATTCGCCCGGGCGGGTGCAGCATGAAGACTGACGTCAATCCGATCCGGCTGTTCATTTCTGGCGAGCAGGCGGCGATGATCGCGCGCGCCGCGTCGGCGAAGAAATGCCGGCCGGACGTGCTGGTCTCGGCCCTGCTGCGGCTGGTGCTCGAGGGCGGCATGGAAGACGCCATCCTCGACGGCGACGATCCGCACGAGGTCGCGCGCGGCCATCGCAAGCGCACCGACGGCCTGACGCATCTACAGGCCGCCATGCTCTACCAGGTGGCGCTGCATTCGGAGGAAGACGGCTGGTGCCGCCTGCCGATTGCCGGGCTGGCGTTGGTCTGCGGCGATATCGGCGCCGGCACCGCCTGCAGCATCATCAACGCGCTCGAACGCCAAGGTTTTGTGGAGCAGCTTGAGGCGGCGCAGAAGCGGCTGCGCCCGCGCCGGCTGACCGACTTCGGCTGGAGCGTGGCCCGCCAGCTCGGCGGCGAAGGCCTCGACGGCAGTGGGGGCACCGCATGAACAACGCCGCGCTCTCTTCCGACGCTGCCCGCCTGAAGGCCGTGCGCGCTTCGCTCGAGGCGATCTCGCCGGCGGTGTGGCTGCGCGCGCAGGATGAGAGCGGGCCGCTGATCGAGGCGCGCGCCGATTTTGGCGAGATCGTCATGCTGGCGCGCTTTTCTGAGCATGCCTCTCCTGACGAGGTGGCATTCGCGGCCGATGCGCCCGACACGGTGCGCTTCCTGCTCAAGCTGCTCGACGAGGCCTTTGCCCGGATCCGTACGCTGCGGCCGGAGTTGCAGCGCAACCCGACGGTCGGCGAGCCGGCCGCGCGCGACGTCAAAAACTTCGCCGCCGAGTGCGCTCTGAAATGCCAGGACGCGCGCTTCAAGGTCTATCTCGAGGAAAAGCATGGGCTTGAGCGCCCGCTGACCGACGAGCGGGTGGCGCAGCGCGTGCGCTCGATCCTCGGCGTCCAATCGCGCAACGAACTCAACAATGGCGGCAAGGCGAGCGAGGCGTGGAAAGCGCTGCGCGCCGATTTTGCCGCATGGCTGAAGGCGGGGACATGAACGCAGGATTTATGCTCGACAACCGGATGACGATCGTCCTCTTCGCCGGCATGGGCGGCGGCTGCGACGGGCTGGAGGCGGCTGGATTTCCCGTCCATGTCGCCATCAACCACGATCCGGTCGCGGTCGCGGTGCACAAGGTCCGCCATCCGCACACAAGACACCTGACCTGCGATGTCTTCGAGGCCGACCCGCGCGAGGTCTGCAAGGGGCGCGGCGTGCGCATCCTGCATGCCTCGCCCGACTGCACGCATTTCTCGGTCGCCAAGGGCGGCAAGCCGGTGTCAAAGCGGCGGCGCTCGCTGGCGTGGATCGTCTGCCGCTGGGCCGGCACGGTGCGGCCGGAGACGATCACGCTGGAAAACGTCTACGAAATCCAGTCATGGGGGCCGCTGATCGCCAAGCGCGATGCCGCCACCGGCCGCGTCATGCGCCTCGACGGCAGCGTCGCCGCCAAGGGCGAGCGGCCCGCGGGTGACCGGCGATTTCGTCGAGCGCGGCGACGTCAACGAGGCCGGGCTACGGGTATGCACCGCTCAGATCCACAAGATCGGCGAATGGGACAAGCAGTGACATTGGGGCAATGAAACCGTGGATCGCCGCCAGCGTTGTCATGTTCGCAGTCTGCCTGGTCGCGATCTACATCCCTCTCGAAATAGCAGTGCATAGGGCAAAGGGCATTGGGGCAGATGGCAGAGGACGAAATGAATGGAAGCGCTCAGAAGATTGCCGACAGCGTGCTGCTGCTTGCCGTGGCGAGGGTATCGATGGCGCTTTCGTTGCCATTGCTCGGGCTGATCTCCTACCTCGGCACGGCCTATCTCGACTCGAAATTCGAAGCCACCAATCAGCGCGTCACCGCCGTCGAGCAGAAGACGGAGCAGGTTTCCAAGATCAACGACCGCCTGATCGCGGTCGAGACCAACCAGACCGCCTCGACCTCGTCGCGCGAGAAGTTCGAGAATGCGACACTCGCCAGGCTCGACCGCGTGCAGGATAGTATCGTCGGGTTGTCCAACGCCGTCGCCGCGCTCACCGCAACGGTGCAGGCAATGGCCGAACAGAAACCGCCCAGGCCGCCCTGACGTGCCGAAGAGCGACGCCATGCGCTCTGCCTCGCCCGCTGGCCCTTGAATGGGCTGGCGGGCTTTTTCGTTTTCAGGCACCCGTTTTCCTTCCGCATCGAACCACCGATAAACTGCCGCCTATCATGCCACATATCGTGCCACAAATTCATTTCGAGTTCCGATTTCGCATGTGTTTTCAATGCCTGCCGGAAAAACAGGTGCACTTCATCCGCACCAGCTTTTTCGCCGGCTACTAGCAAGTTTCCCGGGCGCATTCGAATTTTCTGCCAGGTACGTCGGCCCTCTCGTGCGGCCGCGATTGTCTCGGCGAAAGGCGGAGAAAATCCCGCCACGAAGAAACTCCGGCAAGGTCACGACTCCAAGCATCCTTCGAGTTTTCCCCAATCTCTCCGACATCAAACAATGCTCTTGAAATAGTCCGTTAACAGGTCCTTAGTTGCACCGGGTAGGTTGGGGCTTTGTGGGGTTGTGCGCGTAATTTCTGTAGTCTTGGGGGTTGGGTCGGCTGTCGCGGCCGCGACGTGTCAGGTTGAGGCTTTGGAGTACACTCCGGCTTCCCCTCCGGGCCAGCAGCCAATGCTTGTTGTCTCTGGTGAATTTGGCGCCAATGAACCCCTCAACACCTTTAGCAGCGCGGTTGTAGGCAGCGGGGCCAGGGTGATTGTATTCAATTCCCCTGGTGGCAACGTCGGCAGTGCGATTCGGTTGGGGCGTATGATCCGCGCGGCAGGGTTGGACACGCTTCAAGTTCGCCAATTGCAGTGTGCTTCAGCCTGCTCATTGGCCTTCTTGGGTGGCGTCCACCGCATTGCCGAACCAGGCTCTATCGGCGTTCATAGGGCGTCCTTTAAACCGGCTGACAGGATGTCCAACGAAGAAGCGGCGGCCCGTTTCCAGCTCGGAACGGCCGAAATTATATCCTATGTAATAGAGATGGGAGTGGACCCCAAGCTGATGGAGTTAGCTTCGAGCTATGACAAGCACGACATAAGATACCTATCTGCCAGCGAAATGGCAGAGTTGCGTGTGACCAATGTCGAAGCGAACCAATCGCCCGTGGGTACTTCGCAGGTGTCCACGAGACAAATTCCCGTGCCTGTGCGTGCGCCTGCACCCGATGCCGGACGTCAGATGGAGAGCGTTGCGGTCGCCTTCATCAAGGATCTCATCGAGCATCATGGCGACAACAACGACTTCGCCCTTGCTCAAGTCCAGGCGTCCTACGCTCCCACGGTCGACTATTATGGCAAGTTGACGAACCTAAGCTCGATCATTCAGGACAAGAGGAACTATTACCAGCGCTGGCCTGAACGCGAATACAGCGTCCGCGATGACAGCATTATGGTCACTTGCGCTGACGATCGCTGCGTGGTCTCGGGCCTCTATGACTGGGTTGTGCGCAGCCCTTCGACCCACAAGCAGGAAAAAGGCGCAGCAAACTTCAGCTATACGATATCGATTGGCCCCTATCCCAAAATCATCGCAGAGACAGGCAATGTTCAGCGATAAGCGGGACCATCATTGACGCCGACCGTCGCGCTGACGCCAGGACCCATACACTCTAATAAAGCGGCTCCTCGAACAGCGTTTTGTCGCCGTCCATCAGCGCCTTGATCTGCGCCGTGCCGTTGGCCGAGAGCGCCAGCTTGATGCCGAACGGCCGCACGCGCATGTCGTTCTGGATCGCCATCCCCTCGCCTTCCGGCAGATAGAAACGATCGATCCCGTATTCCGGCGCGATCGTCGTGTCGGGCGAACGCAGATCCCAGCCCTCGGTGACATGGCCGGCGATGTCTGCCTCGTCCGGGCCGGCCGGCGCCGGCGCCTGGCCGAACCACGCGGTCGTCGGCTGCCAATAGCCCTCGGCACCCTTCTTCAGCCGCACCACGATCGATGTGTCGTCGCTGAATGACTTGCCTTCCGGAATGTTGGCGATCAGCTTCACCGGGATCCGCGATATGCTGTTGTTGACTGAAATATAGTCGCCGCGCAGCAGATCGCGCGGATCGACGGGCTCGACCTTGAGCAGAACCTCCTTGCCATTGCGCAGGATCGCCGCGCGCCCGGCGATGATCCAGCTGAGGATGCCTATCTGGACGAGTGCCAGCACCAGCGCCGCGATGATCAGTCTTTTGCCGCTCATGCCGCTGCTCCTCCTCCGGCAGGCGTCTTCATGCGTTTTTCAACGCGGATGATGACCAGCGCCAGGATGCCGAGCAGCACGGCTGCGGACAGGAAGAAACCGGCCGTGTCGAGCATTGACTGCAACATCACCCCATAAATGATGGCGAGTTCGAAGGCGAAGCCGGCATAGGCCACCCAGCGCAGCCCCCTGCTCTCACGGCCGCCGAGCATGATCGCCGCGACGATGCCGACAAGCGCGGCCGCCGAGGCAATGGCAAAACCACTGTTGTAGCTCGCCTCATCGGCCAGTTCGAACTCGACCATTGCCAGGCCGGCAAGAAAGCCGACGAGCGCGTGCAAGGGCAGTCGGCCGCCGAGCTGCACGATTCTCTCGACGGGTTCGGCGGCGAAGATCGCCGCCGCAAACAGCAGCGCCGAGACGAGCACAAGCGGAATGGCGACCTGGAGCGTGTTGTGGTCTATGGCCAGCAGTGCCAGATAGAACAGGATCGACAGGATGATCAGGTGCCGCGCCGCCTGGCTGCGCGTCCAGAATGAAATGGCAAACAACACCAGTGCGATAGCGGCGAAGAGATACGGAAACTCGGCCGGCGGAAAAATCCGCCCCATTTGAGGAACAACCAGGCGTCGGCAATGCCGACGGAGGCGACGGTAAGCGGGTTCGAGCGCAGGGCAACCGCCGCCAGCGCCGTGCCGGCGCACCACGTCAGCAGCGCCGAGGCCTCGTCGCCCGACAGGTGGTACATCTGGCCGATCAGTGCGATCGACCCGCCGAAACCCGCGGCCGCGACGATCCATAGCGCCTCGCCGATCGCCGGGTGGTCGCGTGCCTTCAGAACGGCGCCGCCGACATAACCGCCGAGGATGACGGCAAACAGCGCCGCCACGCGCACCAGCCGCGGAATGGCTTCCCAGTTGGCGGCGACGAAGATGAGTATCGCTGCGCCGAACAGGAGCGCGGCCATCATCGCCAGGATCGAGCCGAAGCTCAGCGAGGTGCGCTCGTTGGCGGCCACGTCGCGCGCCAATGCGTCTGCCGTCGGCGCGTCGATCAGGCCCGCTTCCCGCCAGCGGGCGATATCCGCCCTCACCTTCGCCGCATAGCCCGCCATGCGCTTCCCCCAAGCTTGGTCATTCTTTTAGCCGGAACAGCCAACCCGTTGACGCAATGGCATTTTCCGATTCGGCCTTCTTTGTGTCGCAAGCGTGAATGGCCGTTAATGTTGCATTGCACAATTTGCATTGCTGCCATGCGCCAATGGCACTTTTAAACCGATATGATCCCACCTATTTTCCGTTCGTACACAAACGGAATGATCCGTACGAAAGACGAAACGAGCACTACCATGAACCTGATCCGCAACTACCGCAACTGGCGCCGCTACCGGGACACCGTTTCCGAGCTGAGCCGCCTGTCGAACCGTGAACTGACCGACCTCGGCATCAGCCGCAGCGACATCCACTACGTCGCCCGCAAGGCGGTCTAATCCGCTTCGGACCGCGAATGGTCCGAACCAGTTTTGAAAGAGTAAGACAATGAACCTGATCCGTAGCTACCGTAACTGGCGCGTTTATCGCGAGACGGTTTCCGAGCTGGGTCGGCTTTCGAACCGCCAGCTCCATGATCTCGGCATCGTCCGCGACGAGATCAAGATGATCGCCCGCAAGGCGGTTTGACAAGGAATTTCGCCAGGGTCGACCTCCTCCCCGACCCTGACGGATACGGTCAACCTTTACCTCCTCCCAAAGGTTGACCACCGAAACGGCGCCCGCCGGACCTCCTCCCCCGGCGGGCGTTGTTCTCCAGAAAGGATCCGCCCCTTTTCAATTGGCGGAAGGAATTTCGTCAAAGCCGACCTCCTCCCCGGCGATGGCGAATATGGTCGATCTTCACCTCCTCCCGAGGATCGACCCCAAAAACGACACCCGCCGGACCTCCTCCCCCGGCGGGTGTTGTTGTTTTGGAGGCAGTCTTCCGCATCAGCCGGTCAGCCGGGTCGAATCCGGTAATTGCAATCGCCGCGCCAAGCGACTATTTCGGCGCTCATGAGCACAAATCCCGTACACGTCATCGGCGGCGGCCTCGCCGGCTCCGAAGCTGCTTGGCAAATCGCTGAGGCCGGCGTCCCGGTCGTGCTGCATGAGATGCGCCCGGTGCGCGGCACCGATGCGCACAAGACCGACGGGCTGGCCGAGCTCGTCTGCTCCAATTCCTTCCGCTCGGACGATGCCGAGGCCAACGCCGTCGGCCTGCTGCATGCCGAAATGCGGCTCGCCGGTTCGCTGATCATGAGCGCCGGCGACGCGCACCAGGTTCCAGCCGGCGGCGCGCTGGCCGTCGACCGCGATGGCTTTTCCAACGCGGTCACCGCGAAGATCGAGGCGCATCCGCTGATCACCATCGTCCGCGAGGAAGTGCCCGGCCTGCCGCCGGCGGACTGGGACCAGGCGATCATTGCCACCGGCCCGCTGACGGCGCCATCGCTGGCGCAGTCGATCGCCGGGGCAACCGGCGCCGATGCGCTGGCCTTCTTCGACGCCATCGCCCCGATCGTCCATTTCGACACGATCGACATGAATGTCTGCTGGTTCCAGTCGCGCTACGACAAGGTGGGCCCAGGTGGCACCGGCAAGGACTACATCAACTGCCCGATGGACAAGGAGCAGTATCTCGCCTTCGTAGCGGCGTTGCTGGAGGGGCAAAAAACCGAGTTCAAGCAGTGGGAAGGCACGCCCTATTTCGACGGCTGCCTGCCGATCGAAGTGATGGCCGAGCGCGGCGTCGAGACGCTGCGTTACGGACCGATGAAGCCGATGGGACTGACCAACGTCCACAATCCGTCGGTCAAGGCCTATGCGGTCGTGCAGCTCCGCCAGGACAATGCGCTGGGCACGCTCTACAACATGGTCGGTTTCCAGACCAAGCTGAAGCATGCCGAGCAGGTGCGCATCTTCCGCACCATTCCGGGGCTTGAAAATGCGGACTTCGCGCGTCTCGGCGGCCTGCATCGCAACACTTACATCAACTCGCCGACACTGCTCGATCCGTCGCTGCAGCTGAAATCGCGGGCCGGCCTGCGCTTCGCCGGCCAGATCACCGGCTGCGAAGGCTATGTCGAAAGCGCGGCCATCGGCCTGCTCGCCGGCCGCTTCGCCGCCGCCGAACGGCTTGGCCAGCGGCCCTCGCTGCCGCCGTCGACCACCGCCTTCGGCGCGCTGCTCAACCACATCACCGGCGGCCATATAGTCTCCGACGACGAGCCCGGAAAGCGCTCTTTCCAGCCGATGAACGTCAATTTCGGCCTGTTCCCGCCGGTGGAAGCGCCGAAGGTCGAAGGCAAGCGCCTGCGCGGCAAGGACAAAACCGTCGCCAAGCGCCGCGCGATCACATCGCGCGCACTGGCTGATTGCAGGCAGTGGCTGGGGTTGCCGGCGCCGACGGCGCAAGCTGCCGCGGAATAGCCGCATGCCTGGATCCGAATTCGGCACGATCCCTCAGCTTCTGCCACCGGGCTGGCCGGAGAGTGAGGAACCCTTCGCTGGCGACTACGAGATCTTTTGGAGTGTCTACATCCGCTGCAACAACAGGCGGAAGTTGCGCGAGGTTCATATACCGGCACTTGAAGCGCTGATCGGCCAGCCCCATGGAGGCAAGGGCTGGGTGCTCGAAACGAAGACTACAACGAGAACCGCGATCGAAGCTTGCAAATGATCGTTGCCCTGCAGCGCCTCAAAGGCCCGTACAACGACCGATTCCTCGTTGATTTCATGAAGACACTCTATTCGCTGTCGCCGTCCTGGACTATCCAAGCCCGCCTCGATCGTCACATCCTCACGGCGTGTATGTCAACGCGCGATTTGCACGAGAGACAGCCCCGGAGGCACCGGCAGTTGTCGATGCAATGGTAGAGTTGGAGGGCAGTTTCAGAGACGCCATGGGTGGCGAATCCGGGCGTTACCTTGGGACGGGTCAACGTATCGGCGGTGATTCTGCAGCGGGCGGATCGTGATAGATTAGCTACTCTGCCGGCTCCGCACCTGCCATCGGCAATCCCGGCTTGCCCGCCTCGCCTGGATTTCGCCTGACATAAGCCGCCTTCAGCGTCTCCGACGTGTCGCGCGATCCGTCATGGCTCCAGCCGGGTGGCTGGACGAGATAGTTGAGGCGCTGGCTAAGCGTCAGCCCCGGCATCAGCGTATCCTTGAACATGCCGATCCACTCGTGGAAGGCGACCTTCAGCAGATTGAAGGTGCCGATATTCTTGACGATGCCGTAGCGCGGCCGGTCGCTCTCCAACTCCTCGACGAAAGTACCGAACATGCGGTCCCAGATGATCAGCGTGCCGGCGAAGTTTGCGTCGAGATAGCGCGGATTCGTGGCGTGGTGGACGCGGTGATGCGATGGCCTGTTGAAGATGAATTCGAACCAGCCCCACATCTTGCCGATCGTCTCGGTGTGGATCCAGAACTGCCAGACGAGGTTGAAGCCGAAGGCGAAGGCGATCACCGCCGGATGGAAGCCGAGCAGCACCAGCGGCGCCTGCAGGATGAAGGTGAAAGTAAAGAGCCCGGTCCAGCTCTGCCGGAGCGCCGTCGAGAGATTGTAGTGCTGGCTGGAATGATGGTTGACATGTTCGGCCCACACCCAACGCACCCGATGCGCGATGCGGTGATAGACGTAGTAGCGCAGGTCATCGAGCAGGAAGGCGGCGACGAACACCCAGATCGACAGGCCGAGATTGAAGAAGCGGAACTGCCACAGCAGCGCCCAGTAGGACACGAGCCGAGCAAGAGGCCGGCAACGACGTTGCCCGTTCCCATCATCAGGCTGGTAAGCGTGTCGCGTGTCTCGAACGATCCCCTGGCGCGGCCTGTGCGCACCAGCCAGAGCTCGATCAGGATCGCGGTGACGAAGAACGGAATGGCTAGCTGGGTGACCTGCGGAAAATTGTAGTCGTCCATCACGCTGCCTTTCGGATCCGATCGTGGCCTTGCAGCGCCGCCGCCACGGCCAGCGCGTCGGCTTCGTTGGCAAAGGCAAACCGCCCGCCTTTCCAGGTGAAATCATCCATTCGCAGCAACACGGCGTTCCCTTCCCGCGCCAGAGCGAGAACATCACAGGCTCATGGGAAGCGGCTCCTCCGGCGGCTCGCATTTCTTTGACGCGAGTCCACGCGACGGAACCCCTAGCATGATTGACGTTTACGTCAAAGGGGTGCCCAGCCGCGCATGGCATGACGCAAGAGCAGCCAGTGCCGGCGCAAGGTTGAGAGTGTCGCGGTGTCTGCGAGTGGAGATCGACCCGCTTTGTCCATCTTGTCGAGATAGGCGCGCGTCAGCGCCAGCGGCAGAAAAGCCGGGCGCAGTGAGGCCGGGAGAGCCAACGCGCCCTTCTCGAAAGCGCTGAGATGCTCCCGCGCCAGGGCCATCATCGCCGCCACCGCCCGCTCCGCGCCGGCACCACCCTCGCCTTTGACGAACTCTTCCGGTGTCGTACCCGCGGCCGCAAGGATATTGGCGGGCACGTAGCATTGGCCTCGCCTGCGATGCAGCGGCAACAGGAGCAGCAAGCCCGTGATCGCCTGCGCGCAGCCGGCCCTGCCCGCCAATTCGGCAAAGCGCGGCGCGGCAGCCGCATCGAGCACCATTGCCGCAAGCTGGATGAGCGCCGCGGCCGTCTCGCCGCAATACCCCTCCAGGTCGGTCCGCGATGGCATCGGGTCGTCATAGAGATCGAAAATGCGTGCTTCTAGCATGTTCTCGAAAGCGGCCTTCGGCAGATGATTGGCGGCGATCGCCGCCCTCAGCGCATCGGCGGTCGGATGACCGGTCTCCGCCCCGCCCTCGGCCATGATGACATCGCGCCACCATTGCAGCCTCACCTCGCCCGGCAGCGGCTCACGGATGCGGTCGCGAACGCTGGCGATCTCGGCATTGAAGGCATAGAGCGCAAGCAACGCGTCGCGCTTGTCGGTCGGCGCGTAGAGCGCGCAGAGATAGCGGTCAGGATCGGCGGTGCGTACCGCGTCCATGACGATGTTGGAAGTGCCGGCCATTCAATCGACGGCAATGAGCGCTGCGGCCACGGCGCGGTCCTCGGCCAGAAGCACGTTGTAGGTGCGCACGGCTGCGCCCGTCGACATCGGATCGGCCGAGATGCCGGCCGCTTTCAGCGCAGAGCGCAACGCCGCCGGCAGCGGCCGCAGATCCTTGCCGGTGCCGACCAGCAGGATTTCGACGTTGCCGGCCTGGGCGAACAGCTTGTCGAAGTCCGAAGCTTTCAGTGCCTGCGGATCGGCCGGCTCCCAGCCATGGATGCCCGACGGCAGGCAGAGCAGCGAGCCGCGATGCGACATGTCGGCAAAGCGGAACCCACCATTGCCATAGGCCTCGATCGGCGCCCTGCCCGGGAAATGCGCCTCGCGGATGACGATGCCTTTGGCCATGGGCCGGGCGGCGTCAGGTCGCCACGGCCTTGCCGTTCGCCGGCTTACTCTCTTCGGCGGTCGCGGCCTGCGGCCTGAGCTTGAAGAGGATCAGCAGCGGCGCGGCGATGAAGATCGACGAATAGGTCCCGAACACCACGCCGAACAGCATTGCCAGCGTGAAGGAGCGGATCACCTCGCCGCCGAACAGCACCAATGCCAACAGCGCCAGGATGGTGGTCACCGAGGTCAGCGTCGTTCGCGACAGCGTCTCGTTGATGGCGTTGTTCAACAGCTGTGGCAGCGGCATCTTCTTGTATTTTCGCAGATCCTCGCGGACGCGGTCATAGACGACGATGGTGTCGTTCAGCGAATAGCCGATGATGGTCAGGATCGCCGCCAGCGACGACTGGTTGAACTCAAGCCCGGATATGACGAAGAAGCCGATGGTCATCACCACATCGTGGACCGTGGCGACGATGGCGCCGACCGCGAACTGCCATTCGAAGCGGAACCAGACATAGAGCAGGATGCCGACCAGCGCGATCAGCATGGCGATCGTGCCTTGCTTGGCGAGTTCCCCGGAAACCGTCGGCCCCACCACCTCGACGCGGCGGAAATCATACTGGTCCTGCAGTTCGCCCCGCACTTTGTCGATGACGGTCTGCTCGGCGTTCTCGCCCGCCTGCTGCGTGCCGACACGGATCAAGACGTCGTTGGGCGCACCGAATTGCTGCACCTGGATCTCGCCGATGTTGAGCTCGGACAGCCGGCCGCGGATGTCGGCGAGATCGGCGTTGCCCTGCTTGGACTGCACCTCGATCATCGAGCCGCCCTTGAAGTCGATGCCGTAGTTGATGTCGATGGTCAGGAACCCGACGACCGACAGGATCGACAGCAGGCTGGACAAAGCGAATGTCCAGCGGCGGATGCCCATGAACGGGATCTTGGTTCCCGGCGGAATGAAGGTGACCGGCGCGCGCGGCAATTCCTTCGGGCGCGCTCGGCGCAGCCAGATCGACACCAGCATGCGCGTGAAGGTGAAGGCGGTGAACACCGTCGTCAGGATACCGATCGCGTAGGTGATCGCGAAGCCCTTGACCGGACCGGTGCCCAGCCAGAACAGCACCACGGTCGCGATCAACGAGGTGACATTGGAGTCGACGATCGTCGCCAGCGCCTTGGCGAAGCCGGTGTCGATCGACTGGATCACCGAGCGGCCGTTTCGTCGCTCCTCGCGGATGCGCTCGTAGATCAGGACGTTGGAGTCCACCGCCATGCCGATGGTGAGCACGATACCGGCGATGCCGGGCAAGGTGAGCGTAGCGCCCAGCAGCGAAAGCAGCGCCACGATCATCGCCACGTGGACGGCCAGCGCGATATTGGCGAGGAAGCCGAGGAAGCCATAGGCGACGAACATGAAGGCGACGACGAGGATCGAGCCGATCACGCCCGCCACCTTGCCGGCGTGGATGGAGTCCTGGCCGAGGCCCGGGCCCACCGTGCGCTCTTCGATCACCGTCAGCGTCGCCGGCAGCGCGCCGGCGCGCAGCAGCACGGCAAGGTCATTGGCGCTTTGCGGCGTGAAGTTGCCGGAGATCTGGCCGGTGCCGCCAAGGATCGGCTCGCGGATCTGCGGCGCCGAAATCACCTGGTTATCGAGGATGATGGCGAACAGCTTGCCGACATTTTGCGCCGTCGCCTGGCCGAAGCGGGTCGCGCCCTTGGAATCGAAACGGAACGAAACGACCGGCTCATTGGTCTGCGAATTGTAGGTCGCCTGCGCATCGACCAGATTTTCACCCGAAACGATGACGCGGTTCTCGATCAGGTACGGAACCGGTGGATCATCCTGCGAATAGAGGATCGAGGAGCCCGCGGGCGGACGGCCCTTCAGCGCGTCCTGCACAGGCATCGACTGGTCGACCATTTGGAATGTCAGCTTGGCGGTCTGGCCGAGGATTTCCTTCAGCCGCTGCGGATCCTGCAGGCCCGGCACCTGCACCAGGATGCGGTCGTCGCCCTGCCGCTGCACGATCGGCTCGGTGGTGCCGAGCTCGTTGACGCGCCGCTCGACCACTTCGATCGACTGCGTCAGCGCTGTCGAGGTGCGGTACTTCAGGCCGGCGTCGGTGACGGTGAATTTGAGTAAGCCGGGCTCGGAATCATCCAGCGCCATTTCCTGGATGGAGCCGCCGCTGAACAGTCCCGCCGCCACCGGATCGGTCAGCGGCCTCAGCACCTTCTTGGCTTGATCGAGCTGAGCCGGGTCCGTGATGCGCACCTGCACGGTGCGGCCGGAGCCGGAAAGGCCGGTGTAGTTGATCTTCGGATTGGCGTCGCGCAGCAGCGTCCTGATCTCGTCGCGCGTCGTCTCCATCCTGTCCTTGATCAGATCGTTCTGATTCATTTCGAGCAGGATGTGCGAGCCGCCCTGAAGGTCGAGGCCGAGCGTCATCTGCCGCTTCGGCACCCAGCTCGGCAGTTGCGCCAGTGTGCTTGCCGGGAACAGGTTGGGCGCGGCGAGGATCACTGTGACGGCCACGGCCAGCCAGATCAGGATCATCTTCAGGCGCGAGAAATAAAGCATTCGTTCTTATCCGTTCAGGCGTACAAGCGGCAGCGTTCCGCCATCGAGGTCTGGATTACTTCTTGGCGTTCTGGTTCGCCACCGGCTCGCCCTTGACGCGCACGTCAGAGATCGTCGAGCGCAGCGCCGTCACCTTGGTTCCGCCGCCAAGGTCGATTTCCAGTTCGTTGTCGTCGATCACCTTGGTCACCTTGCCGACGAAGCCGCCGCCGGTCACCACCGTATCGCCGCGGCGCACCGCAGCCAGCATTTCCTGGCGCTTCTTCAGCTGGGTGCGTTGCGGCCGGATGATCAGAAAATACATGATCACGAAAATCAGGACAAACGGCAAAATGCTGATGAACATGTCAGGCGAGGTACCGACGCCTTGGGCGTATGCCGGTGTGACGAACATCAAGAAACTCCTGGATGATTGAAAACCGCCCCGGGGCGGCCTCGCGAAATTTGGGCGGAATATAGTCGGTAAAGTTGCCAATGCAACTGCGCGACAAGCCGAATCCGTTGCTTTTCCAGCCGTTTGGCGCGTGCTAGAGGGTCGCAGCCGCAAGCCGCTTGGAGCTGGCCGAAAGATCCTGCTCCAACAAAAGCTTGCAGTTGGTTCTTGGTGTGCAGCCCCGGACCCGTTTCACGTTCCGAGATTGCCAAAGCGAAAAAGACCGGAAATGACCGATAGCCTGGATGCCCTGAACAAAAAGCTCGACCGCCTGATCGAAGCGGTGTCCCGCCTCGCCCCGCCGCCGGTTCCGGAGACCGACCTGGGCGTGGCCGACTGCTTCGTCTGGCAGGCCGATCCGGGGTTCCTGGAGCCGGTAGGCAAGGTCAACCGCGTCGACATCGGCCTGATCCGCGGCGTCGACCGTGTCCGCGACATCCTGCTCGACAACACCGAGCGCTTCGCGTCCGGCTTCGCCGCCAACAATGTGCTGCTCTGGGGCGCGCGCGGCATGGGCAAGTCGTCCCTGGTCAAGGCCGTGCACGCCAAGGTCAACGCCTCGGATACGCTCGACCGGCCTCTCAAGCTGATCGAGATCCATCGCGAGGACATCGACACGCTGCCTAAGCTGATGGGCCTGCTGAAGGCGGCGCCCTACCGCTTCATCCTGTTCTGCGACGACCTCTCCTTCGACCATGACGACACCTCCTACAAGTCGCTGAAGGCGGCGCTCGAAGGCGGCGTCGAAGGCAGGCCGGCCAATGTCATCTTCTACGCCACGTCGAACCGGCGGCATCTGTTGCCGCGCGACATGATCGACAATGAGCGCTCGACCGCCATCAACCCTTCCGAGGCGGTGGAGGAAAAGGTGTCGCTCTCCGATCGCTTCGGCCTGTGGCTCGGCTTCCACAAATGCTCGCAGGACGAATATCTCGACATGATCGACGGCTATGTCCGTTATCACGGTCTCACCATCGACCACGAGACGCTGCGCGCGGAAGCCTTGGAATGGGCAACAACGCGCGGCAGCCGCTCTGGCCGCGTCGCCTGGCAGTTCACCCAGGACCTGGCAGGCAGGCTTGGGAAGCCGCTGAAGGACTGACGGTCCGCCTTCGGCTGCAACTGAAAAAGCCCGCTCCTGGCGGAGCGGGCTGAAGACGGCGGGCCGGACTGGAGGTCAGGTGGCCCGCAATTGTTCTTGTTCTATTCGAGATAGCCGCTCGGATCGACCGGGGCAGAGTTCTTGCGCACCTCGAAGTGCAGCTTCGGCGAGTCCGTGGTGCCGCTCATGCCGGACAGCGCGATCTCCTGGCCGCGCTTGACCTTCTGGCCGCGCTGCACCTCGATCGAGCTGGCGTGGCCGTAGACGGTGACCAGCCCGTTCTCGTGGCGCACCAGCACCGTGTTGCCGAACTCCTTGAGGCCGTCGCCGGCATAGATGACGACACCGTTCTCGGCCGCCTTGATCGGCGTTCCTTCCGGCACCGCGATGTCGACGCCGTCCTTGCCGGAGCCAAAGCCGGAGATGACGCGGCCGCGCACCGGCCAGCGCATCTTGCCGATGCCCGTCGCATCCGGCGCCACCGCGTCGTCGTCCTCCGCCTGCTGGATGACCTTGGCGTCCTTCTTCGGCGGCGTGTAGGAGGCGAGCGTCTCCGACGGCGTGGTCTTTGCCGGCGGTTGCGTGGTCGCCGTCGTCACCGGGTCGACGGCCGGCTTGGTCGCGGCAGGCTTGGCGGCGGCGACGGCAACGGTGCCGCCGGCCGGGACCTTGAGCGTCTGGCCGATCTTCAAGAGGCCGTCCTTCATGCCGTTGGCCTGCTTGAGCGCCGTGACGCCGACGCCGGTCTTGCGGGCAATCGAGGAGAGTGAATCGCCCTGCTGGACGGTGTAGGTGCCGCCGGCGCCGGCCGGCTTTGCCTCGGCCATCTGAGCAGGCTTGGCGTTCTTCGAGCCGCTGGCCGCCGCCGATGCATCGACCTGCGCGGCCGACTTGCCGTCCTTGAGCTTCGGCTGCTGCGGCAGCACGGCAACCTTCTCCGGCGCGCCGGCGGGCTGCTTCGGCGGATTGGCGGGCTTGGTACCGTCAGCAACCTTCGGCTCGCCCTTGCTCGAATAGGCATAGGCCGGGATGACGATCTTCTGCCCGCTTCTGATGCCCTTGTTGGCATCCAGCCCGTTGACCTTGATGATCGCGTCGGCCGGCACATGATATTGACGCGCCAGGCCGGAAATCGTTTCCCCTTCCCTCACCACGATCTCGGTCGCGTGCGGCGCGGCACTTGCATTGCGCACGGCATCGGGCTCGGCGGTCTTGAAAGGCTTCGCAGGCTGCACGGTGCCCGTCGCCGTCCTGTCGAGATGTGGCGCGGCAGGAGCTGGCGCGAGCGCCGGGGCGGAGGTGGTGCGCATCGGCTTGGC
>NZ_JHQR01000094.1 GCF_014843825.1 Mesorhizobium silamurunense
CGCCTGTCGCGCCTGTTGCACCCGCGCCCGTGGCGCCGGTCGCACCCGTGGCGCCGGTCGCACCAGCCGGGCCCGTCGGGCCTATTTGACTCGTAACGGCGAAACTACCTCCATCGAAGTTGTTGTTATTGGTGGGATTAGCCGCGCCGGATGTGAAAATATAAGTATTACCGGCACCAGGCGTAAGTGTACCCATTACGCCAAAATTCTGGTTGTAAATGGTATAATTATGAGTAGTGTCTGGAACTGTTATCGTCGCAGCAAACGCAAATACCACGCCGTTGGTTGCAGATGGAAGCTGGAAGCTGCCGACCACCGTATCAGGGTTTGCTGTTGTATCCACCAGGTAGTATGTGTTGACATTACTGCTGTTGCCAGGACCAGTAATCGTACCAGTAAGCGTCAGATTACCCGCTACCAGGACCCCGGTGTAACTTCCTACGCCAACTGGGGTCAGCGGCGGCAGGGGCGCGGACGCGCCCGCACGTGCGGGTAGTTCCCACGCACCGCCAAGAGCGGCTGCGCCAACAAGCGAACTGGACGCGCAGACATCCACGCCGACGGCCTCTTCCAAAGCGTCGACGAAGGCATTGCCTGCCTTTCCCAGCGCCGTCTTGCAGCTCCAGAGCCGCAGTTCGCCGTCCGCAGCTAGCGCCCTGCCGATTGCGGCGAATTCCTCAGCCGCCCCTTTGAACGTCCCGGCCGACCATTCTCCTGAAGTGAAGTTAACCCGACCCGGCGCTCCATGCGCGATGATGTGGACCGCGTCCAGCTCTTCGTGCCCTCTAAGCGCCGCGGCCATCTGCGCCGCCGCCGGTTGACGGCCATCGAGCACGATGGCCTGGACCCCCGGTCGCACGTTGCTCAGAACAGTCTCAAGGTCGGAGATCGAAGGATCCACAAAAAGAATTTCAGAGGCACGGGCCATGACTGGCTCCTGTTCGCTTCCAATTCAATTCAAGGAAAAACCGCCCACCGGCTTAGTCGGCGAGCGGTGCGCAAACGGCGTTTGGCCGCGGTCATCTTCCGGAAGGCCCGACGGCCCCGCTGGGGCGACCGACAGTGGGGGCCTCTACGCGTAGGAAGCCAGAAACCCGGAAATTGCCATCCTCAAAGGTCCCGATGGCAAGTGAGCCGGCGGTGCTTGGAACCTTGACGGTTATAGCGACAGCGTGGCTTCGCTTGACGGCGGCGGGAAGAATGACCTGGCCGACGATCGCGTTCTTGGCGGCGTCCAGAATGAAATAGGTTATATTTTCGGTCGCGTCGCCGATGGGCAAGACGCCCCTAACGGTGACATCCATTGCAGCAGACACAGTTGCGTAGCTCATCATGCACTCCCCGATTAGCGGCGGCTGTGCCGCGGCTTCTCCTGCTTGACACTTGATTTTCAATCACCACAGTGCGCCCCCGACCCGACGAGCTTGGCCGCAACCTCTCACGAAAGCTCGCCCGCGAAGGCGTGATGCGATGCAGCCTTTGCCCCAGGCGACTCCTGGGTCCGATCGGCGGGTAGGAAGACGCAGACGGCTCCCTTCGCCGGCGACACGCGGTTTGAATAAGCCCGCACGGATTTGGTTTGGACGCAGGACAAGGGAGCAGCCCGCCGCAGGTTGCAGCAACAAATTGCCCACCGGGGCATGGATCGGCACTGCCTGTGGCGCTCAGTTGCGGATACTTTTGAAGCTTGTCGAAGCGGCGGGCTTCAAACTCCCTGCGAAACGCACGTGATATCACTCGATACACGACCCACTCCCGTCACAGCTGACGCCGATGTCTCGGCGAAAACTCGCGAGAGAGCTCCGGAGTGGAAAAACCCGTCCGACTCGAACAAAAAAGACAAACGTCAACGCTGCCGTGCGCTCACTAAACGCACGTGCTTAGTCGTCCGCGACTTTGGCCTTGCTACTCCGGAACCCTCTGGCTCGACTCCCTACGACTTCCGCAGAATGCCAGCTACCCACGACCCGTGGGCCCCCAACAGCAGTACGTTAGCAAATTCGAAAATTAGCGGTTTGTAAACTATGAAGCGACGGAACTTATCTACCGCAAAAGTATTAGGTCGGCATTTATTACAGGACCAAAACTCAAGAAAATATTTTGGAAATCCGTAGCTTAACGCTCGCCCCTCAATTTTCGTCAATCTCAAAAACGTGATCGAGCTCAAGCGCCGCAATTCCTCGCGGCGTGGCGATCGGGTCGACGCGACAACCCCTTCGTCGATCTTGACGGCGCTTGGCAAATGGCGGTCAAGTGGGCGGGGATCGTCTGAGGATCTTAGCTGCTGCGGTGGCCGGCCAGACGATTGGACTGATTTGAACGCCAGTGAACAATGGAAGCTTTGGGACGGCCCCGCGAACTGATCCGCGGTACGAGAGAATGGCATTCCTTGAACGTGGCGGACCGTCACAGCGAGAGATGGCAATTCACAGATGACTACGGGCAAGCGACTTTGCCTGAACATGATCGTCAAGAACGAGATGGCGAACCTGCAGCGCTGTCTAGGGGCGGTTGTCGACCATATCGACTGCTGGGTCATCGGCGACACCGGGTCGACCGATGGGACACAGGATTTCATCAGAGCATTCTTCGCCGCTCGCAACCTGCCCGGCGAGTTGCATGAGTTCCCCTTCGAAAATTTCGAACAGGCGCGCAACGCCGCGCTCGATCATGCCTATGCTTCGTCGCTCGCCTATGACTATCTGCTTTTTGACGACGCCGACATGGAGCTTGTCGTCGAGGACGCGGGCTTCCGAGCGCAGCTCGACGGTCCTGGTTATCGGCTGCTCCAGCGGTCCGGTTCCGACCTCGCTTATTGGAACACCCGTATTGTCAGGCGCGATGCCGGCGCGCGTTACCATGGCGTGACGCATGAGTATCTTGACGTTCCCGGCGACGTGAAGGAGCTGCGGAGTGTTTGGTACAAGGATCATGCCAGCGGATCGAACCGCGTCGACAAGTTCGAGCGCGACATCAAGCTTCTACTGGAAGCGCTGGAAAAGGATCCGGAGAACCACCGATACTGGTTTTATCTGGCGCAGTCCTACCGCGACGCCGGACGCACGGCCGAGGCGGCGGTAGCCTACGCCAAACGGGCAGCTATGGGCGGCTGGGATGAGGAAGCTTGGAACGCTCGCCTGCAGGAGGCGCGCTGCTTAAAAAACCTCGGGGACGACGCAGGCTTCATTCGCCAGGCGCTTGCTGCCTTCAATCAGCGCCCGCAACGCGCCGAGCCGCTCTACGACCTCGCGCGGTTCCATCGCGAGAAGGGGATGAACGAGGCCAGCGTGCTGTTTTCGGAAGCGGGGCTGGCGATCGGGAGACCAGAGCAGGACATCCTGTTTCTCGAGGATTTCATCTATACGACGGGCCTTCGCGAGGAATACGCGATCGCGGCAAACTACGCGCGGGATCCTTTACGCAAGGACCGCGGTTTCGCGGCGTGCAACTGGCTAGCGCTGAACCGGGGCATCGCGGATGGTCCCCGCGATCTGGCGCGGTCCAACCTGTTCTTCTACATTCAGTCCGCCAAGACGATGATGCCATCGTTCACCGCGCGCCCGGTCGAGTTCACGCCCCCCGACGGCTACCGGCTCTCAAACCCGTCGGTGGCTCGGTGGGGCGACAAGATCGTGCTGTTGCAGGGGGCAGTCGGCTTGATGGGGGCCGAAGAGAATCTCCGGGCTCAAGTGCCGGATCGGGCGGCAGTCCACACACGCAATTTCTTGCTGCGCATCGACAATGAATTCGGCATCGCCTCGGCCGATGAGATTTCACAGCCGGCCGACTTGCCGCGACCTGCTTATGACCGGGCCTGCGGGCTTGGGGCCATGCGTCCGTTTGCCTGGGAGGGGCAATTGTGGAGCAGCGCATACCTGCGGGCGTCGGCTGGAGACGGCCGGTACGACCCAGTCATTGCGCGCATCGACGATCGCGGGCCTGCGCCATACCAGATGACTGACTGGCGTGTACTGCGCCCGATCGGTGCGAAGGTCAACGACAACAACTGGGCGCCCCTCGTCAAGCCGGCTGGCATCGACACCGACCGGGAGCGGCTGCAGTTCTTTTCTGTGGGTGATCCCATCCGCATCGTCGGCGATCAAGGGCAGACGATATCGGAAAAGCCGCCTTCCGTCGCTGCCGACCAGCTCAAGGGAGGCACGCAGGCGATTGCATTCGAAGGCGGATGGCTGGCACTCGTCCATGAGACGCGCACAAGGCCGGACGGGGCTCAGCGATACTGCCAGCACCGCTTCGTTTGGTTGGACGAAACAGGCTGCTTGGCAAAGATCAGCCGGCCGTTCTTCCTCAACGAGAAGGGGGTTGAGTTTGCCGCCGGCCTAGCCTGGCACCCAAAAGAGGAGCGCCTGCTGATTTCGTATGGCGTCGCCGATAGAGAGGCGTGGATCGCCGTCGTCGATGCGTCGGAGGTAAGCGCGCTGCTGGAGGCCACAGACAATTTGCCTTCGAGCGAGGATTATTGGAGCTCACCGGCCATGAAGTCGCTGGATGGCGCGAACGTACAAATTGTGGAAGCTCAGCGGTACGCCCGGCCCGGACCCGGCGACCGCCGTCAGCAACACCGGCCTGGCGGCGGACTCTCGAAGGAGGCGAGCAGCGTTGTCCTCTCCAGCGATGCGAAAAGTACAGAGGAGGTCCTGCTCGAGCTGGCGCCATTCCTTCGTTTCGCGGATTCGCCGCATGAGCGTCGCGCTCAATCGCGAGCCTTCGATAGCCGGATCGCCCCCTTCCTGGGCGGGGGAGACGCCGCGCTGCCTCAAATCCACTGCTTCTACGAGGTGCTGTCCGACAATGCGAAGCATCTGACCTTGGTTGCCGCCACCACGTCGATGCGCGCGGCAGGCCATCCGGTGAGGGTCTGGAGCTACTCTCCGAACAAGCTTGAATTTCTTCTGCCGCTCGGCATCGAGGTACGCGCGGCGGATGACGTGATGCCGCGCAGCTTGTTCGAGCGAATGGTCGCCGGCTCCGAGATCCGGTATTTCAGCGACGCCTTTCGCTACGCCGTACTTTACGAACATGGCGGGTTGTGGATGGATTGCGACGTGGTCATGCTGCGACCATTCCCGTTCCGCGGCGATTACTTTTTCAATCTGCAATGGCGCGGCGGGCACCAAGGCCACTTCATCTGCGGGAACGTGATCTATGCCGAAGCCTTCAGCCACCATTTGAGAGCCCTCTACGAGATGTCCATCGAGCGGTTCTATGGTGAGAGCGGCAAGGGGTTCGGCGAGATTGGTCCGAAACTGCTCTCCGACTACATCGCTTCGGATACAGGCGCCGAGCTGCGCGAATGGGTATTCGGGCCGATGTTCTTCAACTCCATCGATTGGACCGAGATAAGCGAGTTCGAAAAGCCGCTGTCAGATTTGGCTGTCTACTTGAATGATGAGCGCGTCGTCGGAACACATCTGTGGACGGCACGAAACGAGGCTCGCTCGAACGGGGAAGGAGCGCCGCTCATCTCTTTGCTGATCGAGCCGCTGCAGAGCTTTCCTACGCTCATCAATCTTGCTGATCGCTTCAACACCGACAAGAACCGGCATACAGGCAACCGGCATGCTTACGCGCGCGTCTACGAGCGACTGCTGTCGAGCAGAAGGCTCTCCATGCGCGGGCTGATGGAGATCGGGCTCTGTCGCATCGCAGCGGAAGGCAGCCAGTCCGAGACGCCCTCGGTCTCGCTCTGGCAGTCCTATTTTCCATACGCCCAGGTGATCGGTGTCGACCTGACGGATTTTTCTCAACTGAACAATGAGCGATTCAAATCTTTCGTTTGTGACCAATCCAAGCTCGAGGATCTGCGCTCCGTCGCGGAAAAACTCGAGCCGGGTTCGCTTGACGTGATCATCGACGACGGCAGCCACGCCTCGTTTGACGAGCAGCTGACGCTGCGCGAATTCTTCCCACTGCTTGCAGAGGGTGGATGGTATTTCATCGAAGACCTCGACTGGCAGCCACCTGGCGAGGATGCCAGCAAAATCACGCTCACCAAGAATCTCTTGCGAGAAATCCAACAGCACGGCACGGCGCGATCACTTGACCCCATGGGTATCAGCGACCTCGCCGATCAGTTTGCCGAAATCCGGTTCTTCGACAGCCACTTCGAGCTTAGCCGGGCAAAACTGCTCGGCGGCCTGGTGGCGATCCGCAAGCGTGGGGGCGTCGGACTTGTTCGATGAGCGCAGCAGGCCATTGCGGACGGGTTCGGGCGAGTCCACCCGTATAGGCAGAGCGGCGGTCATGGTTGCGCCTAATCGCGGAGCCCCTCCTTGAAAGTCGCCGTCTATACCATCGCGTTGAACGAAGCCGCACACGTCGAGAGGTGGGCAAATTCGGCTGTCGATGCCGACTATCGGATAGTCGCCGACACCGGCAGTACCGACGAAACGGTAGCACGCTTGATCAATGCTGGCGTCACCGTGCACCGGATAGCCATCCGCCCATGGCGCTTCGACGACGCCCGGAATGCCGCCATGGCACTGATCCCCACCGACGTCGACGTATGCTGCACCATGGACATGGATCGGTTCCTCGAGCCCGGCTGGCGCCCCAAGCTGGAGGCGGCTTGGAAACCCGAAACGACAGCCCTCTATTGCCAGACGATCTACAGATCGAGGGTCGAAGACCCGACACCGTTGCGGCAATGGGCCACGAAGAATTTTCACCATCGCTGGGGGTATCGCTTCAAACGCCCCGTCCATGAGGCCCTCGTCTTCACCGGAGAAAGGGAGGTGGCCGCGACCAGCGATGACCTTGTCATGTTCGAGGTGCAGGACTTGGCCAAGCCAACAAGGAGCAGCTACCTGCCGCTGATGGAGGTCGCGTACAAGGAAGATCCCGACGACGCACAGATATGTTTCTGGCTCGGGCGGGACCTGATGTGGGCGAACCAGCAAGATCGGGCCGTCCAGTTGCTTGAGCACTACCTTGCCTTGCCGACAAGCACCTGGGGCGAAGAACGATCCGAAGCGATGCGTTACATCGCACGTATGCTGCCTGACCAGAGACTGGTGTGGTTGGACAAAGCACGAATGGAAGCGCCGCATCGCCGCGAGATCTGGGCCGACCTGGCAGAGGAGCTCCACGGCAGGGCCGACTGGTTGAATCTGTTCTGGGCTTGCACCAACGGAATCGAAAAGACCCACCGCACAGGCAGCTATCTCGACGACCAGAACTGCTGGGGTTTTCGGCTGTTTGATTTGGGTGCCATCGCCTCATGGCACCTGAATGCGATGGACCGTGCTGTGGAGTGGGGGGAAATGGCGCTCGAGCTTGATCCGGGCAATGAGCGTCTCAGGAACAACCTCGATTTCTTCATTCGGCGGCGGCAAGAGGATCGGGTAGCACCGCTTGGCGTGGAGGCTTCGCGCTGAGATTACCTATTCTCGTAAGCTGGATCGGGAAGGACAATGCCGAGCCACCCTTATTCACGTGTTGATCCGCACCGATTCCTCTGGCCGTTCGTCACTAATAACAAGCGGCGGCAAGCACACGTAGGCTTTGAGCGACGGCATCACGCCGGCCATGATGCAATCAATTCCTGTATTGTTCAGCCTTAGTCCGAAGCCCGCAAAATCGACAATCATCGGCCGTATCGGAAGGCACCACTCCAACAGCGCTCGCGCGCCACGTGGCGAGACGGAATAACAAACTGTGCCGAGCAGATAGTGCGCTCGAAGCAGAGTAGGTTCGATTACCGCCTCCTGGAAGTCCGCAATATGCGTCATGACTTCACCCGGAAAGAACTCCAGCCTGGCACCGGTCCCGCCAGGAAGGGCGTTTAGCCAGGCATAGCATCGCAAGCTTGCACTCCACAGGATAAAGTCCCAGTCGCCTCGAATATTCGACAACAGCGAACTCGTATGCCGTTCGAACTCGCGAGAGAAGATCGCATCGTCTTCGGCAACAGTTATCACTTTGTGCCGTCCGACAGCCTCTCTCCAGAGTGTCACGTGCGAAATGGCGCAGCCCAAACTGCCAGCCGCGTAGTCTAAATTTGGAGCGATGATCTGATCGCTCATCAGCCGATCTCGATCAACTGACTTACCGTCCACCCCGGAGAACCTTCGAATATTTCGGACGTGCGGGTTTAACTTGCGAAAATTATCCAGACGCCCGACGCTTCGGTCGAGATTGATCACGAAAATTTCGTCTATCACGCCTTCAGACCTTCTTTGTGTCCCGGTCCGCGTGTTCTTCTTTGCATCGCGCGGGCCAGCTTGCGCCCAAGGCTCCACTTGAAAAATCCGAGTCTAGCTGGTTCGGTGATAGCTGGCGAGATGCCTCGGATGACATCATCGAAGATGATTTGCTTCCAGCAATTGGAGAGTTTATGACGCGGCGAGAGCTGGCGCTCGGCGCCATCGTTGCGGCAGGTTCGGCTACCGCAATAGCAAAGTTTTCGGCCAGCTTGGAACCGAACGACGCAGCTATGCCGCTATCCCCAACTGCTCCCTCCGCGACGCTCCTCTCCGCCCCCGTCGAGCTCGCGGGCAATTGGGGCCACATGCTTCCGCACGCGGCAGAACAGGTCATCGAACGCATGCGGCACGCCTGCCTGGACGGCATCCGACTCCTCTCTGATCGCCAGCCTATGCGGCTCCGGGTCGACGAGCACACCTCCGGCCAGCCGGCGATCTGGCTGCATCCGGACGGCAGCAGTTTGGCTTGGATCATTGTCGACATCGGCGAAAGGGACTGGTCGAAGCTTGCCTACCAGTTCGGGCACGAGCTTGGCCACGTACTCGCCAACAGTTGGCAGCCGGATGCCAAGCCGGCGCCGCCCTGCCAGTGGCTGGAAGAAGCGATGGTCGAAGCGTTCTCGCTGCGTGGCCTCAGGCGGTTGGCGAAAGGCTGGAAGGAGGACCCGCCCTTCGCCGGCGACAACGCTTTCGGTGATTCTATTGGAAACTATAGCGAGGATATGATCAGAGGCTATAGCGCGCTCGCCGACCAACAACGGCTTACCAGCGACGCTGCGGCATGGTTCACCGATCACCGCAACGAGATCGAAATACCTGGCCTCAATCCATTCGCTCGGGCAATGTCCGTGATCCTGCTCGCCGAATACGACCGCACGCCCGGATGTATCGAGGCGCTGGGCGCGCTCAACCGCTGGCCTGGCCGCAGCGGGGTTCCGATCGCCGAATATCTCCGGCGATGGAAAAGGAGCTGTGCCGAATTGCATGCCTCGCCGCACCTGCCGGTCCGACTGCAGGAATTGCTGCATGCTTCCCAGCAGCGACGTTGATCAATGTGGGCAGTGTGCGGAAATTTTGTGAGCGCAAACCTGCCGGACGATCTGCGGTGACCGGCGAGCAGCGATTTGTATTATGGGCCGAAACCAGCTTGACAGCGGCTCTGACAAGCTGAGCCCAACTCTAGGGCTTGTTGCAGCTCAATCCGACGCATCCCTTTCCGCTGACGCATGGCAGATTTCCGCATGACACGGGTTTGTACACCCGCATTATCGTACAGGCCCTTTCAATTAAGCGGGGTCGAGCAAACCTAAGTCAGCACTGGGTTAGCGACCGTCGTTATGTCTTGGCTGGCGCGGAACGGCCTGTTGTTTAGTAGCGTCCGGATTAGTCGCCTCCGCCTTCTGCTCGGAGTGTCGCTGACCATATAAAAGCCTGAACACAAACCCGAGATACCCGACCTGCAAGAGAACCGCGGCGATGAGGGTCCAGGCAATACTCATCCAAATGGATCCTGTGGCCGCGTAGGCCCAGGTTCCGACAACGCTCGACGCCATCAGCATTCCGACCAGAAACTGAGGAAAATACATCTCCCCAATCCTGCTTCCATCCTCACGCACTCAAGGCGAAAATTTCCCTATTTTAGCAATCGAGCAAGTATCGCCACCAGTACCAAGTTCGATGAAGCACCGAGTGAGCTGCCGGCGCCAAGGTAAGTTCACCTACTACCACTCGGAGTTCACAGGTGATGACGGCTCGCCGGACTCGAACTTACTGTTGGGCTTGCCGGCCTTGGTCGCCACAGTGGCTGCACGCTGGCAACACTCGATCAAGATCATCACCCCGAGAGCGCTGCGCCAAAGATGTTTCGTTGCAGGGCGGCGCTATAGGTGCCGTCGTTCGCAAATCGATCCCAAAGGGCGAAACAGGTTGTGAGCGCGGCCAGAGCCAGAATTGTGCGCATTGGTACTCCCCACACAGCGCTTGAAAACGCCAATGGTAGGTTCTTCTCCGAACATAATCTATTGCTAATAAAGTAGGTGGCCCAACGCGACCTCTACTCCGATCGAGAGCAAAAGCCGGTTTAAGCCTTTCGTTCGGGCCGGCTTTTGCCTGCCTGCCCCCAGAACTGTGTCATTGGTGCTGGTAACACTAGCCTCACCTTCGGAAGGATCGGTGAGCGATGGGCCTCCAGCGGGCTCAAATGCCTGGCGCATGCCGGCGAGTTTCCTCGAGCTCGGAATCCTGTGACCATTTCAAAATCACTGATGATCCCCGCCTTCGTGCCGCTCGTGATGGCTCAGCTGTCAGGTACCTCAAAGCATGTCTCCAACCTCCCGGATCGAGGCGAGGGTTCACATATGCTCAATCGAAAAATGAGCGGCGACCACCTAGTTTGGATCGCCGGCCCTTGAGCCGCCGTGAGATCCGCCACCATAGTTGTCGCCGCCGGAGCGGCCTCCACCGGAATTGAGGCCTCGGCCGCGAGGGCGAGGATGAAAGTGGTTGCCTCCCCCTCCGTTGCCCGGAGTGGAACCGCCAGAATTGCCTGGAGTTGATCCGCCAGATTTCGCGATAGCCTTGGAGTTCAGGCTTGTGCCCAGAAGAAGCGTTATAGCCGGCGGAGTTATCGCTGCGAAGCGGCCAGCCTTTTTGAGAAAATCGCGGCGTGCCTGAGCCTCTGATACCAAGTTCTCGGACACCAAACCTTTACATCTAGTGCTTTCCGTCGCCATGTTGGCATCCCATTTTTCGCGAAACTTACATTAATCCTTCCACGCAAAATACAGTATCTCTCCAAAAGGCTTAGACCTTACATGTCAGCTTGAAAGATTTGTGCGTGGGCAGCGATACGACCTCTGCGCAGGACAAGGACTTCGAGCCCAAGATGAGCTTCTGAATACTAATAGGCAGATGTCCGGGACTCCATGTGACAGTTGCAGAGGCAATGGCAGTGCGGAAAGGGAACCGAAGATCGTGGTTAGCGCTGGCCAGCGGCAGGCGGGCTTCGTCACTCACGCCGGCGGGAGCAGCCCGGCACCCTTGTCGGTTTGGGTGGCATGAAGGAGCAAGGGCACCAGGCCTGACCGGTGGGGGCATAGTATCGCTAAGAGGGGTGCCGGCTGACGAGAAAATATGCGTTTCTGCTTACAGTTGAAACGCATCCATAAGGAGGAGCAGGGAATAGCAGTCAGGGGCATCGCCGGCAGTTGGCGGGGGAGCCTATCCCTTGTAGCGATCCTCGCCGGTTAGGCCCGACCCGTGCTGGGCTACCCCGCCAGCGTGCCGGGCCGTCTCCTTCCTTAGCCCCCGCTGGCGTGGCCGGCGGACACGGCCCCATTCCGCGGCACAATCAATGCCGACTGATTCTCATCCGCACCTTGCGATCGCAAGAAGGCCTCGACCTTGGCGCTGTCCATTTTGGGTCACATTGTTGGCCGCGATGAGCTGCCGCAGCGAACGGACGACCTCGTCGCGCGTCCAGCCAGCCTCGAGGTTCAAACCGCTGTGGGCCGGATCGCGAGCGGCGCATTGCTTGGCGCAGTCGTCGGCAACGCCACCACCCCGCCGCGATCAGCTCTGCCGTTATCAGGACCGTTAAGATCGCATCTACACCACGCCTGCGACGTTCGCGACTACAACGGCAACTATTGATCCACCGACCCGGGTGATCTTTTTTGGAAGCTGAGCCGGCACGGACAACGTCGATTCCCAGGAGAGTCCTTCGACCACCTAGCGCCAACACTCGACCGACAGCGGAATCGTCAGGAGCCAGAGAAACTCCAGACCGGCGGGAGTTCAGGGCGCCTCATTGTGTGTCCCCCACAGGCAGGAAAGTGGACGGAACAACGCGAGTGGCCTGCAAACGGGCCGCGACGTCACCCGAGCGGCGGAGGCGCGACGGGTCGTCGACCACTGTCACAAGGGAGAGCGCTGTCACCGGGCCGACGGGATGGCCGTTAAGCGCCCACACGGGCTCGCTGCGCGCCACCATCTTGAGGAGATCATGCAGCCGGCAGTACTCTCCTCCATAGCGCCGCGCGGGCAGCCAGCATGGCGTCCATCAGTTCGGCCGGCAGCGGATCGTTCGCCACCGCGCGCGCACTGTCCGCTCGAAAGCCGCGCGCCTGATACCTTGCTCAACCGGGTGCCGAACGACTTCAGCGAGTGCCGGATGGCGTTCTCCAGATCGAGGAACTTGGCCTTTAGATTGCGCTGGTGCGTCAGCAAAAGCCGCGTGCGGTAGCAGCTTTCCGACTTGAGGTCGGCCCGGCGAAACCAGCCCCGTACGCAATGTCCAGCACATCGGCCTTGTCGGTTACTGTGACAAGACGAACAGGATATAAAGCTATCTGGCAGCAGTTGGTCGAGGAAAGCCTCACCGTCATGAAACCGATGAATGAAGAGCACCTGGCGATTCTACGCAGGCACATGGTCGAGATGATTGCGATCCATGCCGAGCTGGCTAGCGAAGAACTCGGCAAGGCAACGCTCGATGAGCGGGTGCTGGCATCGATGCGGCGGGTCCCGCGACATCTCTTCGTGCCAGCCGCGGTCGCGCCGTATGCCTACCAGGACATGCCGCTGCCGATCGGCTTCGGTAAGACCGTCTCGCAACCCTTCATTGTCGCTCTGATGACCGATCTCCTCACTCCCCAACCGCACGAGGCAGTGCTCGAGATCGGAACCGGCCTGGGCTACCAAACCGCGATTCTCGCGGAACTCGCCGGACAAGTTTGGAGCGTCGAAATCATCGAGGAATTCGCAAGCCATGCCGAGGCTCTGCTCCAGGGCCTTGGCTTCTCGAATGTTGCCATTCGTGTCGGAGACGGGTCTCGCGGCTGGCCCGAGCACGCCCCATTCGATAAGATCCTGGTTAGCGTCGCGGCTGAGCGAACGCCGCCAGCTTTGCTGGATCAACTCAAGCCAGGGGGACGCCTTGTTCTGCCTTTGGCGTCTGAAGAGGGACAGTTTCTGACTATCATCGACAAGGATGCGGCAGGGCAACTCGAGGCTCGGAAACTCATCCCGGTTCGGTTCAGCCGGCTCGAAACCGTCTAATGAAGTGTGGCCGCGACTTCGCTTCCGACCGCCAGCCGGATGCCAGCCTTCGGTGCGTGATCGCCGCGGCCGGTGTATGATGATGGTGGTGTTCTTCGCCATGGTCGGAGGGATGCCATGGGACGGAAATGCATACAGCCTATTTTGTGCATTTCATTTTCGGCGAAGCCTCTGCGCAATCGCATATTGCTGCTTGGGATCGATCGAAGCCGATCGAGCCACGATCGTCACGGTCGAGCGACCTTTACCCGCGACGATCAGTCCGGCGACCTTGTCCAGCAACTCGCCATCTTCGAATTCCTTCCTGCCGGCATTTTCTGGCGCCCGATAGATCGAGGCCGCATGCCGGGCGCGCCGATCGCCGGTGTCGGTCTTCAGGTCGAGAGCCCGCGGGGCAATGCGGTCGACAGCGTTCGCCGGCATGAGTTCCAGCGCGGCAAGGATGGCCGGAAGATAGGCGGCGCCGCTTCGCGGTCATCGGTCTACCACCGGCTACGCTCCCGCAGGTGAATTAGAAAATTTAAATGCGAGTGCGGCGCTACCTGTGGTAGAAACGAACGCCGGAGTAGGTCTTGGGAGGAGACTTTGGGTATAAAATCTAAGCTCGCCAAAATGTCGGCGGCGCTGCTCGCCAAGCGTGTGGCCGCCCCTCAATCCACTGCTACCGTCAAGCCGATCCGAACGTCGCTGGCTGACGTTCCCCTTAGGCGCCAGACAGCACCCTTCAAGCCGAAGCCGCCGATCCGTCCCTGCAGCAACATGTAGGACGATCATTCGTCGCACCCTCGGCCCACCGGCGCCAGTATTCTCGCTCGTAGGCGCTCTTGTGTGCCCTACCTTCGGAGGGCGACGCTCTATCCAGCTGAGCTACGGGTGCATCTTGCTTACGCAGTGCGTCCGGCGATGTGGCAGTCCTCCGCTGCCGCCGTTATAGGCTAGAGGCCGCGACCTTAGCGGAATCGTTCCGTCTCGGGTCGACTGGTTTAGGCTGCAAGCCCGGATCAGCCATCGGCCATCGGCTTGGGGAGTTGAACTCGGCCCGATCGAGTGGGCCTGCAACGTGCTTGTCGACGATGATCGCCGCAGCTGGCGCTCGCGCGAACGTGCGTCGAGATAGGGAAAGACGAAGGTCTTCATGCCGGGATGTCGTCGCGGATGCAGGCCTTGAGGTGTCCCGCCTCGGTCTCGCGCAATTCAGGCACCACGCCGGCGCAGGCCTCGATCACATACGGGCAGCGGGTGCGGAACACGCAGCCCGACGGCGGGTTGGCGGGGCTTGGAATATCGCCCTTCAGTATTTGGCGCTTCAAGCGCTTCGTCGGATCCGGCGAGGGAACCGCCGACAGCAGCGCCTGTGTGTAGGGGTGTTGCGGGCGGGCGTAGAGGCTCGCCGCCGGTGCGATCTCCATGATGCGCCCAAGATAAAGCACGATGACGGTGTCGCAAATATATTCGACCACCGCCAGATCATGCGAGATGAACAGCATCGTCAGGCCGAGCCGCAGCTGCAGGTCTCGCAAAAGATTGATCACCTGCGCCTGGATCGACACGTCGAGGGCCGAGACGGGCTCGTCGGCGACGATGAACTCGGGTTCCAGCGTGAGCGCGCGCGCGATGCCGATGCGCTGCCGCTGGCCGCCCGAAAATTCGTGCGCATAGCGGTCACAGGCATCGACCGGCAGCTCGACGGCGGCCAATGCCTTTTCAGCCCGCGCCCGTCGCTCGGCGCGGTTGCCGATCCTCTGGATATCCAGGCCTTCGGTGAGGATCTGGCCGATAGTCATGCGCGGCGACAGGCTGGCGAAGGGATCTTGGAAAATATACTGCATGTTGCGGCGCTGGCGGCGAAGATCCCCTGCCCCCAGCTTGACGATGTCCTTGCCGTCGAAGCGTATCTCCCCTGACGTCGGTTCGATCAGCCGCAACACGGAACGGCCAATGGTCGTCTTGCCGGAACCGGATTCGCCGACCAGCCCGACCACCTGGCCACGAGGAATGTCGAAGGAAATGTCTTGCAGCGCCTTGACCACAGGCCCGCGCGAGAACGCAGTCGGCGCGAAATGCTTGGTCAGGTTGCGAACAGACAGATAGGGAGCTAGCGCGCTCATAGCTCCTCCCAGCGAATGCACCGGCTCGCCTGTGTCGGCGACACCTGCAACAGCGGCGGCACGGCGGCACGGCAGGCGTCGATCGCCATCGGGCACCTCGGTGCGAAGGAACAGCCCTTGGGCAGCATGGCCAGCGAGGGGACGTTGCCGGCGATCGTCGGCAGCGGTTTGCCAGCCGCCTTCAGCGCCGTTGCCTGGCCCAGCCGTGGCAACGAGCGCATCAGGCCGATCGTATAGGGATGGCGTGGACGGGCGAAGACTTCGCTCACCGGGCCGGTCTCGACGATGCGCCCGGCATACATGACCGCTACGCGGTCAGCGATTTCGGCAACCACGCCAAGATTGTGGGTGACGAAGAGGATGCCCATGCCGTGCTCAGCCTGAAGGTCGGCAAGCAGATCGAGGATCTGCGCCTGGATTGTCACGTCAAGCGCCGTGGTCGGTTCGTCGGCGATCAGCAAAGTCGGGTCGCAGGCGAGCGCCATGGCAATGGTGGCGCGCTGGCGCATGCCGCCCGAGAGCTCGTGCGGGTATTGTTTCGCGCGCCGCGCTGGGTCTGGAATGCCGACCTGCGTCAGCAGGCGCACCGCCTCGGCTGATGCCTCGCGGTGCGATTTGCCGAGATGGATGCGGATCGGCTCGGCGATCTGCTCGCCGATTGTGTAGACCGGGTTGAGGCTGGTCATCGGCTCCTGAAAGACCATGCCGATGTCGTTGCCGCGCACGCGGCGCAACTGCTCCGCGTCGAGGCCGGTCAGCTCGGTGACGGACCCGTCGCGCCGCCTGATCGAGATGTGGCCATCGGCGATATGGCCGATCTTCTTCGCCAGCAGTCCCATGATGGAGAGGCTGGTGACCGACTTGCCCGAACCGGACTCGCCGACCAGCGCCACGGTTTCGCCGGAGCCGATCTCCAGATCGATATCCTGCACGGCAGCGATGTCGCGCCCCGCAATGCGGAACACGGCACGCAATCCGGCAATCTGGAGGATCGGCGCTTCCATTGTCAGCCGAGCAGGCCAACGTCGCGCAGGATCGCGTCGACCTTGGCCGTTTCCTCGGCGTTGAGGTCGCGTTGCGGACGGGCCATCCTGTTGGTGGCGATGATGCCAAGGCTGCGCATGGCCGTCTTGAAGGAGCCGACGCCGGCCGAACCGGCGCTGGTGCGGCCGAGCGCAATCCAGACGATCTCGAACAGCCTCAACAGCCGCTCCTGCTCGACGCGGGCCTCGGCATGCTTGCCGGCCTGCATCAGGTTCCACATCTTGACATAGCCGTGCGGGTCGACATTGGCGATGCCCGGCACGACGCCATGCGCGCCCATGCCAAGGGCCGTGTCGACCATGATCTCGGAGCCAGTCATGCCGAAGAAATTGGCGTCGCCGGCCATGTCTTTCAGCACGTAACGCAGATTGCCGTCATCGCCGCTGGAATCTTTTAGGCCGGCGATGGTGCCTTCCCTGGCAAGGGTCACGGTCGTCTTGCGATCGAGCTTGATATGGACGCAAACCGGGATGTCATAGGCGATGATCGGGATGTCGATCGCATCCTTGATGTAGCGGAAATGGTCGATGATCTCCGGCTGGCTCGTGCGTGCGTAAAACGGCGCGGTGACGACGATTGCGTCGGCGCCGGCCGACCTGGCGATCTTCGAATGGTTGATGACGCGATCAGTGGTCGGGTCGATGACGCCGACAAAGATCGGCACGCGGCCATTGTTGACCTTCACCGCGTGCTCGATGATCGCCTTGCGCCCAGCTTCATCGTGGAAGACAACCTCGCTGGTCGAGCCAAGCACGAACAGCCCGTGGACGCCACCGCCGAGCAGGTTCTCCAGCGTTCGGGTGAACGAGGGAAAATCGATGCTGTAATCGGCGTTGAGGGGGGTAACGACGGGCGGCACGACGCCGGTAAAGAGTGGCATTTTGAGAACCTTCAGCTGAGATCGGATCGGGGATCGAAAGCGTCACGCAGGCCGTCGCCAATGAAATTAATGGCAAGGACCGTGAGCACGAGGGCGGCACCGGGGAACATCCACTGCCAGGGATATTGTTCGAGGACGACGGTGGAGCGGGCGAGATTGAGCATGTTGCCCCAGCTCGCTTCGGGCGGGGCAATGCCGAGGCCGAGGGAGGAGAGGCCGGCTTCCAGCAGGATCGCGTTGGCGATCTGCAAGGTCGCGTAGACGACGAGGATGTCTATGCAATTGGGCAGGCCGTGGCGAAACAGGAGATGCGGCAGCCCTGCCCCCATGCCGCGCGCCGCAACGACGAAATCACGCTCGCGCAGTTCGAGCAGCCGGGCCCTGACCATGCGCGACAGAACCGGCCAGGAGAGTAGCGAGATGACGAGGATTGTCGGCGCGATGCCGGTGCCGGCGATCGAGGCAAGCACCAGCAGGAAGATGACCGGTGGCAAAGTCATGGCGAGATCGACGAAGCGCATTGCGGTCGCATCGACGACGCGGCCGCCGAAGCTTGCGATAGCGCCGACGAGAAACCCAATGACGATAGAGATCGCGACCGAGCAGACGGCGACCAAAAGCGAAATGCGACCGCCTTGCAGAAGTCGCGCGAAGACGTCGCGGCCGACGCCGTCGCTGCCGAGCCAATGGGTGGCGGAGGGCCCCTTGTTCATGGCCTTCAGGTCGATGGCGTTGGGCGCGTATGGCCACCACCAGTGATAGGTCATGACCGCTATCAGCACCGGGATCACGATGAGCAGGCCGGCCCGCGCGGCGCGGTTCTCGATGAAGCGGTCGAGCGCACGGCGCAACGGACCCTTGGTTTTTCTTGCAACTGGAGGATAGATCGCGACAACCGTCATCATGCCACCTGGATGCGCGGATCGACGAAGGCGTAGGCGACGTCGGTGAGAATGTTGACCAGAATGACGCAGACACCGATGACCAACGTGGCGCCCATGATGACGGGATAATCACGCGTGCCGACGGCGTTGACCAAAAGCAGGCCCATGCCCGGCCAGTTGAAGACGCTCTCAAGGAAGATCGCGCCGCCGACGGCGATGCCCACGGTCGAGCCGATCAGCGTGATGACCGGCAAGAGAGCGTTGCGAGTGGCGTGCTTGATGATCACCCAGAACTCGCGAACGCCCTTGGCGCGGGCGGTGCGGACATAGTCCTGGTTGAGCACTTCGAGCAGCGAGGCACGCATATACCGCATGATCAGTGCCGCGTGGCCGATCGACAGCAGGCACGCCGGCAGGATCAGATGCGCGAGCACGTCCGCGATAGAGAATGGCGCACCGGCAGTCTGCATGCCGCCGGACGGCGCCCAGCGCAACAGCACCGAGAAGAAATAGAGGCCGAGCAAAGCGCTCAGGAAGGCCGGGCTCGATATGCCGATGAAGGACAGCACGGACATTGCAATATCGGGCCAGGCGTTGCGGCGCACGGCACTGTAGATGCCGGCCGCAATGCCGACGATGATGGCGATCGCCAGCCCCATGCCCATCAGGAGAGCAGTCGGCCCGATGCGCTCCATCACCAGCGGCAGCACCCGCACGCCGCTGCGCTGGATCGAATAGCCGAAATCGCCAGACAGCGCCGCGCGCAGCCAGCCGAAATACTGAAGCGGCAGCGGCTGATCGAGACCGAGGCGGTCGCGCAGCGTCTCGAGATCGGAGGCCGACATCGGCACCGAAGGGTTGATATAGGCGTCGATCGGATCGCCGGGCGCCAGGCGCAGCAGGACGAAGATGAGGAGGCTCAAGGCGACCAGCATCAACAATCCTGTGGCGCAGCGGCGGACGATGAAACTCAGCATCGGCTTTCCGGGAGTGGATGGCATGGGCCGGCATCGCGGAGGAAGCCGGCCGTTTTGGCGAAGCGGGAGGCCCGCCTGCCTACTGGATGTCCCACATCTCGGGATGGGCCGCGTAAGGACCGCCAGCGGGCGCAGGCGTCCAGACAAAGTCCTTCAGCTTGTTGGACGCAACGCCGTAGCGATTGGCCACCCACAGCGTTGCCCAGGGAAGATCCTTGTTCATCACCTTGCAGACATCCTGCCAGGCGGCATCGAGTTTCGATGCATCGGTTTCACCGAGCGCCTTGTCGAAAGCCGCGCTCAGATCGTCGAACTCGATGCGCATGGTGTTGAAGCCAGCGGGCGGAATCTGCGACTTGTTCAGACCCGGATTGATGCCGGCCGGGTTCGGACCGTTCTGCAGGCCGGCATAGACCATGGGGAATGCGCTCCAGTCCGGCGTGCCTTCCTTGTAGACGATGCCATTGTAGGTCGGCGTGTCGACGACGCGCGGCACGACGTTGATGCCGACTTGGGCCAGCATGGACTGGACGGCGGCCATGACGTTGGCGGCCTGCGGCGAGCCGTAGTAGGTCAGCAAGGTGATGGGCTTGTCGCCGTTGATCTTGTCCCAGCCGGCCTCGGTCAGCAGTGCCTTGGCCTTGGCCGGATCGTAGGCGTAGGTCTCCAGTCCTTCGGGAACCAGTTGCGGCGCGACATAACCGCAATTGGCTGGTTTGGCTGCGCCGCCATAGAGGCTCTCGATGATGGCGTTACGGTCGATCGCGTATATGATTGCCTGACGAACCTTAAGATCCTTGAACAGGTCGACCTTCTGGTTGAGGCCGATATAGTTGACCACATACGAGCCGCCCTCGATCACCTTGAAGCTGGTGTCGGTCTTGAACGATGCCGCATCGTCGGTCTCGACATAGGTGAACTGGATCTCACCCGCCCGCAGCGCCGCGACGGCTGCCGCCGGGCTCTCGAAATAGCGGTTGATCAGCACGTCGACCTTCGGCTTGCCGCCACGATAGTCGTCGTCCGCGGCCAGTTCGACATATTGGTCGGTGACATATTTCTTGAACTTGAACGGACCTGTGCCGACCGGACTGGTCGACCACCAGGTGCTGGTCGCCAGCGATTCCGGCGGCATGCCGGCAAGGGCATGCTCCGGCAGGATCAGCACCTGCGAAAGAATGGACAGGAAGGAGCCGTTCGGCTTGGACAGTTTGATGATCACGGTACTGTCGTCAGGCGCCTCGACCGACGCGACATCGCCGAGGCGTGCCGCAAGCAGGCTGCCGGAAGCCTTGTTCTTGGCAAGCTCGATGGTGAATTTCACGTCCTTGGACGTGAAAGGCTTGCCGTCGTGCCAGGTCTCCTTGACCAGGTTGAACGTGTAGGTCAGTTGGTCGCCGCTGACCGTGTAGTTCTTGGCCAGGTCGCCTTCGAGTTCGGTCAGCCCGGCGTTCCAGATGACCAGTGGTTCAAAATAGGTGCTGAGCCAGGTGAAGCCGCCGGTCGCGACCAGCGGATTGAAGTTCTTGGGGAAACCGCCGGGACCGACGTCGAATCCGCCGGCAATTGTCTTTGGACTTTGTGCCTGCACGATGGTCGGCAGGCCGGTGCCGAGCAGCAGCGCGGCGGCAATGGCTATCGTCTTCATGCGCATGGTTTCCTCCCTTGGCATTTTTCAAATTGTGCGGTTTTTTGCGATGACTTGCTGAATACCTCTGTAGTGATCGTCGAGCCGGCTGCGTGCCCGGTCGACATCCTTGGCGGCGACCGCCTCGACGATTTCATGATGATCGCGCCAGGTGGCGAGCGGCGTCGGATTGTCGAGATTGGTGAAGTCCGAGGCCTTGTTGAACGCCACCCAGAAGATGTCGATAAGAGCGCTCAGCATGTGGTTGTTCTGGCAGCGGAACAGCATCTGGTGGAACTGCTGGTCCTCTTCGGCAAAGCTCTCGCTGCGTTCGGCCCGCTGGCGCATGCTTTCAGTCAGCCGGCGAAGCTCGTCGATGTCCTCGGAGCTGATCATTTCGATGGTCTTGGCGATCAGGCCAGTCTCGAGCACGCGGCGGATCTCGCGCAGTTCCTCGACATCGCGCAGCGAGTCCTGCAGGCCGTAAGCCAGATTGTCGAGAAGCGGCTTGAATGAGAATTCCTTGACGAACACGCCGATGCCGCGGCGCGTCTCCAATATGCCGATCGATTCCAGCGCCTTGATCGCTTCGCGGACTGAATTGCGGCCAACGCCGAGCTGCTGCGCCAGGAACGTCTCGGGCGGCAATGGGTCGCCCGCCTTCAGCCTGTTGGCCTCGATATATTTCCGCAGGCTTTCCTGAACGGTTACATGCAGAAGCGGCGGTCGGCTGAGCGGTTCGATCGACTTCAGTACCGGCATTTTGCTCCCCTGCTCCCACTGTTGTCCGACGCCCAATAACCACTTCGTCCGGGAGGTTGATTACTTGTCCTATAACGACTTGTGGGATATCCTGCAAGTCATTGGAGGAAATTTCAGGGACATGAAGATCGTTCTGGCCGGCACGAGCCACTGGCACGCCGACATGCATCTCGATGCGGCGCGCGCTGCCGGCGCTCAAATTATCGGCGTGTGGGACGAGGACGAGGCGCATGCGAAGGGCTTTGCGGCGTGCAACTCGCTGAACGCGATTGCCGCATTCGAAGGCGTTTTGACGGCACCTGCCGATCTGATCCTGCTGATGGGACATCCTTCGAACGTGCCCGCCAGGGCGCGCAGTGTGATCGAGGCTGATATCCCGCTTGTCCTTGAGAAGCCGGCGGCGAGCAGCACGGCGCCGCTGCTCCAACTGCGAGACCTGGCGCATCGACGAAAGGCCTTCGTCAGCGTGCCCTTGCCCAATCGCTTCGGCCCGGCGGTGATCGCCTTTGAAAGATTGCGCCAGGACGGCCGCGCCGGCCAACTCGCGCACAGCCATTTCCGCGTCGTCAACGGGCCGCCCAAGCGCTATGCCGCCGACGGCGTTGCCTGGGTGGTGGATCCCGCGATTGGCGGTGGCGGCGCATTGCGCAACCTGGGCATTCACGGTGTTGATGCTGCGCTGAGCTTCGCCAGCGGAGAGCTCCTTCTCAAATCCGTATCGGTGGGCAACCGCATCCACAGGTCTCCGGTTGAGGACTATGCGCTGCTGGTACTCGAGGACGAGGCCGGCGCGGTGTTTACGGTGGAGGCGGGCTATACCTTCGCCTCAATGCAGCCCGGCGGCGATTTCGAATGGCGCATCGTCAGCGCCAATGCCACGCTGATCGACCGTGGCGACACGGCGATCTGCGCGACGCTCGACGACGCTGCGATTGTCGACTTGCCGGTCGAGCTGCCGGCTACGCGCTACCGGCTCTGCTTGCGCGACACGTTCGAACGATTGCAGCGAAAGGCGGCGCCGGCAATCTCCATGGACGACTATGTTGCGGCGATGTCGCTGATCGACGCCGCGTACCAGAAGGCAGGACGATGATTGGAATAGGCATTATCGGCGCAGGCGATTTCGGCGCCGCGCATGCGCGCGCGATCAGGGAGGTCGATGGCATACGCCTGGTCGCTGCCTGCCGTGGCGACGCGACAGCGCTGGCCGCCTTCACGGCCGAACATGGCGGCAAGGGCTACACCGACTGGCGCGAACTTCTCGAAGACGGCGGCGTCGATGCCGTCGTCATCGCTGCCCCGCATGCATTGCATGCCGAAATGGCTGTAGGAGCGGCCAAGGCCGGCAAGCACATTCTGCTCGAAAAGCCGATGGCGCGAACCGTGGCCGAATGCGATGCGATCAACGCGGCGGTGAGGCAGAACGGCGTCAAGCTGATGGTCGCCCACCTCCTGCATTTCTCGAAACCCTGCATGGCGGCGAAGAAGGTCATCGAGGCGGGCGAGATCGGACGGCCGATGATCGCGTCGAGCTGGATGATCAAGCTGTGGATGGAGCATAACCGGCGCGACTGGCACCTGCGCAACACCACCGGTGGCGGCATGCTGATGACCGCTGGCATTCACGCGCTCGACCGTCTTGTCTGGCTGATGGATGACGACGTCATCTCGGTGAGCGCCATGCTCGGAGCGAAGTTCCACGAACAGGAGGCCGACGACACCTCGATGCTGGCGCTGCGCTTCAACGGCGGCGGCCTGGGCCAGGTGCAGAGCGTCGGCTATCGCGATGGCGCGGTCGGCTTTGCGATGGATCTGGTCTGCGAGCGCGGCACGCTGCGCATCGACATGGATCGCGGCACGATGATCGGTCGGGATACGGTGTGGGCCGACCTGCCGGATTCGTTCGAGCCGGCCTGGATGCACAATGCGGTGAAACGCGAATGGGCAGCGTTGCGCGACGCCATCGTCGAAAACAAGCCGGTACCGGTGACCGGCGCCTATGGGCGCAAGCTTATCGGCATCATCGAGGCAGCTTGCGCGTCGGACAAATCCCGCCGCGAGGAGACGATCGCCGATGCCGGCTGATATCGATGCAATTGCCGCGGCAATCGCCGTGGCTCACAGCGATCCGTGCCGACGCGTGCCGGCGTCGCGTTTCATCGACTTGACGCGCGATGAGGCGATGGCAATTCAGGGCGAAGTCATGAAGCTGCTTGGCGGAAGCGCGCCTGTCGGCAAGGTGGCGATGCCGCCCGATGGCATTGCGACGGGTGCGCCGATCCCCGCCGGAATAGTTATAGACGATGGCGGAACGATCGAACTTGGCGAACGCGATCTCGCCGGGCTGGAGATCGAAGTGGCCGTCCGGCTCGGCGCCGATCTTACGCCCGAGATCGCCAAGGCTGGGCGCGATGCCGTGTTGCAGACGGTCGAACATTTCGTTCTCGGCATCGAACTCATCGGCTCCCGCATCGATGACCGAACCGAAGCCGGCCCGTTCGGTCCGCTCGCCGACAATATGATCACCGGCGGCTATGTCATCGGCACGCAGATCCTGGCGCACGAGCCGAAGGTCGATGGCATGGCGATCACGCTTTCCTGCGATGGGGCGACCAGCCAGCGCGAGACCGCCAAATACCCGTTCGGCGACGCCATCTCTCCCATCGTTGCTTTCGCTGGGATGGCCTTCGATCATTTCGGCGGTTTTAGAAAAGGCATGGCGATCACCACGGGATCGTTGTCGCCGCTGCTGATCGTTCCAAGGAAGGGTCGCATCGAGATCCGCCTTGGCGACTTTGCGCCTCTTTCCTTCACACTACGCTGGTCGGATCATGAGCGATCATCTCTGCGTCCTTCCCGAACATGCGCCGCGCGGCATCTGGGGCGCCGTGATGCTGGCGGTGCGCCTGGATGGCAATATCGACTGGAGCGCCACGCAAGACACCGTCGCGCGGCTCTGCGCATCGGGCGTTCACGGCGTCTATTCCAACGGCACGGCATGTGAGTTCCATTGCCAGACGGAAGCCGAATTCGACCGGCTGAGCGAGATGGTGGCGCAAATCGCCGGCGCTGCGAACATCCCTTTCCAGATCGGCATCAGCCAGTCCAACCCGCGCGTTGCACGTGAGCGGCTGAAACGCGTTGCGGGACTGAGACCCTCGGCTGTGCAATTCACCTTGCCGGACTGGTGGCCGCCGAGCGACGAGGAAGTGCTGCGTTTCGTTTCGGGCCTGGCCGAGGCGGCGCCGCGCACTTCTCTGGTGTTCTACAACCCGCCGCACGCCAAGCGGCGGCTGAGCCTCGAAAGCATTGCCGCGCTGCGAACCGCGGTGCCCTCGCTTGTCGGCGCCAAACTACCCGGCGGCGACGCCGGCTGGTATGCGGACATGCGGCGCGAACTGCCAGGCCTTTCGGTGTTCGTGCCAGGCCACACGCTGGCGACCGGCTATGCCCACGGCGCGCATGGCAGCTATTCCAACGTCGCCTGTCTCACCCCCACAAGGGTGCATTGCAATGGTGGGCTCAGATACTTGCCGAAGAACATGCCGCCGCCGAGATGGAGGTTCGCATCCAGGCGTTCCTCGCCGACCATGTCCTGCCGTTCCGGGCGCGTTACGCGGTCAGCGACGCTGCCCTCGACAAGGCGATGGTCGCAGCCGGTGGCTGGGGTACGCTCGGGCCGCGGCTATTGTGGCCCTATTCATCGGTTCCGGATGAAGACATACCGGCATTGCGGAAGGCCGTTCGCGCGGCCTTCCCCGAATGGTTTTAGCGGGCAGGCGCGCTTCGGCTCGCCGCCGATGCCGCGGGTGAGCACGTCGTCGATCTCGGCTGCGCCATAGCCATATTCGGCAAGGATTTCGCGTGTGTGTTCGCCAACGAGCGGCGCCGGGCGTTCGATCGCCGCCGGCGTCTCCGACAGTTTCACCGTCGGCGCCACCACCTTCACTTCGCCAGCCGTCGGGTGCTTGTAGGAAGTGATCATGCCAATGAGCTGGACCTGTGGGTCGCGCTCCGCCTGAATGGCGTCCGTCTGGTGAGCGCAGTTTATTCGATTGCGCCCTCGAAGCACCGCGTTCCGCTTTCGACAGCCGCCGAATGCAACCTTGGTTGAGCGCCCGGCAAAGAAGGGCTTTCCCAAATGCCCGTCATGCCAGGGTGATACCAAATTGCCCGACCTGTAGCGCGGACATGCGCGGCACAGAGGAGAAGGGTGTCGATACACGCATCGTGACGGACATGATTAGCCCTGGCGTGGTCGAACGGATACGAGTCCGGGGTGATCGTTTCGTCAGACCGGGATTTCGTCCCTGTCGCTGATTTCCTGCAGACAAAGGGCATTAAGGTCGTCCATGCGGCGTTTCCGCCAATCGGAAGTCAGCTTTCCCAGCGTTGCTGGGGCAACTTCAGCGAGCCCAAGGTCATGAATGGGTTCCGCTTGCCCTGAGAGCTAAAAAGTCCGCCACCCATCGGGAGCGCCATCACAGGCTCGCGATCACGAGATGAGCGGCGGTTCGAAAAGCGTTTGTGCTTCATCCCGGGTGGTCGCAAACCCGAGCGCCGTCCTGAAACGCAATGCTTTAGGAGAACACCATGAGACATCTCCTCGTGTCGATGACGCTGGGCTTGCTCGCAGCCTCCGCTACCTTGGCTTCTGCCGGCAATGTCCATACGGTCACGGGCGCGCCTGGCCAGCCCAGCCAAACGATCGGAACCCCTGAAACAGGATGTGCCACCCCAGGCCACTCCGCCTCTGCTCCGGGCTCTGCCTTCAACCCCGATGGGAATGCGGGAACGCACTATGCCGGCGAGCAGCCGCAGAATTCGAACAATCCGAAGAGCGTATCTCAGTACGATGTCGCCGGCTTCCAGCAGCCCCATAACCACTAGGTGACGGTCGCAGTCGGCAAAACAATGGTCCGGCCGCATAGCAGCCGGGCCAAAATGCTCATCGTGGGCACTTTCAGATTGTGGGCAGCATCTCCTGCGATTCCAGGTCGTCCGGCCACATGATCGTTTCACAGGCTTCGTCGAGTTCCCGCTCGTCGTCACCTTCCCGATCGACCGTGTCCCTCGCCTTCGCCTGCGGCCTGTCCAGCCGAGATCGGGCTCACCGTCCTCCACTGAAAGGGATCGGTAGCTCATAGTTCGCAGTTTCGACTTGGACGAGACAGGTAACAGGGCCGAAGTTGAAGCAAGCCCCGATTGTTGCATACCCTATTTTGATTGCCTTTGGGCCGACATTCGCGTTGGCGCGGAGGATGCTCTCTATGAGATCCTTTTCGCGGAACGGCTTGTTGAGCAGTGGCACGTCCGATGGGCGATCGGCAATCGCGTCCGCGTCAGCATATCCGGTAATAATGACCGCCGGCCATGCGGAGCGGAGATTACGCGCAAAGCGAATGACCTCCACCCCGGATACCAGGGGCATGGCGAAATCAGTGACAATCACGTCGCAATCATGTGGCGCCCGTTCGATAATTGCGAGCGCTTCGACCCCCCCTGCTGCGCAGGTTACTGCGAAACCACGCTGCCGAAGTGATTGTGCAGTCAGTTGCCGCAAGACGTTGCTGTCGTCGATCAAAAGAATGGACGGGAGTTCCTTGCCCGCATCGACCCGCTCCACATCGGGCTCAACAACATCGCTGGCTGGCTGCTCGATCGAACGCGGCAACCACAATTCCATGGCAGTTCCGCGACCCACCGCACTATCTATGCGGAGCGAACCGCCTGACTGCTTCATGAATCCATAAACCGTGCTGAGACCTAGGCCCGTTCCTTTGCCGACCGGCTTTGTGGTGAAGAAGGGTTCGACCACTTTGGCCAGAATGTCCTGCGGGATGCCCGCACCGGTGTCTCTGACCGTGACAACCACATAGGCGCCGGGTGTTAGATCGTCGGAGGCGGTTTCAATCGTCCGATTTTGTGCGTTCACTGTAATTGTTCCACCCGACGGCATGGCGTCGCGTGCATTGAAAACCAAGTTCATCAAGGCCAGCTCAAGCTGCCCGACATCGACGTGCGCGGGCCAAACGGAATTGTCGACTTTCCATTCAAAGCGGATCAGGCCACCCAGCACCGGCGCCACCAGCCCATTCATCGTGTCTCCCAGGGCAGCGAGACGCACGGCTGCCGGCCTCAGATTCTGACGCCGCGAGAAGGCGAGCATACGGGTGACAAGTTCCGCGCCTTGTTTCGCCGAGCGCCGGGTTAGGTCAACGACTTGTCTCGCCTGCTCGTCGAGCGGAGCGTGCCGCTCGAGCAATCCCAGTCCACTGAGAATCGCGGCAAGCAGATTGTTGAAGTCATGCGCCAGCCCTCCCGTTAGCTTGCCGATTGCGTCGAGGCGCTGCGATTGAAGAAGCTGATCTTCGAGTTCACGCCGCTCAGTCACGTCAAGCAATGTTCCCAAGATCTCGGGTCGGCGCCCGTCGGCGCTCTTCGATAGAATGCCCTGGTCAAGAAAGATGCGGTATTTGCCATCGGCGCACTGCCAGCGGAACTCGCACGTGTAGGATCCTGTAGTCTTTGCCGACAGCAACGCTTCCCGCACTCTTGGCAGATCATCAGGATGCACACGGCTCAAGCCAAAGCGAGGATCGGACGTGAGGCGCTCCGGTGGAAATCCCGTCAGGCGTTCGACACCTTTGGTGACAAAGCGGGCTGCAAAGGGTGGCTGGGCGGCTCGCGCGTGAAAGCAGACGGGTAACGAGCCAAGAATGGCTTCCTGGCGCTCCTCCGCGTTGCGCAGCGATCGCTCAGCTTCGAGTTTTTCCTTTTCGGCCTGCAAGGCCTTTGCCAGCAAGGCCTGCTCGGCGATCGCCTTGCGCTGAATCTCGAGCGTCTTTTCATGAAGCTCGACAAAGACAGCCACTTTGGAGCGAAGCATGACCGGGTCGAACGGCTTGAACACATAGTCCACAGCGCCGGCATCGTAGCCGCGCAGCATGTGAGCATCTTCCTTGTTAATGGCCGTAAGGAAAATGAGAGGGGTGCGTTTGGATTGTCCGCGTTGGCGGATCAGTGCGGCCGTCTCGTAGCCGTCGAGACCGGGCATCAGCACGTCCAGCAAAATAACGGCGAAATCCTGCTTCAACAGGCATCGCAGGGCCTCCTCGCCAGATTGCACGGCGACCACCTCCGCAATTGGAGCCACAACCTCTTGGATCGCCAACAGATTGCGCTCGTCATCATCGACGGCGAGGACACGTGCCTTTGCAGCGCCCTCGGCGAGCTGCGCGATCTCCAATTTCTTTGAACGGATACGCGATGGCTTTTGCATCGGGGCACCCGTCAGTTTACTGACAAGAGCAGCTTTTCCGAAGTCTCGACCCGCGCCCGAGAGCGTCCGATCCAGACCCGAAGCAGCGCCAGCAAAAGATCGAGATCGACAGGCTTGGCGATGTAGTCGGAAGCTCCGGCGTCCAGGCATTTCTGCCGGTCGCCTTTCATTGCCTTGGCAGTTACGGAAATCAGCGGGATGTGAGCAATGGCAGGCGTGTTGCGAATCCGCCGCATGGTCTCGTAGCCATCCATCTCCGGCATCATGATGTCGATCAAGGCAGCGTCAACATCAGGGACTTCTTCAAGCAACGCGATTCCGTCCCGGCCACGCTCGGCGTGCATTACCTCTATGTCGTAAGTCTCAAGGACGCTGGTCAACGAATAAATGTTTCGGATGTCGTCGTCCACGATGAGCACCTTGGCGCCGGCAAGACTGAATTTATTGTCGGTTTCTCCGGTTTCCGTCCCATTGCCCGAGCGTGCCCCGCCCGGAAGCGTTGCCGAAATATGCAAAGCCAGTTGAGCGAAATTCTCGGCCCGCGGGACATCCGTCCAGGCCGGATTCAACGTCAGAACTTGTTCGATTGCCTCCGAGTGAGGGGCAAAGAACAGAAGCGGCGGCGAAGCGCCCGAGAATTGATCGGCAAGTTCATCGAGCGCCTGTGCGTTGTCCTTGGCCGATCTCCCGAAGCCGAGCACAACCGCATCATAGGAGGCGACGTCCAGGTGATCCGCGTTCGCGGCAACACGACCGACAGCAGTGACCGAGGTGACGCCGTCACGGATCGCTTCGACCAACGAGAGGCGGCGCTCCGGATCTGGGTCGGCGACAAGGACCCGGCGCTGAATGCGAAGCTTCCTTGAATGGATGTCCTGAAACACGTTCATCAATTCGTCGGACGACACGGGCTTGGAAGAGACGCTCGATGCGCCCTTGCGGGCCAGATCTTCGGTGTCTTCGGCGCCGGAAATCACATGAACCGGAATAGCCTTGGTCTTCGGATCATGGCGCAGCAGATCAAAGAGCACCCAGCCGTCGATGTCCGAAAGCCCCAGATCGAGAGTGATCGCGTCGGGAACCAGCTTGCGGGCCAGAGCCAAAGTTCCGGAGCCCGCGGTCGACAGCACGCCCTTCAGCCCGGCCGATCGCGCCAGGCCAAGCAGCAGGCCGCCAAAGGTCGGGTCGTCCTCGACAATCAGAACGACCCTGTCCTCCGATGATATGGCATCGCGATCGTCCATCAATTCCGCTGACGGCAAGCTGCTGGGCGGTGCGGTCGTGGCGATCGCCTCCGTGGCCGGAAGCAGCTCCGGCTGCGTCGTCATGGCGACCCTTGGACCATCCAAGGGAATGACGAGTGTAAATGTCGATCCTTTGCCGGGGGTGCTTTCGACCCTCAGCTCGCCGCCAAGCAGGCGAGCAATCTCGCGACTGATCGAGAGGCCAAGCCCGGTGCCGCCATACTTGCGGCTGGTGGTGCCGTCGGCCTGCTGGAATGCCTCGAAGATCAGCTTTTGCTTGTCCTCCGGAATGCCTATGCCCGTGTCGGTCACGGCAATGGCCAAGGCTTTCGTCGGCTGTTTGGCACCGTTGCGGCGCCCGGTCTTCTCAACTCGGCACTGCAGGCTTACTTCGCCCGCGGATGTAAACTTGAAGGCGTTCGAAAGCAGGTTGAGGACGATTTGCTGCAAGCGCTTTTCATCCGTGCGCACGGTCTCGGGAAGAGCGGGATCCACCTTGATGGTAAAGCCAAGCCCCTTGTCGGCAGCAAGCTGGCGGAACGTTCGCTCCATATGCTGTCTGAGATGCGCCACGGGCATATCGTTGATGTCGACCGAAACGGTGCCGGACTCGATCTTCGACAAGTCGAGGATGTCGTTGATCAGGCTGAGAAGGTCCGTTCCGGCGGAATTGATGGTGCGGGCAAACTCGACCTGTTTTTCGTTGAGATTGCCCTGCTGGTTGGCTGCTAGCAGGTTGGACAGGATGAGCAGCGAATTCAGCGGTGTCCGGAGCTCGTGGCTCATATTGGCAAGAAACTCGGATTTGTATTTTGAGGTAAGCGCCAGCTGCTCGGCCTTCTCCTCCAGCGCCCTTCGCGCCATCTCGATTTCGAGATTTTTGTTTTCAACCTGCTTCTTCTCGTTCTCGAGAAGCTGAGCTTTTTCCTGCAACTCTTCGTTTGTGGTGTGCAGTTCTTCCTGCTTCTTGGTGAGCTCGGTCTGACGCGCCTGCAATTCGGATGTCAGCAGCTGCGACTGCTTGAGCAGGCCTTCGGTCCGCATCGTTGCCGCGATGGTGTTGAGAACGATGCCGACGGATTCCATCAGCTGATTGAGAAACGATTGGTGCGTGTCGCGAAACTCGCCGAACGATGCGAGTTCGATGACGGCTTTCACCTCGTCCTCGAACAGAGCGGGAAGAATGATCACGTTTGCCGGCCGGCTGCTGCCGAGGCCTGACGTTATCTGCAGAAAGTCCGGCGGGACATTGTCAAGCATGATCGCCCGCTTGTCGGCGGCACTCTGGCCGACCAGGCCTTCGCGTAGGTCAAGGCGTTGCTTCATGGCCGCCCTGCTCTCAGCGCCGTAGGACGCCGCTAGCTCCAGATAGGACTCATCCTCGTCGCGATTGGTCACGTAAAAGACGCCATACTGCGCGTTCACCAGAGGAGCGAGTTCGGACATGATAAGGCGCGACACGGTGGCCAGATCGCGCTCGCCCTGGAGCATGCGCGAGAAGCGGGCGAGATTGGTCTTCAGCCAATCCTGCTCGGCGTTCTTCAGCGTCTGATCCTTGAGGTTGCGGATCATCTCGTTGATGTTGTCCTTGAGGGCGGCGACCTCGCCCGAGGCCTCGACGCTGATCGAGCGCGTCAGATCGCCTTTTGTCACGGCCGTCGAGACTTCGGCGATGGCGCGGACTTGGGTGGTTAGATTGGCTGCCAGCTGATTGACGTTATCCGTCAGATCGCGCCAGAGCCCGGCTGCGCCAGGCACGCGTGCCTGGCCACCAAGCTTGCCTTCTATGCCCACTTCGCGTGCGACGTTGGTCACCTGGTCTGCAAACGTGGCGAGGGTTTCAATCATGCCATTGATGGTGTCAGCGAGGGAGGCGATTTCGCCCTTCGCGTCCACTGTCAGCTTGCGCTTCAAATTGCCTTGCGCGACCGCAGTCACAACGTCGGCGATGCCACGAACCTGATTGGTCAGGTTTGTCGCCATCAGATTGACGTTGTCGGTCAGATCCTTCCAGGTGCCGGCAACGCCGCGGACTTGCGCCTGTCCGCCAAGCTTGCCTTCGGTGCCGACTTCGCGGGCCACGCGCGTCACCTCGCCGGCAAAGGAATTCAGCTGGTCCACCATGGTGTTGATGGTCGACTTCAGCTCGAGGATTTCGCCCTTCACGTCGACGGTGATCTTCTTCGAAAGGTCGCCACGCGCAACTGCGGTCGTCACCTCGGCAATGTTGCGAACCTGGCCGGTAAGGTTCTCGGCCATGGAATTCACATTGTCAGTCAGGTCCTTCCAGGTACCGGCCACCCCGCGCACCTGCGCCTGGCCGCCGAGCTTTCCCTCGGTGCCGACTTCGCGAGCGACACGCGTCACCTCGCCCGCGAAGGAATTCAGCTGGTCGACCATGGTGTTGATGGTCGATTTGAGCTCGAGGATTTCGCCCTTCACGTCCACGGTGATCTTCTTCGACAAGTCGCCCAGGGCCACGGCGGTGGTCACCTCGGCAATGTTGCGCACCTGGCCTGTGAGGTTGGCCGCCATCGCGTTCACATTGTCGGTCAGGTCTTTCCAGGTGCCGGCCACGCCGCGCACCTGAGCCTGGCCGCCGAGCTTGCCGTCGGAACCGACCTCGCGCGCCACACGGGTCACCTCCGAGGCAAAAGAGTTCAGCTGATCAACCATCGTGTTGATCACGTCCTTGATCTGCAGGATCTCGCCCAGCGCATCGACGGTGATCTTCTGGGTCAGGTCGCCGGTCGCGATCGCCGTGGCCACTTTGGACACGTCACGCAACTGCACCGTCAGATTGCCGGCCATCGCGTTGACGTTGTCGGTCAGGTCTTTCCAAGTGCCGCCGACACCTTCCACGTGCGCCTGCCCGCCAAGCTTGCCTTCCGAGCCGACTTCACGCGCAACGCGCGTGACTTCGGAGGCGAAAGAGTTCAGCTGGTCGACCATCGTGTTGACGGTGTCCTTGAGCTCCAGGATTTCGCCTTTGACGTCGACAGTGATCTTTTTCGAAAGGTCGCCTCGGGCGACGGCCGTGGTCACTTCCGCGATGTTGCGGACCTGGCCGGTCAGGTTGGCCGCCATCAGGTTGACGTTGTCGGTCAAGTCCTTCCAGGTGCCACCGACACCCCTCACCTCAGCCTGGCCTCCGAGCTTGCCTTCCGTGCCCACCTCGCGCGCCACGCGCGTGACTTCCGAAGCGAACGAGTTCAGCTGATCCACCATCGTGTTGATGGTGTCCTTGAGCTCGAGAATTTCGCCTTGCACCGCAACCGTGATCTTTTTCGACAGATCGCCAGACGCGACCGCGGTGGTCACCTCGGCAATGTTGCGAACCTGGCCGGTCAGGTTCTCGGCCATCGAGTTGACGTTGTCAGTCAGATCCTTCCACGTGCCGGCAACGCCGCGAACTTGCGCTTGGCCGCCGAGCTTGCCTTCCGTGCCGACCTCACGTGCGACGCGCGTCACTTCCGAAGCGAA